>NZ_JBEWYX010000012.1:0-108879 GCF_041366455.1 Pseudoclavibacter sp. JSM 162008
AGCTCGCCGCAGAGTGTGGGCAGAATGTGGGCACTGGGGCTGCGTCCTAGCCTCGGAGGCCCCGTCTCGCCTGCTATTCCGGGGCACGCGGCGCGGAGCCCCGTAGGGTTCGAGTCCCTCCAGGGGCACGAGTTCTTCGGTGCATCGCAGCGGCCGCAATTCCGCGCCGGCACGAGTGGGTCCGTAGGATCGGACCATGACGACGATCTTCGACGAGCAGAATCGCCCGGAGCCGCCGCTCGGTGAGGATGAGTGGTCGACGCTCAACGGGTTCCTCGACTTCCACCGGGCCACACTCGCCTGGAAGGTGTCAGGGCTCAGCGCGGGTGAGCTTGCGAAGACGCTGTCGCCCAGCACCATGACCCTCGGGGGCCTCGTCAAGCACCTCACGTACGTCGAGGACGACTGGTTCGGCGTCGTCCTCCTCGGTGAGGAGCCGCGTGAACCATGGGCCTCGATCGATTGGAAAGCCACGCCCGACTGGGAGTGGGAGACCGCGCGAGACAGCGAGCCCTCCGAGCTCCTCGCAGCGTGGGAGGCGGCCGTGTCGCGGTCACGAGCCGCCGCAGAGCGCGCTTTCGAGCTCGGCGGCCTCGAGTACGCCGCGGCGAGCGGCTTCTCGGACGGCCGCATCCCGCGGCTGCGGTGGATCCTCATCCACATGGTCGAGGAGTACTCACGACACAACGGGCACGCCGACCTGCTGCGCCAAGCGGTCGACGGAAGCGTCGGCGAGTAGGGACTCCGGCTCCCCGCTGCACACACGTCTCGGCGAGGATCGCCTCCTACCCTTGCGGGCATGACCTCATCGCAGACCTGGCTGATCACCGGCGCCAACCGCGGACTCGGACGCGCCCTCACCATCGCGGCACTCGATGCCGGCCACGACGTCGTCGCCACGGCCCGCGGCCAGCACTCGCTTCCGGCGCACGAACACCTGCTGGTGCTGCCGCTCGACGTCCGCGACCGAGCCGCCGCCGTCGCCGCGGTCGACCAGGCGACAGCCCGGTTCGGCACGATCGACGTGCTGGTGAACAACGCCGGCTACGGGCTCATCGGCACGGCAGAGGAAGTCTCCGAGCAGGAGGCGAGGGGCATCCTGGACACCGACCTGCTCGGCCCGCTCTGGCTCAGTCAGGCGGTGCTGCCCGGGATGCGCGAGCAGGGATCGGGGCACATCGTGCAGGTCTCGACGGTCGGCGCGGTTGGCACCATGCCGACGCTCGGACTCTACAACGCGGCGAAATGGGGCCTCGAGGGCTTCAGCGAGGCCATGGCCGCCGAGGTGACCGGCTTCGGCGTGCGCGTCACGATCGTCGAGCCCGGCGAGCTCCGCACCGACTGGGCCGGCGGCAGCATGCGATTCAGCGAGCCGCTGGCGGCCTACGACGAGCTGCGCACAAGCCTCTTCGGGACGCCGCAGGTGCCGTGGCCGTCTGCGCCGGCCGCCGACGAGCCGCAGTCCAGTGGCACCTCGCCCGCGGACGCCGCGGCGCAGCTCATCGCGCACGTCGCCGACCCGGATGACACGAGGGTGCGGCTGCTCATCGGCGACGACGCCCCACCACAGGTGCACGCCGCCTTGAACGCGAGGCTCGACGAGTATCGCCGCGACCCCCGCTTCCCGAGCTGACGGCCGCGAGGACGAGGCCGCACCGCGGGGTCGGGATCAGGCCTCGTCAGCCACGCGGATCAGCACCTTGCCGACCGCGCCACCCTCGACAGCGTCGTGGGCCTCCGGGGTCTCCTCGAGCGGGAACCACGTGATGGGCAGACCTGCCGACTCCCCCACGGGCAGCGCACCGTCGACGAGCGCCGCCGTCACGTCCTCGGCGGCCGCGTGCAGCGCATCCGGCCCCACCGTGTACAGCAGCAGTCCCTGCCAGCGGACGTTCTTCGCGAAGCTCGCGATGATGGGCACCGTGAACTCGTCGCCGTTGTTGTTCGCGTAGTAGGCGATGCTGCCGTGATTCGCGATGACCTCGACGTCGAGCGCCGCATTCTGCGTCGGCGCGACCTCCACGATGTGGTTGACGCCGTCCGGCGCGAGTTCCTGGATGCGCTCGGCAAGCGAGGAATCGGGGTAGCGCACCACGTGGTGGGCCCCGGCAGCCCGAGCCAGTGCCTCCTTCTCGTCACTGCTGACCGAGGTGATGACCGTCGCACCGGCCCACGCCGCGAGCTGGATCGCCGCGTGCCCGACCGCGCCGGCGCCACCGTGCACGAGCACCGTGCGGCCGGTGAGCGCCCCGGGCGAGAGACGCGCGGGGCCGTGCTCGTGCACGGTCAGTGCCCGGTGCGCCGTCATGGCCGGCACGCCAAGGCTGGCAGCCACATCGAAGCCGATGCCCTCGGGCAGGGCGACGACGCGATCGGCGGGCAGCACCGTGAACTCCTGCGCGGTTCCCGTCGGGCGCTGGTGCGCCGCGAGGTAGACCCAGACGCGGTCGCCGACCGCCAGCCCCGTCACGCCCTCGCCCAGCGCATCCACGACCCCGGCACCGTCCTGGTTCGGCACGACTTCGTCGAAGCCGAGTGCGCTTCCGGCTCCGCCTCCCTCGCGCGCCTTCCAGTCCGTCGGGTTCACGCCCGAGGCGACGACCCTGATGCGCACCTCCCCTGGCCCCGGCTGCGCGACTTCGCGCTCGACCAGGGAGAGGACGTCGGAGGGACCGGTGGATGCGTAGACGATTGCCTTCATACCAAGGTCCAGCACGGCCGAGGCGCGAGGTATTCCCCGCTGGGCCAGCCTCCTCGGCCGATTACCGCGCTCAGCCTGGTTCCCTGGCAGAAGCAGTGACACGATGGCGTCATGAGCAGCGACGACGATGTTCGGCGATTGGCGCTCGCGCTCCCCGAGACCGAGGAGCGCACCGCCTACGGCACTCCGGCGTTCTACGTCGGGAAGAAGATGTTCGCACGCTTCCACGATCAGCCCGGAGTGCTGGTGTGCTGGCGCGCCGATCTGGGTGAGCGCGAGGCGCTCCTGCAGGGCGAGCCGGAAGCGTTCTTCACCACCCCGCATTACGACGGCCACCCGAGCGTGCTCGTGCGGCTCAAGGCGGTGTCCGCGGCGAGACTGGGCGAAGTCCTGCAGGAGGCCTGGCGGGCGAGGGCGACGAAGCGCATCCTCCGCGACGCCGACGCCGACGCCGACGCCGACACCGACTAGGGGCGGTCGCGTCCTTCTCCGACAGCGGCGACCGAGAGCCTTATGATCAGCGGATGGTCAAGGTCATTGCAGTCATCCGTCCCGTCGCGAGCGAGACGATCGAGGCGGAAGCCGACTCCTACGAAGAAGCGAAGTCGAAGATCGAGGCCATGGTGCCCGAAGGGTACGAGCTGCTCTCGGTCCGCTCGACGAAGTAGGCAGCACTGGCACGCCGCAGCCGTCGAAATTGCACACGCAGCGATCCGCACGCGGAGACAGCAATCCGCCCGCCACCGAGAAATCTCGGTGACGGGCGGATAACGCACTTGGCGTTTGACTACACAACCCGCTGCGTGTTCGGACCGCTACTACCACGCGCGATAAACAGATCGAGCAGGTCGAGCGCACCAACGACTCCGACATGGAGCGCCGCAGTGTCGAGTCTGTTCGCGGGAAGAGCCGCCAGATCGCTCGGCACAGTACCGGGCGCCTGGTTCTGACCGTTGATAGTCAGAACCAACACATTGGTGAGTACCGTGAAGAGGCCGTCGAGGAGAACGTTGAGCGGGTTGAAAACCGCATTGAGGACGCCGTTCGGCCGAAGAAGCGTGTCGAGCGCGTCGGTGACGAGGCCACCGAGGCTCCCGAGAAGCGGCCCCAGAAGCGCGCCGAGCGGGATAGGAGCACCAAGAAGCACGAGCGTCGTCGTCGCGGTGCCGGACAGGAATTGCGTCAGCGTGCCGCTGATGCGGAGTCCGGTCGCACCGAGGCCGGTGACGCTTCCTGCCGTGATGTTGAGGGTGACAAGGTCGCCGAGACGCGCGATCAGGTCATCTACGAAGCTGTCGAGGAGCGCCGTTACGGCTCCGGTCGGAAGCGCTGCGTCAGCAAAGAGACGCGTGTTGGGGGCGAGGTTGTTCAGCCACGGCGAGATCTCACCCGTGTAAGCGCCTCCGAGCAAGGCGGCGAGGTCGACGGTTGCGGAGCCGGTACCCAGGTTGAGCTGCAGAGCACTGTTGGCGACGTTCGGGATCGGTGTCGCTGTCAGTGCGGCGGTGTTGACGGAGACCGACACGTTGAGCGCGTCACGGCCGAGGGCCGCAAGCAGCGGCCCAAGGAGCGCAACATCGCCCAGGGTGTCCCAGACGTCATCCGTGGAGATGGTGAGCGTGCCGAGGCTGGTCGTGAGACTCGAGAGCAGGTTGTCGACAACCGTCGACTGAAGCGCGAGGCGCAGGTAGGCGAGCAGGTACTCTCGCGTGAGCTGCTGCGGTGGAGTGCAGGTGGAGTCCGCGAAGTTGCGGCCAGCTGCGGCTCCGATGGAGAGGTTGAGAGCGGTGACCTGCGAGACGAGCGCCGCGGCCGCCGGCGACCCGGTGACGTTCTGGAGGATGGTGTGCAGGTCGAGCTGCGCGAGCTGCGGTACGCCGGTCGAACCGGTGTTGAGGGCAATTGCACCGGTGTTCGAGACTGCTCCAGAGGCACCGATCGACAGACCGGTCTCGCTCGCCGATGCGTACTGGGCGACTACGCCACTGTTCACTCCCGCGAGGCCCGTCAGCACATCGGTGAGCGCAGTTGCGACTCCCCCGAGGTTGACCTGGATGGCGCTCAGCGCGGTTACGGAAAGGGGGTTAGAGACCACGGTCGTTGTGGGGCCGCCGGCGGTCTCGAGCGCGGTCGCGCTCGCCAGCTGCAGGGCACTATTGAGGTTGATGCCGCCGAGCGTACCGCTCACCAGCAGGCCACGCGCCTGAGAGTTGAAAAGAGTTCCCGCTGGAACGCAGGTAGTCGATGCACTCGCGAATGGTGCGGATGCGGCGGCAACGACGAGCGGCGCCGTCCATGCGGCACCGGCGACGATGGAGCGGCGCGTGACGGTCCCGGTGCGTGCCGGAGCAGCCGAGAAGGTGTTCGGCACCTGCGGGGTCTAAGCAGATGATTCTTGGGATGTGCTGGGCATTCGGCGGCACTCTTTCGCTGGGGGACGAATGGCAGTGGGACCACGTGCGTCGGAGACGCTGGGTACTTCGACTCCGAAATCACGCGCTAGGACAAGAACATAGCGCAATACCACAGCATCCTGGATTCTGATCCGCATATCCGCGTCACAGGGGGTGATTCACCCGGATATTCACCCATCTCAACCAACCGAACGGTGAGGGACGTGAAACAGTGCCCTAGTCGAACATCCCGTCGAGCAACCCGCCGATCATGAGCCCTCCGAGCACACCCCCGACGACGTCCCCCATGTCGCCACCACGTCGACCCCCGCGACCGCCGTACCCGCCCTGGTATCCGCCACCGCGCGGCTGGCCCCACTCGTCGTAACCCTGCTGCTGCTGCGGGCGCGACTGGTCGATGTCGCGCTGCGCGAGCTGCAGCGCCTCGCTCGCGAGCGAACCCGCCCGCCGTGCAAGCGACAGGGCCTGCTCACGCTCCTCCTCACCGCCGCGGTAGCTGACGAGCTCGTTCCGGATGCGCTCGGCCTCCGCCAGGCGCGTCCGCGGCGCGGACCCGATCCACCCTCGGTGCCCCGAGATCACGTCGTTCGCGACGGCGATCTGCCGGTCCGCGTCATCGATCACCGTCGCGACCTGCGCCTGCGACGGGATGGGGCGCGCCGCTCGATCCCTCGCCTTCGCCACCGCTTCGTCCAGCGCCGTGTTCGCGGCCCGGAGGCGCGACAGGGACGCGAACGGGTCGGTGCGCTCACCCGCCGGAGGGAGCGAGGCGAGCGCATCGGTGAGCCGCTCGGCTGCCTCCTCGACCTCGCGACTGCGCGGCACGTCTCGCGCCGCGACGAGGTCGCCGCGGGAATCGGCGATGACCGCGGCGAGCGTCGACTCGGCACGAAGCGCCTCGATCTCGTAGTTCTCGACGGCGTCGAGCAGCGTGTGCACTCGCCGCACGGCCTCCGTCGCCGCCTCGAGCGCGAGCCGGGACTGCTCGTTCTGGCCCGCCTCGCGTCGACGCAGCGACACATCGGCGCTGTGCTCGGCGAAGGTGAGCAGCTGCGCCGCCTCCGCCGGGTTGTCGCCGACCTGGTGCAGTGCGGCATCCGAGTACCGGAGCGCAAGCCGATCGATGCTCGCCTGCGCGTCAGGGATGCGCGCCCGGAGACGCTCCGAGTCGCGCTTGACGCCCTCCAGCACGGCTGGGGTCTGACGAACCACCGCGACAGCCTCTTCCAGCACCGACGACTTCTCCTCGAGCAGGCCCATCGCCCACTCGCAGATCTGCACGATGCGCGCGTTCCTGGTGCGCAGCTCCTCTGGTGTGTCCGGGATGTCGTCGACGTTGAGCTGATTGAGGTGGAACGCCTCGCCCATGTACGTGCGCACGTTGACGAGCGTGTCCTTGAGGTCCTGCGTGGCACCTGAGCCGAGCTCCGCTTCGGCGAACGACAGCTCGTCATTCATGAGGCGGATGCGCTCATCGGCGTCGACCAGCGCCACACCCGCCTTCATCGCCAGGTCCTTGTCGTGAGCGTCGATCTCGGCCTGCTGCGCTTGCTTCGCGCGGCGAGCGCGCCCCCAGAATCCAGATGCCATGCCGCAGATTCTAGTTGCGCGTCACCGGGCGAAGCTGGCGATGTTCACCGCCGGCGGAGCGACCCGCGGCGCGGCTCAGTACCAGATGCCAGGAGCGGGCTCCGGCGAGACCCGCAGCAGGCGCGCGGCCTGAGCGCTCGCGCCGTCCGTGAGCTCGCTGAGCACCCCCGCCGCGCGAAGCCCGGCAGGGGCGACCCCACCGAGCAGGAGCGACGAGAGGACATCCACGCGCAGGCGCACCGCGGGCACCTCCTCCGGGAGGCGCTCGACCGCCTCGACGCTTCCGGCCCCGTCCGAGGCGACGGTGAGAAGGAAAGACCCGTCCGCGAATCCGAGCGCATCCTCGACCTCCAGGCCGAGCACTCCCGGCGACGCGTAGCTTCGCGCCTCCAGCGCCGCCCTCACATCGAGGATGCGCAGCCACTGGTGATCCGTCGTCGTGACGGTCGCCGCCCGCTGGTCGCCGAGCATCCACCGGACCGGCTCGTCCACGGCGACATGCTCGGCCTTGACGGTGGAGACGAGGTCCGCCTCGAGGAAGAAGCGCCAGAGGGCCGCGTACGCGTCATCGCTCACCGTGCGGAGGAACTCGACGCTCAGCGTGTGGCTCGCGTAGTCGTGGTCGCCGCCCTCGTACTTGAAGAGCGCCGCACCCTGCAGCTCGCCGGACTCCGACGTGTAGGTGATGGCTCGCAGCTTCTTGCCCTCACCCTCCTCGTCGTGCACCGTTCCTGCGAGGCGCGGCCACATGCCGTCCCACCCCTCGATCTCGCCGACCGTCGACGTCCGGGCGGTGTCGAAGAGGCCCGCGATCTGCTCCACCCACTGCTCGCGGCCGACGTAGTCGACGCGGCCACTCGGCGCGGGGCCGCTCCATCGCACACGGCGGGTGTCGATGCTGAGATTCGCCGCGAAGGTCGCGGGCCCGAATCCGAAGCGCCCGTAGATCGTCGACTCGGAGACGGTGAGCGCCGCGAGCGGGATGCCGAGCGCAGCCGCCGTGCGCAGCTCGCCTTCGAGCAGGTTCCTGGCGATCCCCCGCCTGCGGCGCGCCTGCGAGACAGTGACGGAGCTGATCGCCCACACGCGGAGCTGGGTGCACCCGGGCAGCGTGAGCTCGGCCGGCCACGAGCTCGTGGTCGCGACGGGCTCATCCGCCTGGGGAGCGGAATCGTCCCAGACGCCAGTCGTGCGCCGGTAGCCGAGCGACGCCCGCATGCCCTCGAGGTGCTTCTCGCTGGGCTCCGCAGCGAGGAACCCGCGCAGGTCCGCACGCGCCCAGGCGGCGAAGCCAGCTGCGTCGCTCGCGTCCAGCGTCTCGTAGCGCAAGCCGGACTCGGCGAGCTTCGCCTTCGAGGTCTCGTCGATCGGGAAGCGCGTGAAATCTTCAACTGCAGACATGACTCCAGCGTAGGTCCCGCCCGTCAGCTACGTCCTGAAGGCGGTCTGGAGCGGCGATTCGAGCCGGCGCACCGGTGCCGCACTGGACCAGGCGGAGGCCACGTGACATTATCTGCGTATGCATGCAGATAAGCAGACATCGACGGGTGCCTCGCACGGTCCCGCCGACACCGCACCGCTCGTCGAGCTGGACAGCCCCACCGTCGAACTCGCGGCCGAGGTCTTCGGGATGCTCGCCGACGCCACCCGCGTGCGCATCGTGCTGGTCCTGAACACGGGCGAGCACGCCGTCAACGACCTCGCCGAAGCCGTCGGGAAGACGCCGGCGAGCGTCTCGCAGCACCTCGCGAAGCTGCGACTCGCGAGGATCGTCGCGACCAGACAAGAAGGGACACGCGTCTTCTACCGGCTCATCAACGGGCACGCCAGGCGTCTCGTCGCGGATGCCATCTTCCAGGCCGAGCACTCCGTCGCCGGAGTCGGTGGCGCCGACGCTATCCCGCCGCATCACCGGAACGACGACGCGCGCGGACCGGTCACCGCTGGAGACTCTGATGCGTGAGCTGCTCGAGAACCGGGCGTTCCGGCACCTCTTCGGGGCGCAGGTCGTCGCCCTTGTCGGGACGGGCCTCCTCACGGTCGCGCTCGGCCTCCTCGCGTTCGACCTCGCAGGCGGCGACGCCGGCATCGTGCTCGGCACGGCGCTCACGATCAAGATGATCGCCTACGTCATGGTCTCCCCGGTCATGGCCGCGGTGACGAGCCGGTGGTCGAGGAAGCGAGTCCTCATCTCGGCCGACCTCATCCGCGCCGCCATCGCTCTCGGACTGCCGTTCGTGGGCGAGGTCTGGCAGGTCTACCTGCTGATCTTCGTGTTGCAGGCGGCGTCGGCGACCTTCACGCCGACGTTCCAGGCCGTGATCCCCGACGTGCTCCCGGACGAGCGCCGCTACACACGCGCGCTCTCACTCTCCCGCCTCGCCTACGACCTCGAGGCGCTCGCAAGCCCCGTCCTCGCAGCCCTCCTGCTGACGGTCGTCACCTACAACTCCCTGTTCGTCGGCACCGTCGTCGGCTTTCTCGTCTCGGCGACCCTGGTCGCCGCGACCAGGTTCCCGAGCGTCGCGCTCGCCGCGCCAAGCCCCTTCCTCGCTCGACTGACCGCGGGCATCCGAGTCTTCTGGCGCACCCGCGACCTCAGGGCGCTCCTGGCACTGAACCTGGCGGTCGCCGCCGGGACGGCGATGGTCATCGTCAACTCCGTCGTGCTCGTGCAGGCGCAGCTCGGGCGGCCGCAGTCCGACCTCGCCGTGCTGCTCGCGTGTTCCGGTGCGGGGTCCATGCTCGTCGCGCTCGGCCTGCCGCGCGTGCTGGAGCGAGTCTCCGACCGCAGGGTGATGCTCGCAGGTGCCGCGCTGGTCCCCGTCAGCCTCCTCGCTGCGGCCGGCGCCCTCTCGACCGCGAGCGAACTGGGGTGGATGCTCGCCCTCCCGGTGTGGGCGCTCCTCGGCGCGGCCACCTCACTCGTGTTGACCCCGTCGTCTCGCCTCCTGCGCCGGGCGGCGTCGAGCGATGAGCGGCCGGCCGTCTTCGCGGCGCAGTTCTCGCTCTCGCATGCCTGCTACATCCTCTGCTATCCGGCGGCGGGTTTCCTCGGCGCCGGGCTCGGGCTCGCGCCGACCGCCGTGGTGCTCGGCGGGGTCAGCCTTGCCGCGACGGTCGTCGCCGCCCTGACCTGGGCAGGTCGTGACGCGCACGATCGACGCCTGGAGCCCGCCCGGGACTGAGCCCGCGCCGCGCTCGCCGTCTCAGGCCCGCAGCTGTCCCTCATCCTGCGACTGCGGCTTCGACCGCGCGGCCGCGATGATCTGCCTGGCCGCGACATCCGCGCCCGCAAGCAGTGGCGACGGCTTGCCCGGGGTCGCCCCGATCGCGCTGCCAGGCTGCGTGCTGAGCGCCGGTATTCCGAGCACGACGACACGCTCGTCCACGGAGCCGTCGCCGCGCACGAGGTTGAGGCCTGGCGCGCGATCGTCCAGTACTGCCCCCGTCGCCTCCATGCTGTCCGTCTCCACGTCGACACCGTCCCGCGAGCGCCGCGTGTGCACGCGGGCGCGACCGGAGTCGAGCAGTGCTCGGAGCAGCGGGTCGTTCGTGGCGGGCACCTTGCCCTTGGACATGCGGGGCTCGATGAGCGCGCGGGTCCGGACGACGACGCCGGTGATCGCCGAGCGGGCGACGAACTCGCCCGCCGCCTCGTCGAGGGAGACCTCGGTCTCCGGCCCGGTGAGGCGGAGGATCCCGGCGTCGATGAGCGAGAGGACCTCGCGGGTGCGCCCCGAGGGCGGGCCGGATGCGAGGAACAGGCCGTCGGCGTTGAACCACCCCTCGAAGTCCAGGACCGCGGATCGCCCTTCGAGGACGCCGGCGGCGGAGAGCCGTCCGGCCTGGCCCCGGAGTGCGCCCATCGCGCGGTTGACGGCGGCGCGCGGGTGCGTGTCCGGGGATGACATCGAGCCGAGTTCCGCCTCGACGAGCTGCGCGACCTGCCGCGCCCACTGCTCTGCCGTGACCTGCTCGCCTCGCGTGGGCCGGCGGAGGGAGTCGATCGTGAAGGCGTGCGCTCCATCGTCCAGGTCCTGGTCGATCGATGCGGTGAGCACCGCGTCGAGAGCGGCCACGTCCTGCGCACCGTCGAGTTCCTCGAGGGCGGCCTCCAACGGCACCAGCATCGCTTCCGGGGCCCACCCGGCGAGTGCCGTCAGGTACGCGACGGCGAGCTCTCGGGCGATCCCGGGCCACACGTCTCGGCGGAAGTCGAGCGACGCGGGTTCCGTCGCTGCGAGCGCGTCGAACCAGGCGCGGTCAGCTGTGCGGGCGGAGAAGGGCGTCGCTTCCGCCCAACCGTCGGCCTTCGCGCGATAGGGCACGCCTCGGCGCGAGCCGGCGTGTAGGATCGGCTCCCGGCCGGAGGGCAGGTACCGCAGTCTGCCCCTCGTGTCGCCCGCGATGGGCTCGAACCTGCCGCCGCGGCCCGCCGTGAGCACGGCGACGACATCGAAGAAGTTCGCGCCGAGGCCGCGGACGATGACGTGCTCGCCCTCGGGGACGGCCGACCAGTCCTGCTCGGCCGGCATCCCCGGTGCAATGTAGACGAGGCCCCGCTCGCGAGCGGCTCGCTCGAACCGCTCCGTCTCCTCGCTCGGCAGCGCCTGCACCATGCCCTGGGCGAGCACCACGACCGACGCCGTCAGCTCGGTGCCGTCGGAGAGGACCACGGTGCGCGTCTCGGCACCGTCGCCTCGCACATCCACGGCCGTCCCCTCGATGCGAGTGACGCTGACGTCCCCGCTCGCTTCGGCGGCCTCCAGCTGCTCGCGGAAGTAGATGCCCTGCAGGCGTCTCGAAGGGAAGCTCCCGGGCCGGACGGCTCGGGCTTCGTCCAGGACCCACGGGGTGGGGTGCTCGCCGCGCTGCACGATCGCCTCCGCCCAGTCGACGAGGTCTGGGCCTGGCACCACGGGCCCGGACATCCTGGTCGACTCGTCGGCGTGGATGGTCGTCGAACCGGATGTCGTGTTGTTGAGGAACTCGGCCGGCTGGTCGATGCGCCAGGTCGCCCCGGCGCCGACGTCGATCGCGTCGACGATGGCCAGGTGGATGCGCGTCGCGGGCCGGCGAGCCGCCACCCGGAGCGCCGTGGCGACGGCGCGCGGCCCTCCCCCGACGATGACGGCGTCGAACATCAGATGCGGTACTCCAGGTCGTCCTCGACGACGGGGCGCACCTCGACGAAGCCTTCGCGCTCCTCGACCGTCACGCGCAGTCCGTAGACCTGCTTGAGCGTGTCCTCCTGCAGCGCCTCGGCTGGCGTGCCGCTCTTGATGATCGTGCCCTGGTCGAGCATGACGATCTGGTCGCAGAAGCGGCCGGCGTGGTTGAGGTCGTGGATGGCGATGAGCGCCGTGATGCCCTTCGTGCGTGTGATGCGGCGCACGATCTGCAGCGTCTCGATCTGGTAGCGCAGGTCGAGGGCGCTCGTCGGCTCGTCGAGCAGCAGCACCTTCGGGTCCTGCGCGAGCGCCCTGGCCACGAGCACGCGTTGCGCCTGCCCTCCGGAAAGCTCCGACATGTTGCGGTCGACGAGCTCGTCGAGGTTGAGCAGCGTGATGGCGTCCTGCACGTGGCGCCAGTCCTCGGCACCGGGGGCCATGCCGTAGTGCGGGGTGCGGCCGAGGAGCACCGCCTCCCGCACGGTCAGATCGAACGGAGCCTCGCCGGACTGCGGCACGTAGGCCACCGTCCGGGCGTGCTCGCGCCTCCCGAGGCTCAGCACATCCGTGCCGTCGAACGTGACGGTGCCCTCGCTGGGCTTGTGCACGCGGGCGATGACCTTCGTGAGCGTCGACTTGCCGGAGCCGTTGGGGCCGAGGAGCGCGCAGAACGTGCCGTCCTGCACCTCGAGGCTCACACCCTTCAGCACCTTGTGCTTGCCGTAGGCGAACTCGATGCCGTCGATCGTCAGGCTCATTTGAGGGCCGTCTTCCTCGTGAGGATGAGCTGGATGAAGATGGGCGCGCCGATGAAGGCGACGACGATGCCGACGGGGATGACGGCGGGCGCGAGGATCGTGCGCCCGACCGTGTCGGCGACGAGCAGAAGGAGGCCGCCGGTGACCACCGAGAACGGGATGAGGTAACGGTGGTCCGCGCCGATGATGAGGCGCGCGATGTGCGGCCCGACGAGGCCCACGAAGCCGATGACGCCGCAGAAGCTCACGATGACCGCGGCGAGGACAACCGCCACGATGATGAGCCCGACGCGAAGCGCCTGCACGTTCACGCCGAGGCTCTTCGCGGCGTCGTCACCGGCGAAGGCGACGGCGTTGAGGTCCTTCGCGAACCACAGCACGAACGGGATCGTCGCGAGCACGAGGATCCCGACCGTCTGCACGTCCCCCCAGGTCGCGTCGTTCACCGAGCCGAATGTCCATCGCACGATCGCCTGCAGCGTGTTCTCGTTGGCCGTGAACTGCAGGGCGGCGGTGAGCGCCTCGAAGAGCTGCGTGATGGCGATGCCGAGCAGCAGCAGGGTGGCGATCGCCATTCCCTTGGCGGATGCGAGGCCGAGCACGAGCGCAGACACGGCGAGGGAGACGACCAGCGCGCTCGCGATGATCGCCCACGACGGGAGGGTCGTGCCGCCCGCGATGGTGATCGCGAGGGCTGCGCCGAACGCGGCCGCGGGCGAGACGCCGAGGGTGAAGGGGCTGACCAGCGGGTTGCGCAGCAGCCCCTGCATGAGCACGCCGGACAGCGAGAGTCCCGCGCCGGCGGCGAAGGCCAGCAGCACACGCGGCAGGCGCAGCTCCGTCACGATCGAGAACTTCTGGGCGAAGTCGTTCTCGAGCGTGCCGCCGAAGATCGACAGCACGACCGCGGCCCAGACGTCCCCGAACGTGACGCCCGCCGTGCCGATCGTGACGGCGGCGATGATCGCGAGCGCGCTCACGATCAGGCCGCCGACGATCGCGAGCCGTTTGACGTTGGCGCGCTTGCGCTCGCTCGACGCGACCGCGTTCTGCTCGCCGGCCGAGCCCGTGCCGGCCTCTGGTGTCGCGACCGTCACTACGCGCCCGCCTGGTACTGCTGGATGTACTCGCTGGCACCGGGGAAGTCGGTGTCCTGGAAGTCGACGACCCAGCGCTCGAGGAACTCGTCGGGGTTGACGTCGGAGAACTCCTCCGGGTGCAGCCACTTCGCCAGGTAGAGGGCGCCGATGGACTTCGCGACGGCGCTGGTCGCCCATCCGTTCGCGAGGTACACCTCACCGTTCTTGATGGCGTCGACGTTCGACCAGCCCGGGCGGGCCGTGATCTCCGCGCCGAGCGAGTCGAAGCGCTCCTGGCCGGTCGGCGTGGCGCTTGGTTCGAACTCGTGCACGATGACGGCGGGGTTGCGGGTGACGACCTCGGCGGGGTCGACCGTGATCTCCTCCTGCTCGTCACCGCCGCCTGCGGCGTTCTCGAACACGTTGGTGCCGCCGGCCGCCTCGATGATCGCGTGGAAGCCGGAGCCGGGGAGCACCGTCAGGTACGGGTCGACCGTCTCCCAGTACACGGGCACGGGCTCGACGCCCTCGGTGCGCTCCGCGACGACGTCGAGGATCTCGCTCGAGAAGTCGGTGACCGCCTGCGCGCCCTCTTCCTTCTGGAAGACCTGTCCGAGGAGGCTCACCGTCTCGTCGAAGACCGCGTAGTCCCACGCGGTCGCGACGACGACGGGGATGCCGAACGACTCGAGCTGCTCTGCAGCCTCGCGCCAGACGGCGTTGCGGGGCATGATGACGACGTCGGGGTCGAGTTCGGCGACCGCCTCGTAGTTGATCTGGTCGAGGCCCTCGGCGATGACGTCTGCCTCGTCGACCGGCAGGTACGGGAGGCGGTTGATGGAGGCGCGGTCGACGCCGACGACCGTGTCGCCCGCGCCGATCGCACGCACGAACTCGTTGCCGTAGCTGTTGAGCACGACCGCGCGCTCGACGGGTCCGTCGATGGTGACCTCGCGGTCCTGGTCGTCGATGACGGTGATCGTCTCGGCGTCGGCCCCGCCCTCGGGGGTGACGGTGCCGCAGCCTGTGAGCAGCAGCGTGCTGGCGACGAGGGCCGCGATGGCGGCGGGAAGTCGACGTGCGATGGGCATAGGGGAACCTCTCGGTGGCTGGGGTGCAGAAGAAGGTGCGAGGAAGCGGGCCGGGATGCTCAGCTGGCGGACGCGGGCCAGTTGGGCTCGCCGAGGCTGAGCATGAGGCGGTTCGCCCACGCGAAGAACGCGGTCGACCCGACGAGATCGAACAGCTCGGCGTCGTCGAGGCCGAGATCGCGGAGTTCCGCGATCTGGCTGGGCGTCGCACTCGGGCGTAGCGTCGAGAGGCTCGCCGCGAAGCGGATGATGGCGGACCAGCGCGCATCCTGCTCCGCACTCAGCGCCTCGAGCGAGGTCGGCTGCCAGTTCGCGTCCCGCGGCAGGCTCGCGTCGATGACCCGCTGGACGTCGTCGTGACGCTTCGACTGGAACGTCGCCTTCCGCGAATGCACGGACGCGCAGTAGATGCAGTCGTTGACCTTGCTGGCGACCGCCGCCGCGAGCTCGCGCTCGGCACGCGGCAGTCCGTCCTTGCTCACGAAGACGGCGTTGTCGATCGCGCTGCGCGCCTTCAGCACGGCGGGAACGCGGGACAGGAGCCTGAAGTAGACGCTGTTGGTGGTGGCCTTCGCGGCGAAGGAGTCGACCTGCTCGGGAGTGAGCTCGTCCTCCGCGGGAGCGGCGATCCACGGCGACCACTCGAGCTGCTCTTGGGTGTACGCGGTCGGCTTCTGCAGGCCGGAGATCGTGCGTCCGCTCAGGTCCTTCGAGCGGCCGGCCGCGACCGTCGAGCGCGCAGGCGCATCCACCCGCTCCGGCGACCGGCCTGCGAGGAAAGCGTCGCCGTCGAGCATGCGCGCGAGGTAGCTCTCGAACGCGACGAGCTGGCTCAGGAGCACGATCTCTTCAGGGGTGATGCCGGTGAGCGGCAGCACGTGCTGGTCCTCGTGGGTCGCGAGCGCCGGCGACACCGTGATGAGGTCGACATGCTCGACAAGCGCACGGAGCTTCGGGTCGGCGGGCAGCTCGTCGCCGACGAGGCGTGCGTCCGCGCCCTGCGCGAGGTGCCACTCCGCGAGCTGGGCATTGCCCTGCCAGCGGGCCACCGTGCGGGCGAACCCGTGCAGAAGCGTGGCTTCGAGCGCCTGTGGTGCCTCGTAGAGCGCCGAGTAGGCGGCGAGCGTCTGCTCGATGACCTCGGGCTTGGCTGCCGTCAGCGAGGCGATCGACTCGGGAACCGTCGGGGAGATGCGCACGGGGGGGTCCTCAGCAGTGGAGTTCGGGGGAGATCGGATACCAAACTGCCACCACCGGCGGGGCCCCGTGCAATTGCGTTACCCCGCATGAACTCGACGGCACCCGACCGGAACACCGGTCCCGCATCGCTCGCGCTCGGTCAGGCGGTGCCGAGATCCGGGCGAGTCAGATCCGGCTGCCGGGGTCCGGCCAAGGAGGCCGTGCGCGGGATGAGCTCGATGTCCGGCACCGGGTCGAGCGTCAGGCGCGCGTGCGTCTCCACGTCGAAGCGCTGCTTCCCGTAGCGCAGCTTCTGTCGTTCGATGCCCTCCGGCCGGAAGCCAGCGCGGCTCGCGACGCGGCAGGACGCGGCGTTGCCCGTTCGATGCCCGAGCTCGAGGCGGAAGAGGCCGAGTTCCGTGAACGCCAGGTCGGCGATCGTCGCGAGGCCCCGCGTGGCGAGGCCCCTCCCCCGCGCACCCTTCGCGAGCCAGTAGTAGGCCCAGCCCGTCTGGTGCACGTGCTCGATGTTGCTGAGCCCCACGTTGCCGACGGCGATGCCGTCGACGATGATCGCCAAGTCGTGCTTCGCCGTGCCGGAGACGAGGTGCTGCGCCATGTACGAGACGAAGTCGAGTTCCGTCGAAGGCACCCCTCCCGGGAATTGCGCTGCGAGGTCCGGCGACGTCCGCATCGCGTTCGCAAGGGCAGGGGCATCGTCGGCCACCCATGGTCGGAGGTGTGCATCCACCCCCGCAGTGTCGCATCTGCACATGTGCTCACACGGAGACGACGCGCGGGAACGCGGAGGACGACGTAACATGTACAGGCTTCGGAGCCGGTGGGGGAACATCAGCGTCGGTCTGCGAGACCTCCGGAGCTCGCTCACTTCGTCAGACCGGACGACTTCATGACCTCAGAAACGCTCAAGCCTGCCCCGCGGCGGCTGAACCACGGGCTCCAGCGGATGCTCGGCCGCGACACTCACGAGCAGGGACGCGCCGCGACGCCGCTCGAGCTGCTCTACGACCTCGCGTTCGCCGCGTCGTTCGCCGCCGCCGGGAATCTCTTCGCCCACGGCATCGCGGAAGGCCACACGGTGCCCGCGATCATCGGCTTCGGCTTCGCGATATTCTCGCTGGTGTGGGCGTGGATCAACTTCTCCTGGTTCGCCTCGGCCTTCGACACCGACGACTGGCTCTTCCGGCTGCTGACGATGGTGCAGATGGCGGGCGTGGTCATCCTCGCGCTCGGCCTCCCGGCCATGTCGAGTCCATCGACCACGGTGAGGTGCTCGACAACCGCGTCATGATCGCAGGCTACGTGGTCATGCGCGTCGCGCTCGTCTGCCAGTGGCTCCGCGCGGCCCGGAGCGGCTCGCGGTACCGGACGACGGCCATGACGTACGCGGTCTTCGTCTCCGTCGCGCAGATCCTCTGGATCGTCATCGCGATCCTCCCGCTCACGCTCGTCTTCGCGCTGCTGGGCGGACTCGTCGCGCTCCTCGTCGAGATCGCTGGCCCGCTCGTCGTCGTCGGCATGGTGCTCATCTTCGGCATGTGGTGGGTGTACTTCATGGTGCCAGCGGCCGAGGTGCTGCACGTCCACCGCGAGCGCTCGTTCCCGTGGGGCTACGGCCACTTCTTCATCTTCGCGTCGATCGCCGCGACCGGAGCTGGTCTGCACATCGTGGCGTACACGTTCGACGAGCACTACCACGTGAGCGACGTCACGGCGGTGCTCGCCGTCGCGATCCCCGTGCTGATCTACCTGCTCACGGTGTTCACGCTCTACTCGTACCTGCTGCGCACGATCAACGCGTTCCACGCGCTGCTCGCGCTCGCATCCGTCGCCGTGCTCGCTGCCAGTGTCGTCATGGCCGCCAACGGCGCCAGCGTCTCGGTCAGCCTGCTCGTCGGGATGCTCGCACCCGTCGTCGTCGTGATCGGCTACGAGTCGGTGGGGCACCGCCACGCCGCGGCGCACCTCGACCGCATCGAGCAGGACGCGCCCGCGCCCCACTAGCTCCGCCGCGGGCTGCCGCCGCGTCTCCACCCACCTCGCGCGCGTCTCTGGATGGGTTTCTCGCTTCGGGATGGGAAACAAACCATCCGGAAGCGAGAAACCCATCCCGAGTCTGCTGGCGCCCGGGCCGAGACTGGCGGCGGCTCGGGCGAGCCCGCCCTCCTACCTGACGCGGCGGCGCCAGGCTCCGGTCGCGTACAGCGACCAGGCGATGAGCACGGGCTGGAAGAAGAGGCGAAGGAAGCGCTTCTTGTCGGTGTCGAGCCCGAACGCGTCCCGGCGGTGCACGAACTGCGCGAGGTTGCCGGGGAACACGGCCGCGAAGAACGCCGCGGCCACCCAGCCGACGGTCGGCCGCTGGGCTCGACGGGCGAAGAGCAGCGACAGGCCAAGCGCGATCTCGGCGACTCCGGATGCGAGCACCACCTGGTCGGTCGTCAGGGGCGCGTACCTGGTCACCGACTTCGGCACCTGTGCCTTGAACTCATCGCGCGCGACCGTCAGGTGCGTGACCCCCGCGAAGACGAGGAAGCCGCCGAGGAGCACGCGCTTGACGGTCCTAAGCCGCGAGGTGGGTGCCTCGTCGGCGAGGCGGATATCCGAGCTCTTGATCGCCATGATCGTCACACCTTCCGGGCCGTCTTGCCGAACCGGAATGCCATCACGAGCTGCGTGATGCCGCCGATGATGAGGATGAACGCGACGATCCAGAGCATCACGACGACGATCCCAGCCGGCCACAGCAGGATCAGCAGACCTGCGACGATGCTGAGCGCGCCCGAGATGATCGCGAACCAGCGCGACTGGTCGGGGGACGCATCCGCGAGCGATGCGATGCCCTCGATGATCCAGGTGATGGCGATGAGGATGCCGAGCGCGTCGATGAGCGCCGCGGGCTGCACGAGCGCGACGATTCCACCGGCGATCAGCAGCAGGCCGACCACCGCGTTGAAGACGCGCCACCCGGTGGGGAGCCCCTTGGAGACGATGGCGCGCACGAGACGCAGCACTCCGGTGAACACGAAGAAGATGCCGAAGACCCACGCGATGGCGGTGAGCGCCTTCTCGGGGAAGGCCAACGCGACGATGCCGAGGGCGAGTGCGACTGCTCCGCCGATGCCGAAGATCCAGCGCAGCGTCGTCACCTGCTTCGGGCTCAGGAGCGTCGGGTTGAGGTTGAAACGCACGATGGGGGTGGACTGGCTCACTGCGGACTCCTTCAGTGGGGGATGCGCCGCGCGCGGCGTCGACGCCCCTCGTCCGGAGAGCGAGGGGTTGCCGTCATCCTAGTGACGAAGCGCGCGTCGCAGGCCCACCGACGGCGTGGGCTCTTCGTCCATCCTCCGACCGTCCCTGAGGGTGATGACGGCGTCTGCCGCCGAGATCTCGTGGGCGTCGTGACTCGCGACGACGATCGTCCTGCCGCGTGCCGCGAGTGCGGCGAGGCAGGTTGCGATGCGCTCGTTCGATTCGGCGTCGACGCCTGCCGTCGGCTCGTCGAGGAGGAGCAGCTCGGTGTCCTGCGCGATGCCCTGCGCGATGAGCGTGCGCTGCCGTTGGCCGCCGGAGAGCTCGCCGAGGAGCCGTCCGCGCAGCGGGCCGAGGCCGAGTTGCTCGATGGCTTCGCGCACGTGCTGGGCGTCGGAGCTCCGGCGCCCATCCGCGTGCGCTCGACGGCGCAGGCGGATGCCGGTTCGTGCTCGCTCGGCCCACCTGCCCATCGCGACCGCTGCCCCGACGGTCATCGGGAAGGCCTCTGGGAGTCGGGCGTGCTGCGGCACGAAGGCGATCCGCCCAGGGGATGCGTCGAAGTCGTGCCATTCGAGTGACCCGGAGGTGAGCGGCGTGGTCCCGGCGAGCACGCCGAGCAGCGTGCTCTTGCCTGAGCCGTTGTGTCCGACGACGACCGTGATCGCGGCGCGGGCGATCTCGAGCGAGACGCCCGCGAGCGCCTCGTGGGAGTCGTAGCGGACAGTTGCGTTCGCGAGTGTGGTGAGGGCGGCCATGCTCGAACCCTATCGGTAATGAGAAGCGTTTTCATTATGCTACGGTCCTTCCTCGTGCCCTTCCTCACCGATCCCCTCGAAGCGAGCTTCTTCGCCAGAGCCCTCATCGGCGGCTCCCTCGCCGCCGTCCTGTGCGCCTGCGTCGGCACCTGGGTCGTGCTGCGCGGCATGGCCTTCCTCGGCGAGGCGCTGGCCCACGGCATCCTGCCCGGCGTCGCACTCTCTGTGCTTCTCGGCTTCCCGCCCGTCACCGGCGCCGCAGCCTCCGCCGCCGTCATGGCTGTCGGCGTGCGCACCCTGACGAAGCGCACCCGCCTCTCGAACGACACCGCCATCGGCATCCTCTTCGTCGGGATGCTCGCGCTCGGCATCGCGATCGTCTCGAGATCCGGGAGCTTCGCAGTCGACGTCACGGCCATGCTGTTCGGCGACGTGCTGGCCATCGGACCGGCAGAGCTGTGGCTCATCGGCGCATCCCTCGTGCTCGCGGTCGCCGGACTCGCCTTCTTCCACCGCGGGTTCACGGCACTCGCCTTCGACGAGCGCAAGGCCTTCACCCTCGGCCTGCGCCCCGAGCGCGCGAGCCTCGCCCTCATCGCGCTCGTCGCGCTCGCCGTCATCGCGTCGTATCAGGCCATCGGCACCCTGCTCGTGACGGCGCTCCTGTTGGCTCCGCCTGCCGCCGCATCCCTCACACGCAAGAGCGTCGTCGGCATCATGGCGCTCGGCAGCGCCATCGGCGTCGCCGCTGTGGTGGCCGGCCTCTACGCCTCCTGGCACCTCGCGATCGCCGCCGGCCCCGCCATCGCGCTCGCCGCCGTGCTGTCCGTCGCCGTCGCCGCGCTCGTGCGTCCGGCCCGGCTCCGCGGCGCGCACGCCCGCACCTCCTCCGCATCCACCGCTCCAGCAGAAAGCGTCACGTCTTGCCCCGCACACGCGTAACCCTCCCCCTCTCCCCCGCATCCGTTCGTCGACACCCCCTCGTCACCACCCTGGCGGCGGTCGGGATGCTCACCCTCGCCGGGTGCGCCTCCCCCGTTCCCGAGGATGCGGCGCCCGCCGGAAGCGCTGCGCCCGAGGAGCAGCCGCACGGCTTCGTCGCCGGCGCCGAGGAGCTCACGGAAGCCCAGTCGAGCATCGCGAGCATCGGAGCGGACGGCTCCGTGAACGTGCTCAACCTCCTGACTGGCGAGAGCTCGACGCTCGACTCCGTCGCCAACCCCGTCTGGGCGGCGAGCGATGGGCGATTCGTCTTCACGGGGTCCGGAGCTGACGGCGACGGCACCACGCAGGTGATCGACACGGGTGTGTGGACGGTGCCGCACGGCGACCACGTGCACTACTACCGCACAGCTCCGGGCATCACCGGGGAGCTCGCGGAGGCGGGACCCGCCCGCGTCTCCTCGGACGAGGCCGTCGCAGCCCTCAGCTTCGAGGACTCCGGGACCACCGTCATCCTCGATCGTCACGCACTCGGACAGGGCGAGGTGGTCGAGCTCGCCCGAGTCGAGTCCACCGCCCACGGTGCGGCCGCAGCCCCGGTCGGCGATGCGGTCGTCGCCAGCAGCGCCGAGTCGCCAGGCGGAGCGCCGACGCTGGGCGCCTATTCGCTCGACGGTCAGGACCTGGGCGTCGACGTCGAATGCCCGGGACTGGGCGACGTCCAGCAGACGAGCCTCGGTGCGACCTTCGCGTGCTCCGACGGCCTCGTGTTCGCAGCTGCCGCGGAGGCAGGCGCCGAGTCCGCGGCCCCCGCCCTCACCAAGGTCGCCTATCCGGCGGTCAGCAGCACGACAGCCCAGGGCGCTGCACCCGTCGGCCCGGCGAGGTCGCTCGAGAACCGCCCGCACCGGCCCGCCGTCGCAGGCCCGGCCGGAGACGCAGGCATCTGGCTCGCCTCGTCCAGAACGCAGGAGCTGAGCTTCATCCCCACTGCGGACCCGATCCTCACCGCCGTGGCAGTCGCCGACGACAGCAGCCGCATCGTCGCTGTCGACCGCCAAGGCACGCTGCTGGTCATCGACGGGGAGACCGGTGAGGTGACCGGCACACAGGCCGGGCTCATCGGCACCCCGGACTCCGCCGCGAGCGTCCACCTCTCCGTCGACACGAGCCGCGCCTACGTGAGCACTCCAGCCTCCACCGACCTGCACGAGATCGACTACAAGGACGGCGCCCGCATCGCCCGCACCCTCGACCTCTCCTCCGCCCCGGCCTTCGCCTTCGAGACGGGGAACTGACCATGACCAGCCGCACCCAGCCCCCGACCCTCCGGACGATCGCCGCCGCATTCGCCGCCGTGACCATCACAGCGAGTCTCGCGTCCTGCAGCGCGACAGGAACCGACGACCGGCCCGAGATCGTCGTGACCACGAACATCCTCGGCGACGTCGTCACCGAGCTCGTCGGCGACCAGGCCACCGTCACGACCCTCATGAGACCCGGCGCCGACCCGCACTCCTTCAGCCTCTCGGCGCAGGAGGCCGCCTCCATCGAGAACGCCGACCTCGTCGTCTCCAACGGGCTCGGCCTGGAGGAGGGAGTCGCGCAGCACCTCACGCAGGTCGACGCGGCGGGCATCCCCCACTTCGTCGCGAGCGACGCCTTCGAGCCACTCGCCTACACGGAAGGGGACGCGGAAGGCATGGACGACCCTCACTTCTGGACCGACCCGGCCAGGATGTCGGCGGTCGTCGACGCCCTGAGCCGCCAGCTCTCGACGGACGTCGACGGCCTCGACCAGGCGGCGCTCGATGCCTCGGTCGCCGACTATTCCGGTCAGCTCGACGAGCTCGACACGTGGATGCAGGCCCAGTTCGACACCATCCCGAGCGCGTCGAAGAGCCTCGTCACCAACCACCACGTCTTCGGCTACCTGGCAGACCGGTTCGGCTTCACCATCGTGGGCACCGTCATCCCCGGTGGGACGACGCTGGCCGCGCCGAGCGCCGCCGACTTCGCCGAGCTCAGCGCGGACATCACGACCGCCGGCGTCTCCACGATCTTCGCCGACGCATCGAGCCCGGACGACCTCGCCCGCGCCCTCGCGAACGAGGCTGGCATCGACGTGCGCGTCGAGCCGCTGTTCACGGAATCGCTCACCCCGGCGGGCGGCGGTGCCGAGAGCTACCTCGAGATGATGCGCGCCAACACGGAGCGCATCACCTCAGGCCTCGCGCCCTGATGCTCCGACCGGCCCCGACCACGATCCCCCATCCCAGAAGCAAGTCCGCACACAGAAAGGTCTCCATGACCATCGCATCACCATTGAAGACGCGCGGCGCCATCGCCGTCACCGCCCTCGGCATCCTCGCCCTGACCGGCTGCGCGCAGACCACCCCGGCCGTCCCCGGTGAAGCGGCGGCAACCCCCGGGGCCGCCTCCGCACCCGCATCGGAGACGGTCACGCTCACCTACGACGGCGGACTCGTCGTTCTCGACGCCGCGACCCTCGAGGTGGTCGGCGACGTGCCCATCGAGGGATTCACGCGCGTCAACCCCGTCGGCGACGGCCAGAACGTGCTGGTGACGACCGAGACCGGATTCCAGGTGCTCGACACCCAGCAGCCGGCCCTCACCGGCCTCACGTTCGAGGGTTCCAAGGCCGGCCACGCCGTGCCGCACGCCGGCAAGACCGTGCTGTTCTTCGACGGCACCGGTGACTCCGTCATCTTCGACACGGATGCGCTCCTCGCCGACAACACGACGCTGCCGGAGACGACGACGGTCGAGAGCGACGCCGCCCACCACGGGGTATCGATCGAGCTCTCCGACGGCACGTTCGTGACCACGCTCAGCGACCGCACCGGCATCGTCGCGACCGACGCCGACGGCAACGAGGTCGCCCGCTCGACCGAGTGCCCCGGCGTGCACGGCGAGGGCACCGTGAAGGATGAGGTCGTCATCGTGGGGTGCGAGAACGGCGCGCTCGCCTACGCGAACGGCGAGATCACCAAGCTCTCGTCACCGGACGACTTCGGTCGAATCGGCAACATGTTCACGACCGAGGAATCGGCCATCGCGCTCGGCGACTACAAGTCGGATCCGGACGCCGAGGGCTACCTCCTCCAGGCCTTCAGTCTCGTCGACACGGCGGCCGGCACCATCTCGGTGCACGAGCTCCCCGAGGGTGTCGGCTACACCTTCCGCGACCTCGGTCGCGGCTCGGACAACGAGGCGATCATCCTCGGCTCCGATGGCTCGCTGCACCTCTTCTCTGAGGCGGACGGCTCGCTCATCACCTCGATCCCGGTCATCGACGCGTGGGAGGGGCCGGCCGAGTGGCAGGATGCCCACCCCGCGCTGAAGGTGCAGGACGGCATCGCGTACGTCACCGACCCGGCGACCAGCAGCATCCACGCGGTCGACCTCGAGACCGAGGAGATCACCACCTCGGAGACGCTCCCCGGTGTGCCGAACGAGATCGCGCTGAGCTAGAGCGGCCACCCGCAGGATTCCGCGGCTCGGCAGTACCGCACGAGCCTGAGCGAAACCCGGGGCGCATGGGGAGCACTCCCCATGCGCCCCGCAAGCGAACGGCAATATGATTCCGAACAGCGAGGCCCTCAGCCCCGCGATTGCAGGCATCGTGCTTCAGTGAAGCAGACGACAAGGAGAATGAGCATGCGCAGCGAGCTATTCGCGGAAGCGAACCGGGAGAGCCAGAGCACCGAGCGTTGGGTGCTGCAGTCGAAGAAGATGCTGCGCGTCGGCTTCGGCCCAGAGGTCCTCGCGGCCAAGGGCGCCATGGTCGCCTACCAGGGCCAGTTCGACTTCAAGCACGAGGGCTCCGGCGGCCTCGGCAAGTTCATGAAGAAGATGGTCTCGGGCGAGGGCGGCTCGCTCATGCGCGTCGGCGGCCAGGGTGAGGTCTTCTTCGCCCGCCAGGGCGCGGACGTCTTCACGCTCACGCTCGAGGGCGAGGGCATCACCATCAACACGTCCAACCTCCTCGCCTTCGACGCGAACCTGCAGTGGGACATCAAGATGCTCGCGAACGCGGGCATGATGACGGGCGGCCTCTTCAACCTCGAGGTCGGCGGACACGGCACCGTCGCCGTCTCGAGCGACGGCCCGCCCATGGTCCTCGACTGCTCCGTGCAGCCCACCTTCGTCGACCCGCAGGCGGCGATCTGCTGGTCGCAGAACCTGCAGCCGACCATCAAGAACGACTTCAAGATGGGCTCGCTCATCGGCCGCGGCTCGGGCGAGTCGTTCCAGCTGGCATTCCACGGGCCCGGGTTCGTCGTCGTGCAGCCGAGCGAGGGCGTGCCGATCGTCGCCACCGCCTGAGGAGACCGGGCAGGTTCGGCGCTGAAGGGCGGCACCGAGTTCGTCGTCGACGTCGGTTCAAGCGCACTGAGCTGAACGACGCGGCAGCATGACGGAGGCGGGTGGTGGATCGAGGAGATCCGCCACCCGCCTCCGTCATGCCCGGCCGGTCCGCGCTCGGCCGGTCAGCGTCGCTTCTTGAAGAGCGTGCCGAACACGCCGCGCACGACCTCGCGCACGATCGTCTGGCCGGTGCGCGAGCCGAGGAGGTCGCTCACGACATTGCCGCCGCCCGTGTCCTGCCTCGCCCTGGTGGTGGTGCGGGTCTGCGTGCGCGAGCGCGTGGCCCTCTCGGCGCGCTCCCGCTCCTTCGCATCCTTCGCGGCCTGCTTCTCGGCCTCGGCGGCCGCACCTTCCGCGCGCTCCCGCTCTGCCGCGGCGTTCATCTTCGCCGTGAGCACCTCATGCGCCGACTGCGGATCGAGCACCGGCGAATACCGCGGGTACAGGGACGACGAGGCGACGAGCTGCCGGAGGCCCTCTTCCGGGGTCGGCGACATGGATGCCTGCGGGGCGCGCAGCCGAGTCCAGGCGACCGGTGAGGGCGCACCCTTCTCGTTCATGACCGTGACGATCGCCTCGCCGGTGGCGAGCTGCGTGAGCACCTCTTCGAGGTCGTACCCACTCTTGGGATACGTGCGCACCGTCTGCCGCAGGGCGGTCGCGTCGTCTGGCGTGTGCGCCCGCAGCTGGTGCTGGATGCGCGAGCCGAGCTGGGCGAGCACGTCGTCCGGCACGTCCTTGGGCGTCTGCGTGACGAAGAAGATGCCGACGCCCTTGGAGCGGATGAGCCGAACCGTCTGCGTGATCTGCTCGATGAACGCCTTCGAGGCGCCGGAGAAGAGCAGGTGCGCCTCGTCGAAGAAGAACACGAGCTTCGGCTTGTCGAGGTCGCCGACCTCGGGGAGCTCGTTGAACAGGTCCGCGAGCAGCCACATGAGGAACGTCGAGAAGAGCGCCGGGTTGCTGGCCACGCCGGGGAGCTCGAGCAGGCTGACGACCCCGCGCCCGTCGTCCGTGACACGCAGGAACTCACGGGTATCGATCTCGGTCTCGCCGAAGAAGATGTCAGCGCCCTGCTCGGAGAAGTTCACGAGCTCCCGCAGGATCACGCCGGCGGTCTGCTTCGAGAGGCCGCCGATCCCCTCGAGCTCGACCTTGCCTTCTGCGCTCGTGAGGTACTGGAGCACCGTGCGCAGGTCCGACAGGTCCACGAGTGCGAGCCCGTGCTCATCTGCGAAGTGGAAGACGAGGCCGAGGCTCGACTCCTGCGTCTTGTTGAGGCCGAGCACCTTGGAGAGCATGAGGGGTCCGAAGCTCGACACGGTCGCGCGGATGGGAACGCCGATGCCCCGCCCGCCGAGCGAGAACACCTCGGTCGGCGCGGCAGCGGGCACCCAGTCCTGGCCGATGCCCCGCGTGCGCGCGAGCAGCTTGTCGTTCGGCTCACCCGGGGTGGCGATGCCGGACAGGTCTCCCTTGATGTCGGCCGCGAACACGGGCACCCCAGCCGCCGAGAGCTGCTCGGCGAGCACCTGCAGGGTCTTCGTCTTGCCGGTGCCCGTTGCCCCAGCGACGAGCCCGTGGCGATTCGTCATCGCAAGGGGGATGCGCACCGGCACCCCTGGCACGGCCTCGCCGTTCACGATGGCGCCGATCTCGAGCGCAGCCGCCTCGAACGCGTACCCGGCACGCACGGCCTCGAGCTGCTGCTCGTCCAGCGGACCGGAGACGCTCGCCGCGGTGGCGGGAGCGGGAGCGGGCTCGGGCTCGGGCTCGGACTCGGGCACGGGCTCGGGCACGGGCTCGGACTCGGCGGCCGCGGAGGCCTCAGCCTCTGCCTCGGCGGCAGCGAGGGCGGCCGTGGCTTCCTCGAGTGCTCTGCGTGCGGCTTCGATACGGGCATCGGCGTCAGTCATGGCACCAGGCTAGTCACTCCTAGACTTGGTTCCATGCCTCAGCTGGAAGCGTCCGTGATCGTGCCACTCTCCCCCGACGAGGCGTTCACGCTCGCGCACACCGTCGGCGAGGCACGCAGCTGGGACCCTGGCGTCGTCCGCAGCCAGTACATCCGCGGCGCAAGCGCCCCCCACCCTGGCGCGCACTTCTTCACGAAGACCCCGAGCGGGCGGCGCATGATCCTCGAGCTGCGTGTTGTGCACGCGCCGCTCATGAGCGCCGCAGAGATGGTCAAGGGCCCGGCCTGGCTCGCCTCGTTCGGTGAGGGCTGGCGGTTCGAGGCCGTCGACGGCGGCACGAAGGCGACCTGGAAGTACACGTACAAGCTCGCTTCCCCGGTCTTCGCCTCGACGCTCGGAGCTGCGACGAAGCCCGTATTCGACCGCGAGCTCAAGGAACGTGCCGACGCGTTCGCATCACGGGCCGAGCAGCTCGCCGCCGTCTGACAGCGGAACCGCTAAGCGGCTGGCAGGTAGGCGGCCCACTCCGGCAGCTCACGCTCGACGCTGCGCGGTGACCAGCCGGTGGCCCGCGGCGGCCGTGGGGTGAGGCGGAGTCGCCACCCCATCTCCCCCGGCGTCTTGTCGCCCTTGACGTTGTTGCAGCGCAGGCAGCACGCGACGAGGTTCTCCCAGCTGTCGCGCCCTCCTCTCGAGCGGGGCAGGATGTGGTCGATCGTGTTCGCGAACCCGTCGCAGTAGCCGCACCGGTTCGCGTCCCGGCGCAGCACTCCCTTCCGGCTGACGGGCTGCATGCGCGCCATGGGCACGCGCACGTACCTGGTGAGCAGGATGACGCGAGGCCGCTCCCAGACGCCGCTGGACGCGAGCACGGGGTGCTCCTCATCCACATCGATGACGCTTGCCTTGCCGTGGAGCACCAGCACGAGCGCCCGCCGGTCGGAGACCACCCCGAGTGGTTCGTAGCCTGCGTTCAGGACGAGAGTTCGCATCGCGGACCTGCTTTCGCATCCGTACGAAAAAAGGGCACCGCCCGGATCGGCGGCACCCTTGAATCGAGTAGGTAGATGGACTGACGAGACTCGTCGGCCTGTATTCGCATGGTCTGACAGGCTTCACCGCTCTGGTAGACGTCGAGGGCTGAGCACGCGCGCGCATCCGTGGCGTGGATGCTGCTGCGTGCCCTCATTGACGCTCCCGAGTGTCGTCGATCTGGCATCAGCGTAGACCACGCATGCAGAATGCGGGAGGGGCATCTTCGCTTGTTCACGGGCCGGAAAGGCCCGAGACAGGAAGCTGCCCCTCCCGCATCAGGAGGACCGAGGGGTCAGAGGCGCACGAAGTAGTAGCTGCCACCGGCGTCGAGGCCGCCGAGCTCGACCATGCGACCCTCGGTCGGAGCGTCGATCATCTGTCCGTTGCCGGCGTAGATGCCGACATGGAAGTTCGGGAAGATGACGAGGTCGCCCGGCTGCGGGTCGGAGACACGCGTTCCGGCGGCCGCCTGCGCGCTCACGCCGTGCGCGACATCCACACCGTGGAGGCCGAAGACGTACTTCACGAGACCGGAGCAGTCGAAGCCGTCTGGCGTCGCTCCCCCGAACACGTACGGCGAGACGCCGATGAACTGCGAGGCGGTCTCGACGACGCTGGCGCCGACAGCACTCTGTCCGGTCGCTCCGCTGGCGTCCGCCCTTGTCGCGTCGGCCGTTGGCTCGGGCGTCGCCACGGCGGCGACCTGGTCTGCACTGAAGCTGACGACCGATGTCTCGGTGCGGTCGGTGACGGTCTCTGGTGCAGGAACGGCGGGAGTCGCATCGGCGACCGCATCGGCGATGGCCGCCTCGACGGATGCCTGGTCGTTCTGCGCGTCTGCGTTGGTGTCGTCGGAGGTGCCGTCCTGGGCTGTCACGGCACTGGAGAGGCTTGCCTCGCCGGCCGGCGCTGCCATCGTGCTCGGCACGATGGCGCCTGCGGTCGTGACGGCGGCGAGCGACGCCGCGATGGCGAGGCCGCCGGCGACGCGGCGCCGGGCGACGAGCTGCTTGGGGCGTGGGGCACGGATCGTCATGGCGCGCTCACCCGCGAACGATGCTGGAACCGCGGGTCCGGATGAGGCCGCTCCGGCGGACGTGGCCGCGGCGTGCTCGGCAGGGACGACCGAGAGAAGCGAGGTCATCGCGTTGCGCTCGATGCGACCCGTCTCTTCGATCTGAGCGGATGCAGAGGACTGATGGTTGGCGACGGAGGCGAACGCCGATGCGCTCAGCGACTTCGTGGCAGCTGCGACGGGGCGCACACCGGTCTGGCGTTCGATGGCGCGTGCCTCGCGACGAGTCAGCGTGGTGCTCATGGATTTCCTTCGGGTGGAGCTGAGCACCAACCGGTGCCCTGGACTCCGACGAGCGTAACCGTTTATAACGGAATTGTCACGCTCAGATCACAGAACCATCCCAAAACATCACGTTTATATCACGAAGAACGACGCCGCGCACAGCAGATGCTGTGCGCGGCGTCGTGATGCCACGAGTCCGAACTGGCCGAACCTAGTTGAACGTGTAGTACACGGGGTTGCTCCACCAGATCGAGCGGTACTGCACGACCTTGCCACCGTATCCGGGTGAGTCGATGACCATTCCGTCGCCGGCATAGATGCCGATGTGCGCTCCTGGCTGCACGACGAGGTCGCCGGGCTGGGGGCTGGACGTCTGGCGGGCGCCTGCGATCTGGTTGCTGACCGATCCAGACAGCGAGATGCCCTGCGTGGCGTAGACCGCCTTGGTGAGATCGGTGCAGGCGGGGAAGTACGAGCCGACGTAGCTGTGCGCGGCGGCGATCAGGCTCGACGTGTCGACGTTGCCCGATCCTGATGAGGAAGCACCTGACGAGGATGACGACGAGGTCGTCGAGGTCTGGCTGCTGGTGCCGCCGCCGGACGATGTGCTGGACGACGTCGACGACTCTGCCTCTGGCTCCTGAGTCTCCTCGGGAGTCGGCGTCGGGGTCGGGGTCTCGGCGACCGCGGCCAGGTCGTCGCTCGAGATGGAGACGACGGTCGAGTCAGTGCGGTCGACGGCGACCTCGGGAGCCGCGACGAGGGCGACTTCCTCGGCGGGCGCAGGTTCCGCGGCGGGAGTCGTGGTGGCGTCGGCGGGAGCGGCAGTTGCGTCCGGTGCGGTCGCTGCGACCAGGTTGGCCTGTGACTGCACCTCGCTCTTGCCATCTGCGACAGCCGCTGGGACGACGATGCCTGCCGTGGCGGCGGCGGCAACCGTCGCGGCGGCGGCGAAGCTCGCGGCAGTGCGGCGGCGACCGCGGGCTACGAGCGCGGCCGGCTTGGCCGCACGGATGCTCACGGCTCGGCCCGTGAAGGCTTCCGAGATGGGGGTCACGTCGGCCGAGGGCGCATCGTCGGCCTGCTCGGCTGCCTGGAAGGCGGCGCGGTCGACCGCGGGCGCAACGGGAAGGACAGAGACGAGCGAGCCGTGCTCGTTGCGCTCGATGCGAGCCGTGTCGTGCACGGATGCTGCTGTGGCGTCAGGGCGCGAGGTCTCCGTCGCCGAGAGCTCGGCGATGGACGCGTCGATGACCGGGGCAGAGACCCCGGTGACTGCCGCGGGAGCCGCGGCTGGCCGAACTCCGGTCTGCCGCTCGATCGCGCGGGCTTCGCGGCGGGTCAGCACCTTGGTGCTGTCCGTGCGCGGGGTGCTCGATGTGCTCAAGACTTCTCCTCGGGTGTTTTCGAACACCGTTGGAACCGGCATCCTCGACGCGTACGAGCCTACACAAAGGTCACAGAATTGTCACGGCCAGGTCACAAATCGATGCACGCGGAATCACGGAGCCATAACGACGAAGCGCGCCCAGCCGAAGCTGGACGCGCTTGTCGAGGTGAATCGCTGCTTAGCGGAGCGTCACGTAGTAGGGGCTGCCCCACGAGATCGAGCGGTACATGACCGACCGCGAGCCGTCGCCCGGATCGTCGATGACCATTCCGTTGCCCGCGTAGATGCCGATGTGCTCGCCGGGCCAGACGACGAGGTCGCCGGGCTGCGGGTTCGTGGTCGGTGTGCCCATCGCTGCCTGCGCGGAGACGCCACGCGGGAGCGAGATGCCGACTGCTGCATACGCAGCCTGCGTCAGCAGGTCACACGACCCGAAGAGCGTGCCGACGTAGCTCATGGCAGCGGAAGAGACGCTCGACGAGTCGACGCTGAGTCCACCGGTCGAAGCCGAAGTGGCCTGGCCGGAGGTGCTTCCGCCGGTGGACGTCGTGCCACCGGTCGAGGCGCGGGTGTCTGCCGTTGCCGAGGGCTCAGGAGTTGCGACGACTTCGGCGACCTGGTCGCTCGAGAACGTCACGACGCTCGACTCGGTGCGGTCGACCGCGACCTCGGGGGCCGCGACGAGGTCAACTGAGACCTGCTCGGCAGTCGCTTCCTCGGTGGCCTCGGCTGTCGCGCTGGGCTCGGCCGCCGGAGCATCCGTCTCAACGGTCGTAGCGGCGACGAGGTTGGCCTGGGCCTGGTCGGCACCGTTGCCGTCAGCCACTGCGGCCGGAACGACGACGCCAGCCGTCGCAATCGCGGCTGCCGTGGCAGCGGCGGCGAAGCCACCTGCCGTGCGTCGACGCTGGCGAGCGACGACTGCGGCAGGCTTGGCAGCGCGGATGCTCAGCGAGCGCCCCGTAAATGCCTCGGGGATCTCGATGACCTCGGCGAGCTTCGTCTCGACGGCCTCATCGCCAGCGACCTGGGGCAGTGCCGTGGTCGTGGGAAGCACGGAGACGAGCGCACCGAGTTCGTTGCGCTCGATGTGAGCGGTGTCGTGCACAGATGCAGAGGGCGCTGAGGTGATCTCTGCGACCGAAGCCTCGATCACCGGCGCGGACACACCCGCGACACCGACGGTCGCCACCGGGCGCTGGCCCGTGCGGCGCTCGATCTCACGAGCCTGGCGTCGCGTCAGCGGTGCCGTGGCGTTCGAAAAGTTTTCCAAGTCGTTCCTCCAGCGCCTGACTCCTGGGAGCCGATCCCGCTCTTGCCTGTTACCAGGGGAAGCTAGGTCGAGGAGCGGGATGCGGCGCCTCGGCCTGCCAGCTATGCAGATTGCATAGCTCATGACTCGGACAACACTAGTGGAAAACCTGTGAATTGTCACGCTTCGGTGTCAGAACGCTAACGCCGAGGTAACGAGTCCCGGAATAGAGCGGAAGTCAGGCGCTTCGAGGTCCGCAGAACGCGGAGGAGATCTTCAGCTGGCCGTGACCAGATCTCAGCCTAGCGCACCTTCGGGGCTCAGGATCGCATCCACGTAGACGTGCTCTGCGGTTTCCAGCGAGACCTCCACACCGATGCCGCCCGACGCGGGCAGGAGACCGATCCACGCACCGCGACGCTGCAGCGTGACCTGGGTGCCAGGAAGGACCCCGGCCTCGCGGAGCAGCGTGAGCGTCTGCAGGTCGGACTGGACCGGCTCGCCGAGGCGACGCACCTTCGCGAGGACCGGCTCGGTCGACGTCGCACCGCTCGCCGCGACCTCGAGCAGCGTCGAGACGCTCACGACGCCGGACAGGAACTCCTCAGCGGGCTCGGCGCCGAACTCGTCGAGCCCGGGAATCGGCGTGCCGTACGGCGACTCGCTCGGGCGCCCGAGCATCTCGAAGATGCGTTGCTCGGCCTCGTCGCTCATGACGTGCTCCCAGCGGCAGGCCTCTTCATGCACCTGCGCGAGGTCCAGGCCGATCACGTTCGCGAGCAGCCCCTCGGCGATGCGGTGCTTCCGAAGCACTCGGGTGGCTTTCGCGCGACCGTCGATGGTGAGCACGAGCCTGCGGTCGCTCGCGACGGAGACGAGTCCGTCGCGCTCCATGCGGGCGATCGTCTGCGACACCGTCGGCCCCGAGTGGCCGAGCCGCTCGGAGATCCGAGCGCGAAGCGGGGTGATGCCCTCTTCCTCGAGGTCGAGAATGGTGCGGAGATACATCTCCGTGGTGTCCACCAGATTGGTCACGCCCCGCCACCTCCCGTTGCATTGGTCCGCCAAGCCTAGCGGCGAGCGAGGCCACTCGCGCGCATAGGCTTGCAGCATGCCTGACATTCGCATCCCGACTGAGTTCATTCCGCTCGACGGCCGATTCGGCTGCGGCCCGTCGGTTGTACGGCCCGCACAGATCGACCACCTCGTCGCCGGGGCCACGAGCATTCTCGGCACCTCGCACCGCCAAGCGCCGGTGAAGGACCTGGTCGGCCGGGTCCGCTCCGGGCTCTCGTCGCTCTACCGACTTCCCGACGGCTACGAGGTCCTCCTCGGCAACGGCGGGTCGACCGCTTTCTGGGACTCGGCTGCCTTCGGCCTGATCGCCGACCGCGCCCAGAACCTGACGTTCGGCGAGTTCGGCGGGAAGTTCGCCAAGGCCGCCGCCGCCCCGTGGCTCACAGCCCCTGACGTGCGCTCCGCCGAGCCCGGCACGATCGCCGCCCCCGAGGCCCTTGCCGGTGTGGACGTCTATGCCTGGCCGCACAACGAGACGTCGACGGGCGCGATGGCTCCCATCCGCCGCGTGCACGGTGACGAGGGCGCACTGACCGTCATCGACGCGACGAGCGCTGCCGGCGGCGTCGACATCGACATCAGCGAGACGGACGTCTACTACTTCGCTCCGCAGAAGAACTTCGGTTCGGACGGTGGCCTCTGGATCGCGATCGCGTCGCCCGCCGCTCTCGAGCGCATCGAGCGCATCGCGGCCTCAGACCGCTACATCCCCGACTTCCTGAAGCTCAGCCACGTGGTCGAGAACTCGCGGAAGAACCAGACGCTCAACACCCCCGCGATCTCGACGCTCCTGCTCCTCGAGGCCCAGCTCGACTGGATCAACGGCAACGGCGGACTCGCCTGGGCCGACAGCCGGACCCGCACATCCTCCGGGATCATGTACGACTGGGCCGAGGCCTCGGCGTATGCGACCCCGTTCGTCTCGAACCCGGCGGAACGCTCGCAGGTCGTCACGACGATCGACTTCAACGACGACGTGGACGCCGCCGCGATCGCTGCGGCTCTCCGTGCCAACGGCATCGTCGACACGGAGCCCTACCGCAAGCTCGGCCGCAATCAGCTGCGGGTGGCGACCTTCACCTCCGTCGACCCCGACGATGTCCGACGTCTCACCGGTGCTATCGACTACGTGATCGAGCACCTGGGCTGAGTCGATCTCTCGCGCTGAGCGAGAAGCGACGCACGAAGAAGGGGCGTCACCAGCAGCTGCTGGTGACGCCCCTTCCCTCTCCGCGGAAGGTGCCCGCGTCGCGTTAGTCCTCCGTGCGACCCGTGTCCGCAGCGGTCGAGTCCGCGGCCCGCGAGTCGTCGGGAGCGGTCTCAGGCTCGAAATCGACGCCATCGAACACGTCGTCCATGTCGTCGGCGAACTCGCGGATGTCGGCTGCCTCACCGAATTCGACGGGATCCTGCGCCGGAAGCTCGTCCTCGCTTCTCGGCACGACCACCACGCGGCGGCGCTTGCCCCGAGCCTTGGCCTTCGCGGGCTCGGCGTGCACCGCAGCGACCCGGTCGGATGCGACGGGCCCGTCGGCCGAGTCGGCCGCACCCGTTTCAACGACCGGCGCGGCGTCTGCCGCCTTGACGGCCTTCTTGCGCTTCCGACGCTCGGGCTTCTGCGGGGCGGTCTCGTCGGATGCCTCGTCCGGCTTGCCGTCGGTCAGCTCGATCGCCTCGGGACTGGCCTGGTCGACACGCTTGCGCCGCGACTTCTTCGGCTTGCCCTCGCTCGGTGCTTCGTCGACGAAAGCGCCGGAGGCGTCCTCGGGCGTGCCACCAGGCTCAGAGCCGCCAGCCGCGAGCTCGTCTCCAGCCTCCGCTTTCGCCTTCTTCGCGGACTTGTCCTTCTTGCGCTTCTTCTTCTTCGGCTTCTCAGCCGCTGCGCCCGCGTCGATATCCTCGGCGGAAGCGAGCTGACCCGGCTCAGCGGCGGTGGCCTCGTCCTCACCCGACTCAGCGCCTGTCGGCTCGACTTCGGCGGTCCCATCGGCGCCGATGCGGCGACGCGTACGAGTGCGGCGGATGCGCTTGCTCGACTTCGGAGAGGGCTCCACACCCGTCGCCTCGGCCGGCTCGTCGCCGACCTCGGCGGCTTCGCCGGCCTCGAGCAGCTGGGCGGCCTCGTAATCGGCGAGTCGGTCGGACCACGGCACCCACGAGGGTGCGAGCAGAGCCCCGTCTCCGGGCAGCAGCTCGACCTCGAGCACCGTCGGCTCCGCCTGGTCGACGAGCCGAACCAGCGAGACGTTCCAGCGCCAGTCCGGGTATCCAGGCCGGCGGGTCGTGTACTGCAGGGTGTAGACCCCGTCATCCGTCTCCGGGACGACGGCGACGAGCTCGCCGAGCTCCGAGGCCGGCGTCACGTCCAGCAGCGCGGCCCACGCGAGCCGTCGCGAAGGTTCGAGCTCAGCCGCGTCGAGGGCGACCCCGAGCGGGGCTGGAAGCACGGCCTCGTTCGTCATCAGGCGTCCAAGTCGTCCGCGACGCGACGGAGCATCGCTGCGATCTTCGCGCCCTGCGGCTTCTCTGGGTAGCGGCCTCGACGCATCGCGCCGCCGACCGTGTCGAGCAGCTTCACGAGGTCCTCGATGATGACCGCCATGTCGTCAGGCGACTTGCGCTGGATGCGCGCGACGCTCGGGGGCGCCTCGAGGACGCGAACCGACAGCGCCTGCGCACCGCGTCGGCCGTCGGCGATGCCGAACTCGAGCTTCGTTCCCGGGCGCACCGACGAGGTCCCTGCTGGCAGCGCCGTCGCGTGCAGGAAGATCTCCTGACCGTCGTCGGCCGCAATGAAACCGAATCCCTTGTCCTCGTCGTAGAACTTCACCTTGCCGGTGGGCATGGCCATCTCCTTGTTCGGCGCGTAGAGCACCAGATCGAACTTTCACAGGCGGGGCGGCGAACTTCGTCTCCCCTGGTCGGCCGCGGCGTGCGGCTGATCCGAACCAGTCTACGGTGGCGCGCATGTCGATTAGTCTGGTTCGGTGACCTCTTCCAACGGCGCCCCCATCGCGAAGGGCGAACGCATCCTCGCATTCATGTCCCTCGGCATCGCGGCGATCTCGTTTATCGCGCTCCTGGTGCTTCTCGCGACGCCGCTTCTCGGCATCGAAGTGGACGCAACCAATCCCATCTGGCCGACGCTGCTCTTCGTCACCTACCTCGGGTTCCCGATCGCGTTCCTCCTCATCCTCTCGCTCATCATCTGGCGCGTCGTCGCGAACCGGCGTTCGCGGGGCAGGTCCGAGAACTGATCGACGCCTCCCCGAGCGCGCTGCGGGTGCTCCAACTCCTCCGCAGCCTCGATCGCACCGACCTCGCCGCCCTCGCAAGCTGGCGCAGGTTGTCGATGCGCGGCTCGAACGGGGCCATGGACATCGCCGAGGCCCTCGCAGATGAAGCCGACATCGGCGCGGCCGTGGGCAAGCTCGGCTGGCGGGATGCATCCCGCTTGGCTTCGGGCTCGGTGGAGGCGCTGCAGAGGGCGCGGCTTCGCGGCCTCGCCGTCGGCACACCGGAGGCTCCCGAGCTCCTGCCCGCCGCATCCGCCGCGCTCACCCGACAGCTCGCCGGGGCGGGCGACGACGTGACCGTCGAGCGGGCGAACCTCGCGCCGCTCCCCCAGGCCACAGAGCGCGCCCACGGCGCAGCGCAGCTCGCGGCGGACGCGATCGCCTCGCTCGACCTCGCCCCGCGCGCCTACCGGGACGGTCGGGGTGGCCTGCAACTCGGCGCCACGACGGTCCGGCGCATCGCCGCCGAGCTGCACACCGAGCAGACCGTGCTCTCGCCGCTCTTCGAGTGGATGCTCGACCTGGGCCTCTGCAGCCCGGTCGCGGATGCCATGCGCCCGACGGCCGCCGGGCGCGCATTCAGATTGAGCGCCCCGCTCGATCGCTGGCGCCGACTGGCCGAGTGCTGGCTGGCCGAGCTCAGCGTGACGAACCGCGCCGGCCTGCTCCGTGACAGCGCGAGCCACGCGACCCCGCAGACGGAGCTCCTAGGCCTGACTGTCGAGGGCCGACTCAGCCAGCTCGGGCTCCTGCTCACGCACGACGACCTCCGGGCCGCGGCAGAGCTCCTCGCGTCCGCGCTCCCTGAGGAGGTGGCAGGCGTCTACCTGCAGCCCGACCTCTCGATCATCGCGCCCGGCCCGCTCGCCCCCGTCGACGAGCAGGCGCTGCAGGCGGTGGCGTCCCTCGAGCGACGCGGGCTCGCGTCGAGCTACCGCCTCTCCGAGGCGTCCGTCACGCACGCCCTCGGCACGGGCCTCTCCATCGCCGAGATCGAGGCGACGCTGGCGAGGCTCTCCCTCACGGGCATCCCGCAACCGGTCGAGTACCTGCTCCGCGAGGCCTCGAACCGGCACGGTCGGGTCCGGGTCCGCGAGCATCCCGTGAGACCGGGGACCATCGTCACGAGCCAGGACCCAGCCCTCATGGACGCGCTCCGGGTGGATGCCGCGGTCGCTCCGCTCGGACTGCGCCAGTCGGGGGAAGGCGCGCTCGTCTCCTCAGCCTCTCGAGACACGGTCGTGCTGATGCTCCTCGATGCTCGATATCCGGCCAGCGCCGAGAACGCCGAGGGCCAGCTCGTTCCCCTGCGACCGAGGGAGACGGCCCCCGCCCGGGAGCTCGGTCCCAGTGACGCCGCGCTGCGCTTCGCCGACGCGTTGCACGACGAGGCGACCCGGCTCGATGCCGGTGACGACGCGCAGACGTGGGTGCAGCGGCAGCTGGAGGTCGCCAGGCGGGCGAAGAGCGAAGTGACGGTGAGAGTCGACCTCGGCGGCGGCAAGGAGACCACCCTCCGACTCGTCCCGATGAGCGTCGCGGCGGGACGCCTGCGAGCGCGCGACCTCGCGGCCGACGTCGAGCGAACCCTGCCGATCCGCGCGATCCTCGAAGTCCAGCTCTCCGAACAGCCGGACGTCGAGTAGCCCCCACGCATTCGGAGCGCTTCACCGACAAGCACTCAGGCGCACCGATGCCGACGAGTATGATCGACCGTTATGGCACTTGGACCGTTGATCGTACAGAGCGACAGAACTGTCCTGCTCGAAGTGGCGCATCCCGACGCCGAAGCGGCCCGCCACGCGCTGGCCGTGTTCGCCGAACTGGAACGCGCACCCGAGCACATCCACACCTACCGCATCACGCGCCTCGGGCTCTGGAACGCACGCGCCGCCGGGCACGAGGCCGACGAGATGCTCGACGTGCTCGAGCGCTTCGCGAAGTTCCCGGTGCCCGCCTCGGTCTCCGCGGAGATCCGCGAGACGGTGGCGCGCTACGGCAAGCTCGTGATCTCCCGAGACGATGACGGTGAGCTCATCGTCTCCAGCGACGACCCCGCCGTGCTCCTCCAGATCTCCAAGGCCAAGCACGTCGCGCCGCTCCTCGAAGGACCGACCAGCGAGTCAGGATTCCGTGTCCAGGCCTGGGCACGCGGCGAGCTCAAGCAGCAGCTCGTGAAGCTCGGCTGGCCGGCCGAGGACCTCGCCGGGTACACCCCTGGCACGCCGCACGCCATCGCGCTCGACGAGTCCGAGTGGCAGCTGCGCGACTACCAGCGCTCCGCCGTCGACCACTTCTTCGAGGGCGGCTCTGGAGTCGTCGTGCTCCCCTGCGGCGCAGGAAAGACCCTGGTGGGTGCCGGTGCGATGGCCACGGCGTCCACAAGCACCCTCATCCTCGTGACCAACACCGTCTCCGCGAGGCAGTGGCGCGACGAGCTGCTGCGCCGAACCACGCTCACGGAGGAAGAGATCGGCGAGTACTCGGGCGAGATCAAGGAGATCAAGCCCGTCACGATCGCCACGTACCAGATCCTCACAGCGCGCCGGAAGGGTGTCTACACGCACCTCTCGCTGCTCGATGCCCTCGACTGGGGCCTCATCGTCTACGACGAGGTGCACCTCCTCCCGGCCCCCGTCTTCAAGCTCACGGCCGAGCTGCAGGCGCGCCGACGGCTCGGCCTCACCGCGACGCTCGTGCGCGAGGACGGCCGCGAGGGCGACGTGTTCAGCCTCATCGGGCCCAAGCGGTTCGATGCCCCGTGGAAGGACATCGAGGCGCAGGGCTACATCTCGCCGGCCAAGTGCTACGAGGTGCGCGTCGACCTCCCGTACGAGACCCGCATGGAGTACGCCGCGGCGAGCGACGACGAACGCTACCGCATCGCCGCCACGGCACCGGCAAAGCACGAGCTCGTGAAGGCCCTCATCCGCAAGCACGAAGGTGAGAACATCCTCGTCATCGCGCAGTACCTCGATCAGATCGACAGCATCGCCGAGGACCTGGGCGTGCCGAAGCTCACCGGTCAGACGCCCATCGCCGAACGCGAGGAGCTGTTCCAGGCGTTCCGCGAGGGACGCGAGAAGGTGCTCGTCGTGTCGAAGGTGGCGAACTTCTCGGTCGACCTCCCCGACGCGTCCGTCGCCGTGCAGATCTCCGGCTCGTACGGGTCGAGGCAAGAGGAGGCCCAGCGCCTCGGTCGCCTGCTGCGTCCGAGCTCGAGCGGCGTGACCGCGTCGTTCTACACGCTCGTCTCGCGCGAGACGGTCGACCAGGACTTCGCGCAGAACCGGCAGCGCTTCCTCGCCGAGCAGGGCTACTCCTACGAGATCCTGGACGCCGACGCGATCCTCGCACCCGCCTAGCAGCAACCGACCGAACCGATCACACGCGGGCGAGCAGCTCCACGTGGGTCATCACGAACTCCGCGTCGTCGTCCTCGGCCCACGCGGACCAGGCGTCGGCGATCTGCTGGAGATCACCCGCCGAGGCGATGCCCCTCTCGCGCGCGTCCTCCGCGAAGCGCGACCGCGTAGCGCGCTCCGCCCACGTGGATCCCCACCACTCGCGTTCGTCGGCCGTCGCGAAGATCCAGGCGCTCGCCGTGAGGCGCGTGTTCTCGAGGCCGGCGGCCCGCGCCCAGCGCCGCAGGAAGCGTCCGGCGTTCGGCTCACCATCGTTCGAACGCGCGACACGGTCGTAGACCGCGAGCCAGTGGTCGAGGGCCGGGAGCTGGGGAGCCCAGACGCAGGTCCCGTAGTCGACGTCCCTCACCGCGATGAGCCCGCCAGGTTTCGTCACACGGCGCATCTCCCTCAGCGCGGCGACCGGGTCGGCCAGATGCTGGAGCACCTGATGCGCGTGCACCACGTCGAACTCGCCGTCAGCGAAGTCGAGCGCGTAGACGTCACCGAGGAGGAACCTCGTGCGAGTGTCCCCGCGATCGGCGGCCGCGGCACGCGCAACGCCGAGTGGCTCGTCGACGACCTCGATGCCCGTGACCTGCCCGGTGCTCCCGACCCGGCCTGCGAGGTCGAGCGTTATCGAACCGGGCCCGCAACCGACGTCGAGCACGCGCATCCCCGCTTCGAGCTCGGGAAGCAGGTAGGCGGCGGAGTTCTCCGCCGTGCGTCGACCATGGGATCGGAGCACGCTCGAGTGATGGCCGTGGGTGTACCTCGGTGCTGCGGAGTCATCCATGTCGGCACAGTAGCGCAGCGCCTTCGTCCGAGCATCCGACAGAACGCGGTCCAGCAGATTAGCGCACCCGCATAGCCGCGACACCGCGCGCCGTCAGACTTCACTCAGACGGCGTCAAGATACTTAGTGCATGACTGATGGCCCCAAGATTCTCGTCGTTGACGACGAGCCAAACATCCGCGAACTCCTGTCGACCAGCCTGCGTTTCGCAGGGTTCATGGTGCGTGCCGTCGGCAACGGCGCCGCCGCGATCTCCGCCGTCATCGAGGAGGAGCCCGACCTCATCGTCCTCGATGTCATGCTCCCCGATATGAACGGCTTCGGTGTCACCAAGCGCCTCCGCGCATCCGGGTACACGAGCCCCATCCTCTTCCTCACGGCGAAGGATGACACCGACGACAAGATCGAGGGCCTCAACGCAGGCGGTGACGACTACGTCACCAAGCCATTCAGCCTCGACGAGATCGTCGCCCGCATCAAGGCCATCCTCCGCCGCACGATGCAGGCCGAAGAAGAAGCGGTCATCCGCACAGGCGAGCTCACCATGGACCAGGACACCCACGAGGTTTTCATCGGAGACGAGCCCATCGAGCTCTCCCCCACCGAGTTCAAGCTACTGCGCTACCTCATGCTCAACCCGAACCGCGTGCTCTCCAAGGCGCAGATCCTCGACCACGTGTGGGAGTACGACTTCAACGGCGACGCCGGAATCGTCGAGTCGTACATCTCCTACCTGCGTCGCAAGCTCGACCAGTTCACCGAGGAGCCCCTCATCCAGACCAAGCGCGGCTTCGGCTACATGCTGAAGGTCTCCGGGGCCAAGGCCTGACAGAGGTGGCCAGGCTCGGTCACGAGGGGAACTAGGCGGTGCCGTTCAAAGCCTGGCGCTGGGATCGGCTCTCGCTCCGCAACAAGCTGACGATCGTCAACATCACCCTGTTGACGTTCGGCATCGTCGTCGCCGGCATCGGCACGACGTTGCTGCTGCGACCGACACTCGTGTCGCAGACCGACTCGCAGCTGAGCGTCTACGCGAGCGATCCGACCCAGTTCCTCGCCGCCGACCCCTCGTCCCGGCTGATCACCTACGATGCGATCCGCATCGCGCCCTCGACGCTGTACGTCGCAGTGCTCGACGCCGAGGGCAATGTCGTCGTCGACAATTGGGGGCAGTGGCAGCGCCCGCAGGCCATCGCGCCGGAAGTGCCCTCCGACGCCGCGAACCGGGGAAGCCAGAGCCTCTTCGACATCGAGGACCCGCTCGGCGCGACGTGGCGAACGATCACCGTGCCAGAAGGCGAGTACGCCGCCGACCAGGTCCGTGGCACGCTGCTCATCGCCGCTCCGCTCACGAGCGTCAATGCGACCATGGTCAACTTCCTCGCCATCTTCTTCGGGTTCGGGCTGACCGTCGTCATCTTCGGCGCAGCGCTGACACGAGTCCTCGTCTCCGCGACCCTGCTGCCGCTGCGCCAGGTCGAGGCGACGGCCATGCAGTTCGCCTCCGGCGACTACTCGCAGCGGCTGCCTGCTGGCACGCCGAACACCGAGGTCGGGCGCCTCTCGCGCTCGCTCAACACGATGCTGGTGCGCATCGACCACGCCTTTGACGAGCGCACCCGCACCATCGCCCAGATGCGCCGCTTCGTCGGCGACGCGAGCCACGAGCTGCGAACGCCGCTGGTCACGGTGCGCGGCTACGCCGAGCTCTACCGCATGGGCGCCCTCAACGACCCGGAGAAGGTCGGGCAGGCCATGGAACGCATCGAGAAGGAGGCCCTCCGCATGGGCGGCCTCGTCGAGGACCTCCTGCAGCTCGCGAGACTCGACGAGACCCGCGAGCTCGTAAAGGATGTCATCGACCTCGAGCCCATCGCAGAAGATGCTGCCATGGACGCGCACGCGACCTCGAAGGACCGCGTCGTCCGAGCGCTCCCCGTGCGGATCATCCAGGAGCCGCGAGATGAGGCTGACGTCCCCGGAACGGCAACCACGGGCGAGTTGCCAGCGCCGATCGAGGCGGACGTGGTGCCCGCCGGTGACGCCGCTGCCCCGGAAGCCGCCGCCGCGAGGCGCGCCATCTGGCGCAGGCGGCCTCTGCCACGGCCCGCCCTCCGCGGCTTCCCCATCCGCCGCCGCGGCGTCGAGCCGAGCACGGGTGAAGCCCCGGAAGTCGACGACGACTACGGCGACGTGCCCGCCATGGTGCACGCGAACGAGGACAAGGTTCGCCAGGCGATCTCGAACCTGCTCGGCAACGCCATGCGGTACACACCTGAGGGCTCGCCGCTGGAAGTCGGTGTCACCGTGGACCTGCCGAATCAGCTCGCGATCGTCGACATCATCGACCACGGCGAAGGTATCCCACCGCAGATCAGGCAGAAGATCTTCGAGCGATTCTGGCGCGCGGACACCTCGCGAGCCCGCGAGACCGGCGGCTCGGGACTCGGCCTCTCGATCGTCTCCGCGATCATGAAGGCGCACGACGGCGAGGTCGACGTGTTCGAGACGCCGGGCGGCGGGGCCACCTTCCGCCTCAAGTTCCCACTCCTCATGTCCGCGCCTGTGGACAGCGCCTCGTCCACAGCCCCGAACTCCTGAGGCCGGCACCGCCCTCCTCCCCCGTAGCCTTCTCGCGAAGAGCCGCCGGAACCGCTCGGCGGCCGACGAAGGGGGAACATCCATGGCCGTCTACATGGTCGACAGCGAGCAGCTGCAACTCACGGTGACCAACACGCAGGCATCCATCGGCCGCGTCCAGGCGGAGGTGGCCGCTCTGCTCGGCAACCTGACCGCCCTGGAGGGCTCGTGGACCGGCGAGGCCGCCACCGCCTTCCAGGGACTCGTGCAGCAGTGGCGAGCCACGCAGGCGCAGGTTGAGTCGAGCATCTCCACCATCAACGGTGCCCTCGGCAGCGCAAGCGCGAGCTACGGCACCGTCGAGGGTGACGTGAGGCGGCTCTTCAGCGTCTGACCGACCTGGTCCCGCTCACCCGGCGACGGCACGACGAAGCGGGCGGCTCCCTGGGGAGCCGCCCGCTTGTCTACTTGCGTGTGGTGCTTAGAAGTCCATTCCAGCGCCCGGGTCCATCGCCGGTGCGCCAGCCTTCTCGGGCTTGTCGGCGACTACGACCTCGGTCGTGAGGAAGAGACCAGCGATCGACGCTGCGTTGAGCAGCGCGGAGCGCGTGACCTTCACTGGGTCGAGCACGCCGGCCTCGATGAGGTTGACGTACTCGCCGGTTGCGGCGTTGAGGCCCCAGCCGTCTTCGAGTCCGGCGACCTTCTCGGCCACGACGCCGGGCTCGAGGCCAGCGTTCGTTGCGATCTGCTTGAGCGGTGCGAGGATGCCGACCTTGACGATGTTCACGCCGGTCGCCTCGTCGCCCTGGAGGTCGAGCGAGCCGAGCACGCGAGCGCCAGCCTGGATGAGCGCAACGCCACCACCGGCGACGATGCCCTCTTCGACGGCAGCCTTCGCGTTGCGGACGGCGTCCTCGATGCGGTGCTTGCGCTCCTTGAGCTCGACCTCGGTCGCGGCTCCGGCCTTGATGACGGCGACGCCACCGGCGAGCTTCGCGAGGCGCTCCTGGAGCTTCTCGCGGTCGTAGTCGCTGTCGCTGTTCTCGATCTCGGCGCGGATCTGCGCAACGCGGCCGGCGATCTGCTCGGGCGAGCCAGCGCCCTCGACGATCGTGGTCTCGTCCTTGGTGACGACGACCTTGCGGGCGGTTCCGAGGAGGTCGAGCGTCGTGTTCTCGAGCTTGAGGCCGACCTCTTCGCTGATGACCTGACCACCGGTGAGGATGGCGATGTCCTGCAGCTGAGCCTTGCGGCGGTCTCCGAAGCCGGGAGCCTTGACGGCGACCGACTTGAAGATGCCGCGGACCTTGTTGACGATGAGCGTCGCGAGAGCTTCGCCCTCGACGTCCTCGGCGATGATGAGGAGCTGCTTGCCGGCCTGGATGACCTTGTCGACGACAGGCAGGAGGTCCTTGATGTTGGAGATCTTGCCGTTGACGATCAGGATGTACGCGTCTTCGAAGACGGCTTCCTGGCGCTCGGGGTCGGTGACGAAGTACTGCGAGAGGTAGCCCTTGTCGAAGCGCATGCCCTCGGTGAGCTCGAGCGTCGTGCCGAAGGTGTTCGACTCCTCGACGGTGACGACGCCTTCCTTGCCGACCTTGTCGATGGCCTCGGCGATGATCTCGCCGATCTGAGCGTCTGCGGCCGAGATGGACGCGGTGGCAGCGATCTGCTCCTTAGTCTCGACCTCCTTGGCGGAGGAGAGGAGCTCGGCGACGACAGCCTCGACGGCCTTCTCGATGCCGCGCTTGAGCGAGATCGGGTCGGCGCCAGCTGCGACGTTGCGGAGGCCCTCGCGGACGAGTGCCTGAGCGAGGACGGTAGCCGTGGTGGTTCCGTCACCGGCGACGTCGTCGGTCTTCTTCGCGACCTCCTTGACGAGCTCGGCGCCGATCTTCTCGAACGGGTCCTCGAGCTCGATCTCCTTGGCGATGGAGACGCCGTCGTTCGTGATCGTGGGCGCGCCCCACTTCTTCTCGAGCACGACATTGCGGCCACGTGGGCCGAGCGTGACCTTGACCGCGTCGGCGAGCGTGTTCAGTCCACGCTCAAGCCCGCGACGGGCCTCTTCGTCAAAAGCGATGATCTTCGACATATGTGTACTGCGTCCTTTCCGGACGTGGTTCGTGAGGTTCGTGGTTGGCACTCGAACGAGGCGAGTGCAAATCCATATTGGCACTCGACCCTGTCGAGTGCAAGCCACCCCACGCCTTCTCGCTGCGGGCGAACGAGCCGGGCCTGAAGAGACGCCGATGTCCGCTTGAACACGGAACGGCGCCGACCCATGAGGGCCGACGCCGTTCCCAGCGTGCGGTCAGAGCGCGCGCACGGACTCCGCCTGCGGGCCCTTATCGCCCGCACCGATCTCGAACTCGACCTTCTGGCCCTCTTCGAGGACTCGATAGCCCTGCATCTCGATGGCCTTGTAGTGCACGAACACATCCTGTGCAGCAGCGCCGTCGAGCGCATCCACAGTGATGAAGCCGTAGCCCTTGTCAGCGTTGAACCACTTCACGGTTCCATTCGCCATGTTTGTCTCCATTGCTCAGTAGTACTCGCAGGCGCCAACCCGCGGAGCCCTGCATGCGTGCGAGGGGGACGAACGATGGTGCCCAGGACTCGAGCAAGATACTAGGTGGCGACCTGTTGAGCGAGGAAGCCCAAAACCGGGATCACGTCACCTGGCGACGTTTTGTCTCCAGATGTTCACACGCACGGAACACATGAGCCGCATTCCCCGGAGAATCCCTGGATCATCCTCCGTGTCGAGCCACCGTGCACCCGCGAATGGCTACCCGGCGAGGTCGAGGCCGACGACGACCACGATCGTGCCTGCTGCGGCGACGTTCGGGTCGAGGACGGCGGTTCCCCCACCGAGCGACTGGACGAGGGCGAGCGCCGCAGCCTCCTGGGAGGCGTCGTTGTAGGAGACGGTCGTCGTCTCGTAGTCGGACGTCGGAGCATCCGCCGTCTCGGTGACGTTCCAGCCCGCGGCTGCGAGCTCCGTGGTGGTGCCGCCCGCGACGCCCGCCAGCTCGGTTCCGTTGAGAACGCGCACTGAGACGTTCGGGTCGAGCTGCGGCACGACCTCGGCCGGAGCCTCCTCGACCGGCGCCTCCGCCGTCGGAGTCTCACTCGTCTCTGTCTCCGCGGTCGGGCTGAAGGAGACGGCGCCGTTGATGACCTGCATCGCGACGGCGGCAACGGCGACGATCACGACGACGGCGAGCAGACCCCAGAGCCACGAGGCGAGCTTGGCGAGGCGCGTGCGGGGCGCGCGATGCGCTCCGCGGCGGTCAAGCCCTGGTGGGATGTCGTCGAAGCGATCCTTGGGGTAATTCACGTGTCTACCGAATCCGTCCTGAGGTGGGAGAGGCGCTGGACATTCGCTGCTCGCGCCGCAACTGGCGCTCGTCCGCTCGCCGCTCGCGCGCACGCCGCAGGCGGCCGACGAGCATCGGCTGATGGACAAGCGCAGCTGGTGTCTCGATGAGCGTAGCGAGATTTCGGTAGTACTGCGTCGTCGACCAGCCGAAGCGATCCCTGATCGCTGCCGCCTTCGCCGCATTCTGCCGCGGATTCCCGTCTTCGAAATCCAGCAGCGCGCGCTCGAGGTCGCTGAGCTCCACGTCCCGTGCCATGCACGAAGTGTACGAGCAGGGTTCACCGACTGGACTCACGCAACGCGCGTATGCTCGATCCTCCCCGGCCGCTCCCAGCGGTCTCGTCGATTTTCCAGGAGGCACGGTGTCCTACGCCGTCAACAAGCCCGATTCCGAGTGGCGCGCGGAGCTCACGCCGCAGGAGTACCACGTGCTGCGCGAGGCAGGCACGGAGCGGGCCTACACGGGAGAGCTCCTCGAGGAGGGTCGCGCAGGCCTCTACACCTGCCGCGCCTGCGGCTCAGAGCTGTTCAAGGCCGGAACGAAGTTCGACTCCGGATGCGGCTGGCCGAGCTTCTACGAGTCCGTGCGGCCGGACGCGGTCGAGCTGCTCGAGGACCGCTCGCTCGGGATGGTGCGCACCGAGGTGCGCTGCGCCAACTGCGGCTCCCACCTCGGGCACGTCTTCCCTGACGGCTTCGGCACGCCAACGGGCGACCGCTACTGCATGAACTCGCTGTCGCTCTCCTTCACACCCGAGGAAGAGACCTCCTCCGAGTAAGCGCACGGGCATCCATCAACAGCCATGCGGTGCGCGGGGACGTGCACCGCATGACTATGATGGTGCCGCTGCGATTGCAGCAGGCCGACTTAGCTCAGCTGGTAGAGCACCGCTCTTGTAAAGCGGATGTCGCGAGTTCGAACCTCGCAGTCGGCTCCACGATGCGTCTTCCGGCGCACAGCCCTGACACGTCCCCACTTCGTGAAAGCGGCCCGAACTATACTCGGCTGGATGCACGAGCACACGACCGCGCAGCGCACCAAGCTCCCGCAGCAGCGCACGGCCGCCAACCGCGGAGTTCTCGGGCTGACGATCGGGGCGGGCCTCGTGCTCACGCTCATCGCGATCCGCACGCTCACGGCGTCGCTCGACGACCAGCCGGCACTCGGGCCGATCACCGACTTCGTCACGCTCTCGCTGAGCGTCGTCATCGAGTCGATGCCGTTCATCATCCTCGGCATCCTGCTCTCGATCGTCGTGCAGCACTGGCTTCCGCCGGGCTTCCTCATGCGCATCCTGCCGCAGACGCCGTGGCTTCGGCGTGCCGTCATCTCACTGTTCGGCATCGCGCTGCCCGTCTGCGAGTGCGGCAACGTTCCGCTCGCACGCGGCCTCGTGCTGCGCGGCTTCACGCCCGCCGAGTCGATCACGTTCCTGCTGGCGGCCCCCATCCTGAACCCCATCACGATCGTCACGACGTACCAGGCGTTCGGCTGGGACCACGGCATCCTCGCCGCCCGCATCATCGGGGGCTTCGTCATCGCGAACGTCATCGGGTTCCTCTTCAGCCGCCACCCGAAGCCACAGGACCTGCTCACACCGAGTTTCGCCGCGACGTGCGAGCTGGAGGCGAAACACGGCCACGAGACGGGCTCGAGCGTGCGCGAGCGGTTCCGCGCGAGCGCGTCGATGTTCGGTGCGGAGACCTCGACGATGCTGCCCGCGCTCTTCGTCGGATCGGCCATCGCCGGGGCCATCCAAGTCGGCGTCTCGCGCGACCTGCTCACCACCCTCGGAGAGCATCCGGTGCTCTCCGTGCTCGTGCTCATGACCCTCGGCTTCGTCATCTCGATCTGCGCGAACGTCGACGCCTTCTTCGCGCTCTCGTTCGTCGGCACCTTCATGCCTGGCGGCATCGTCGCCTTCCTCGTGATGGGCCCCATGATAGACGTCAAGATGCTCGCCCTCATGCGCACGACCTACACGAGCGCGGTCCTCGCCCGCATCACCCTCATCGTCGCGCTGTCGGCCTTCACCCTCGGACTCGGAGTGAACCTCATTGCTTGAACGACTGCTCTCCAGGTGGCGCGGCGTCGCCCTCACCCTCATCACCGTCGTCGCGACGGTATGGCTCTCGATGACCGGCGGCCTCTCGCTGTACATCCACCCGCGCTACTTCGTCTTCACCTCGATCATGGCGGTCATCGGCGGGATCCTGGCGATCGCCGCGATCGCGGCCACGCCCTCCCGTGACGAGCACGACCACGAGCACGACCACGACCACTCGCATGAATCGGATGCGCTCGGCACGTCGAGCGCCCGGCGCAACAATCGACGTCCGCGCCTCGGCGCCCGCCAGCGGATCGCTGTCATCACCTCGACGACGGTCACGCTGGTCGTCGTCGTGACGGCGTTCGTCGCGCTCATCATCGCGCCGCCCGTGACCCTGAGCTCGGCGGCCGTCGAGAACCGCTCGCTGAACGCCAACGCGCAGACCGTGGACTCTCCGATCGACGAAGGCGAGACGCTGCGCGGCCGCGACACCAGCAGCTTCACGGTCAAGGACTGGGCGGCAATGCTCCGGCAGGGCGACGGCGAGCAGCAGGTCCTGGGCGAGCGCGCCAAGCTCGTCGGCTTCGTGACCGTCGATCCGGACGCGCCGGATGCGTTCATCCTCGCCCGCTTCGTCGTGAACTGCTGCGCGATCGACGCCGCGCCTGTCGGCGTCGCCGTGCACCAGCCCGGCTGGCAGGCGAACTACCCCGTCGACACCTGGGTCGAGGTGGACGGCGCGTTCGTCACGAACCCGAGCGCGTCCAGCGCGGAACGGGTGGCGCTCATGCCCACGACCGTCGCCGCCATCGACCAGCCGAGCGACCCATATGTCTACTGATCTCAGCTCGCCTGACGCCCGCACGGGACGAGGCTTCCGGAAGACGTTCATCCTCGCGGTCGTCGTGCTCGCCCTGCTCGCGGCGGGTCTCGCCGTCGGCAACATCCTGCAGGGGCCGCGCGTCGCCTCGACGGCGGTCAACGCGATCGGCACGGTCGAGCAGCAGGGCACGCGCCTCGTACTGACACCCAACCAGCGGCTGCAGGAGATCAACCCCGCACAGGTCGTCCTCGAGCCGGCCGCCGCTTACAGCCTCTCGCAGGAGAACGGCACCATCACGCTCACCTTCGAGCAGCTGCTCGCCTACGACACGGACTACACGCTCACCGTCGCAGACGCGGTCAGCTCCTCGACGGGGGTCGCTTCGACGCTCGAGACGCAGTTCACGACACCCCAGCTCGAGGTGTCGACGCTGGTCCGCGGCGCCATCTCCACCGGCGGGAGCCTCGAGGACCGTGTCGTGGAGACGAACGTCTCCGGCGGCGGAGAGCCGCGCATCCTCTTCACCGCGCCCCGCATCCAGGAGTACGCGCTGACCGACGCGTTCGTCGCCGTCGTCGAGCAGGACACCGCGGGCCTCGGGACCGTGGGCGTCGCACCCCGCGCCGAGCCCGGGCCGGCCGTACCCCTGAACGTGGATGCGACGGGCAACTTCTCGAGTCTCGCCGCGGATGCGGAGAGTGGGCTCATCGGGTTCGTCATCGACGGGATGCACGCCGACGGGCAGACGGAGCTCGTTCGGTCGCTGTTCGTCTTCGACACGAGCGACACCTCGTTCCGGCCGAAGCAGGTCGCGGGACCAGACGGGACCCCGCTCATGGTCTCCGCGTGGGCGTTCGCCCCTCGAACCGGTGCCCTCATCGCGCAGACCCTCGACGAGCAGCTCTACCTCGTCAACGTCCTGGCGGGCACACCCGCCGAGCCGATCGGCCAGGCGCAGCACTTCCACGGCTTCGTGCCGGGCACGGCAACCGCAGTCACGTCCGGTGTCGGCGGCTACACGCTGTTCGATCTCAGCTCGGGCACCGCCGGAGCACTGACCCCCGCCCCGATCTCGCTCAGCGAGACGCAGTACCTCACGCAGACGAGCGTGCTCAGTCCAGATGGGACGCAGATCTCAGCCGTTGCGGATGCGGCTGCCGGGCTCGCCGACGTCACGGTCGAGCTCGCCGACACGGCTGGGCAGCGGACGCTGTTCGACCCGGGCGAGAGCGGCGAATGGCTGCGCGACATCTGCGTCTCCCCCAACGGCCAGTACCTCGCCGTCGAGACGGGGCTCGGCGCGCAGGGACCGGACGGCTACGCGGTGCTCCCTGGCATGAAGCAGTCGACGACCACCGTCATCGACATCGCGAGCGGCGCGGAACTGCGTCGGCTCACCGGCTTCCTGACCTCGTGGTGCCGCTGACGGCTACCAGCGGTCATCCATCTGTGCTGGCATGACGAAGGGCCTCACCCGCGGGGGTGAGGCCCTTCAGCGTCGAACGCCCTGGTTACTTGGCCGCGCGCTTCTCCGCGCGGAGCTTCGAGACCTCGTACATCGTGATGCTCGTGGCGATTCCGGCGTTGAGTGACTCGGTGGCCCCGTCGATCGGGATCGAGACGATCGCGTCGCAGTGCTCGGTGACGAGGCGCGAGAGGCCCTTGCCCTCGCTGCCTACGACGATGAGCAGCGGTGAGGTCGCAAGCTCTAGCGAGGGCAGCGACACGTCGCCGTCGCCGTCGAGGCCGATGACGAACACGCCTGCCTTCTTGTACGCCTTGATGGTGGCCGTCAGGTTCGAGGCCATGGAGACGGGGAGACGCGAAGCGGCACCTGCCGAGGTCTTCCACGCCGAGGCGGTCATACCGACCGAGCGACGTTGCGGCACGATGATGCCGTCGCCACCGAACGCGGCCACCGAGCGCACGATGGCACCGAGGTTGCGGGGGTCGGTGATGCCGTCGAGCGCGACGAAGAGCGGGTTGCGACGGCGCTGGATGGCGCGGTCGAGCTCCTCCATGGGGTCCGCGTACGTGTAGGCCGGCACCTTGATGATGACGCCCTGGTGCACCGCGTCGCGGCCCGCCATGCGATCGAGCTCGGGGCGCATGACCTCGAGGATCGGGATCTTGCGCTCGGTGGCGATCTTGAAGATCTCCTTGACGCGCTCGTCCATCTCGCCCCGGGCGGCGACGTAGAGCGTCGTCGCCGGGATGCCGGCGCGGAGCGCCTCGACGACCGAGTTGCGGCCGGTGACGAGTTCCGTGCTGTCGTCGGTGCGGGCGCGGCGGGGCGCCCCGCCCTCACGCTGCGCCGGACGCGGCTTGGAGCCGCCACGAGCAGCCTCGAGGCGTTCCTTCGCCGCCTTGCGCTTGCCGGCGACGTGCCAGGAGCGGTCCTCGGCACGAGGCGTGTTGCCTCGACCTTCGAGGGACTTGCGGCCATTGCCGCCGGTGCCCTTCGTGGGGCCCTTCTTGCTGCGATTTCCGCGCGAGTTCGTGCTCATGCCTTCTCCAACGTCCAGAAGCTGCCGTTCGGCGAGTCTTCAATCTGCACGCCGGCTGCTGCCAGCGTGTCTCGAATCTGATCTGCGCGGGCGAAGTCCTTCGCACCGCGGGCTTGCGTGCGCTCGACGAGCAGCGCATCGACGAGGGCGGCGAGGGCCGTCTCGCCCGTCGCATCCACTCCCCCGCTCCACTGCTCAGCGCGTGGGTTGATGCCGAGGATGTCGAGCATCGCGGTGACCTCACGGCCGGCGCGCGCCGCCGCGTCGGGGGCGCCGGTGTCGAATGCCTGGTTGCCGGCGGTGATGGCCTCGTGCAGCGCGGCGACGGCTTGAGGGACTGCGAAGTCGTCGTTCATCGCCGCGACGAACGCCTCGGGCAGGTTGGCGAGGCTCGGCGGCGCGTCCTCGACGACGGATGCGAGCAGACCTGCCCGCTCGGCACGCTCCAGGAACGCCTCGACGCGCGCGAAGGATGCCGCCGCCTCGTCGAGCGAGTTCTCACCGATCTCGATCGTCGAGCGGTAGTGGGCGGATCCGAGGAAGTAGCGGACGACGATCGGACGCGCGGCGGCGAGGAGATCGGCGGCCGAGACGGTGTTGCCGATCGACTTCGACATCTTCTGCCCGGCAACCGAAACGAGCCCGTTGTGCACCCATGTGCGAGCGAACTCGAGGCCCGCCGCGCGGGACTGCGCCAGCTCGTTCTCGTGGTGCGGGAAGCGGAGATCTCGTCCGCCGCCATGGATGTCGAAGGTCGGCCCGAGGTACTTCGTCGACATGGCCGAGCATTCGATGTGCCAGCCCGGTCGCCCCGAACCCCACGGCGAAGACCAGGCCGCCGAGTCCGGCTCGCCCGGCTTCTGTCCCTTCCAGAGGGCGAAATCGGCGGCGCTCCGCTTCCCTCGGCTGGGGGCCTCCCCCTCCGCCATGTCCTCAGGACGCTGGTGGGTGAGCTCGCCGTAGCTCGGCCAGCTGCCGGTGTCGAACCACACGTCGCCGCTCTCGTCGGCCGCTGCATAGGCGTGGCCGCGCTCGATGAGCAGCGAGATCAGCTGCTGCATCTCCGGGATGGAGCCCGTCGCGCGGGGCTCGTACGTGGGCGGGCGGATGCCGAGAGCCGAGTACGCCGCGTTGAACTCGCGTTCGACTCGGTACGCGAGCGCCCACCACGGCTCGTCCGCCGTCGCGCCGGCGAGGGTCTTGTCGTCGATGTCCGTGACATTGCGAACCAGCGTCACGCGCGACCCGGTCGCCTCGAACCATGCACGGAACTGGTCGTAGACCAGCGCAGAACGCAGGTGACCAGCGTGCGGCGCGGACTGCACCGTCGGCCCGCAGACGTACAGCGAGACCTTGCCTGGCACGAGCGGCGTGAAGTCGCCGAGTGCTTGCGTCTGCGTGTCGTAGATGCGCTGATTCACTGCACCAGCATACGCGTCGGGGCCGCACGGACGAGTGAACGTCCCTGCGGCCCCGACGATGAAGCGTGTGACGTGCGCCGAACGACAGTCCCGAGAGAGACCGCCGATGTCAGCCGACTAGGACGCGAGGACCTTGTCGAGCACGTCTCCGGCCTTCTCCTCGTCGGTCTTCTCCGCGAGAGCGAGTTCCGAGACGAGGATCTGTCTGGCCTTCGCGAGCATCCGCTTCTCCCCAGCGGAGAGACCCCGGTCCTGGTCGCGGCGCCAGAGGTCGCGGACGACCTCGGAGACCTTGATGACGTCGCCAGAGGCGAGCTTCTCAAGGTTCGACTTGTACCTGCGGGACCAGTTCGTCGGTTCCTCGGTGATGGGGGCTCGCAGAACCTCGAACACACGGTCGAGACCGTCCTGTCCGATGACATCGCGCACTCCGACCAGGTCGACGTTGTCAGCAGGGACCTCGATGACGAGGTCTCCCTGTGCAACGTTCAACTTGAGGAACGTCTTCTCTTCACCCTTGATGACTCGGATCTTCACCTCTGAGATGGTGGCCGCGCCGTGATGGGGATAGACGACTGTCTCCCCGACCTCAAACTGCATAAATACAAGCCCCTTTCGGCACCTAAGAGTACCATGTCAAAAGGGCCCATCCGAGGGTGGAAGTGGTAGAGTCCGCCGCCGCGTCGTCCGGGAGCTGCAGCTAGATCAGATAGGCTTGCTGCATCCTGTGAATTCGTGCGGCGACAGCCGCACGATCCGAACCTGGAGGCTCCAGACGTGAAGATCCGCGCCGTCGCGTCCGTCACCCTTGCCGCCGTAGTCGCGGTTGGGCTTGCCGGCTGCAACTACATCTCCCCCCAGCGCACGACGACCCAGTACTCGGCGAGTGACGGCACGAACGCCAACGTCGGCGAGCTCGAGGTTCGCAACGCGATCCTCATCACCGACACGCTGACGGGCACCGACGTGACCGACCGTGCCAACCTCATCTTCGCGGTCGTCAACCACACAGGCAGCGCCGGTTCGCTCGACATCACCTACAAGGGACTGATCAACGGTGTCGAGCAGGACGTCGTCGTGACCGTCCCCGTCGACGCCGCCGCAGGCGTGACCCAGGTCGGCTTCGGCGAGGGCGCCAGCGTGCTCCTCGAAGGCATGGACTTCGCCCCGGGCTCGACCCACGAGGTGACGTTCACCGCGACACTCGACGGCGAGCAGTCGGTGCAGGCCGTGAGCGTTCCCGTCCTCGACGGCACGCTTCCGGAGTACTCGACGCTCGTGCCTGGGCCCGCTCAGACCGAGCCGCCGGCCGCACCGCCGAGCATCGCCCCGACCCCGGCCCCCACCGAGGAGCCGGAAGAGGGCGGCACGGCCTAGTCGCCACCCGCAGACCGCCGAGAAGGGCGCATCCACCCGGATGCGCCCTTCTTGCGTTCACCTGGCATGGGCCAGGAGCGAGCTCAGCCCTCGTAGCGGTAGCCCAGGCCACGAACGGTGACGAGCCTGACCGGTGTCGACGGCTTGTCCTCGATGCGGCTGCGGATGCGCTTGATGTGCACGTCGAGCGTCTTCGTGTCGCCGTAGTAGTCGGGCCCCCAGACGCGGTCGATGAGCTGGCCGCGGGTGAGCACGCGTCCCGAGTTGCGCATGAGGTACTCGAGGAGCTCGTACTCCTTGAGCGGCATCGGCGTCACCTTGCCGGAGACCTCGAGCGTGTGACGATCGAGGTCCATGCGCACCTCGCCGACCTCGATGATGCTGTCGTCCTCGCCTTCCTCCTCCTGCTCGTTGCGGCGGAGCACGGCACGCACACGCGCCAGCAGCTCCCGCGTCGAGTACGGCTTCGTGACGTAGTCGTCGGCGCCGAGCTCGAGCCCCACGACGATGTCGACCTCGCTGTCCTTGGCCGTGAGCATGATGATCGGCACCTTCGAGGTGAGGCGGATCTGCTTGCACACCTCGGTGCCTGGAACGCCGGGGAGCATGAGGTCGAGGAGCACCAGGTCGGCGCCGTCGCGGTCGAACAGATCGAGCGCGTCAAGGCCGGTCTCGGCGACCGCGACGTCATACCCCTCCCGTCCGAGGAGGAAGGAGAGCGGCTCGTGCAGTGCTGATTCGTCTTCGACGAGGAGGATGCGGGTCACGGTGGTCATTGTGCATATCTTTCGTGAACATTGAGTGACGTGGACGCGGACCGGCGCGTCACGGCTCGCGTGATGCGCGCGGTGAGCGACGGGACCTTGGATCTGGTCAGGCGGAGCGCCGCTCGGTGAACCGCTGCAGGTCGATCTCCTCGACGACGGAGTCCGCGGAGGGCAGACGCACGGTGAAGGTCGATCCCTTGCCCAGCTGCGACCAGACCCGGACATCACCACCGTGGTTCTCCGCGACGTGTCGAACGATGCTGAGCCCGAGGCCGGTCCCGCCGGTCCGTCGGGAGCGCGCCTGATCGACGCGGAAGAACCGCTCGAAGATCCGCCCCTGGTCCTCCGGGGCGATGCCGATGCCCTGGTCGGAGATCGCGACCTCGACCGTGTCGTCGACGAGCCGCGTGCCGATGCCGATGCGCGAGTTCGTCGACGAGTACTGGACGGCGTTGGAGACGAGGTTCGTGAAGCACATGAGCAGGTGGGTCCGCTCGCCGTACACGAACGCATCAACGTCGTCGCCGAGCACGATCTCGACCCCCGCGACGTCGGCCGGGACGCGTGACTGGTCGACGGCGAGCGAGAGGATCTCGTGGATGGAGATCAGCTCCGGATGCGCGAGGGAGTCGCTCGACTGCAGCCTCGACAGCTCGATGAGCTCGTTGGTGATGGATGCGAGGCGCAGGCTCTCCTTGCTGAGGCGCCCCGTGAAGTACTTGACCTGCTCTTCGTCGCCCGCGGACTCCGCGATCGCCTCGGCGAGGAGTGTGACCGCCCCGATCGGCGTCTTGAGCTCGTGGCTGACGTTGGCGACGAAGTCCCGCCGCACACTCTCGACGCGCAGCGCCTCGGTTCGGTCCTCGGCCAGCACCAGGAAGAACCTCGTGGAGAGGGGCGCGGCTCGCACGCGGACGTGGATCTCCGAGCGGCCGAACGGGCCGCGCGCGATCTCCAGGTCCCGTGTGACGGCCTCGCCCTGCCTTCTGGCCTCGTCGACGACGGCACCGACTCGCTCGTCGAGGCGCCCGCCGGGGCGGACGAGCCCTTTCGAGGTGGCTCCAGGGGACGACTGGTAGACGTTCCTCGAGGGGTCAGTGACGATCACGATGGAGTCGAGGGCGCCGAGCAGATGCTCGATGCCCTCTGGGAGGCGGGGTGAGAAGGCAGCTCGCGCCTTTGCCTGCCGTACTGAGGCGACGTGGAGCAGCCAGACGAAACCTGCGCCCAAGAGGAAGCCGAGTACGATCGCAAGGACCACTGCGACGGACGAGTCCATGTGCCCAGCATATGGGCCATCGGATGTGTCACCCGTCGTACACGAGTCCGTTACCTTGGCTCCGTAGACTCGCCCGCGAAGGCAGCGTCACTCCCAAGGCACCGGACGACCGGTCTTCCCAGAACTACGGGCAGCGGCACATCGCTCGTTGCCACGAAACAGAGGATAAACATGCGCGAAGTTTTCCAGCAGGAACTCGCTGAGGTCAGCAACGGCCTCGTGGAGATCGCCCGCCACGTCGAGTCCGCCATGCAGCGCGCCGCCGTTGCGTTCACCACGTCCGACGTCGCCCTCGCAGAGCAGGTCATCTCCGACGATGCCCGCATCGACGAGCTCGCGATCGCCCTCGATGAGCACACCATCGAGATCATCGCCCGCCAGTCCCCCGTGGCACGCGACCTCCGACTCGTCGTGAGCGCGCTGCGCATCAGCTCGTCGCTCGAGCGCATGGGAGACCTCGCGGCGCACATCGCGGCGCTCGCCCGCTACCGCTTCCCGGGCGGCGTCGGCCCGAACACGCTCCGTCCGGTGTTCGCCGAGATGAGCCGACTCGACGTCGCGGTTGCGCGTCAGCTCGTCGCCCTGCTCGACGCGGGCAACGACGAGGAGACGAACCGCATCGCCGACGAGATCAAGGCGAGCGATACGCAGATCGACGACCTGCACCGCAGCACGTTCGACGCGCTCCTGTCCGACGACATCCAGGCGCAGAGCGTCGAGGTCGTCGACGCGACGCTCGCGAGCCGCTACTTCGAGCGCTTCGCCGACCACGCGGTCTCGATCGCGCAGAAGGTGCAGTACCTGACGAGTGGCGAGTGGATGCAGGAGAAGGAGCCGTCCACGCCCGTCACACCGGTCACCCCGGGCGCGTAGCGCCCCGCACCTCACCACCGACTGCACCCCTGCCGCCGCTGTTCCTCCGGGAACACCGGTGACCAGGGGTGCCGTCGTCTGTTCTCGGAACGCATGTCGCCGCCCGCGGGTTGCTTAATACAGCCCGCACTGTATTAATGGGGGCATGACAACCGCGACCACCTCACGCCTCGAGGTCATGAACCGCCTCGGGCGCGCCATGGCCGATCCCTCGCGGTCACGCATCCTCATGCGCCTGCTGGACGGCCCGGACTACCCCGCGCGCCTCGCCTCGGACCTGGGACTGACCCGACAGAACGTGTCGAACCACCTGACCTGCCTTCGTGACTGCGGCATCGTCGTCGGGACGCCGGAGGGAAGGCAGACGCGGTACGAGATCGCCGACCCGCACCTGACCCAGTCGCTCACGACGCTCGTCGGCGTCGTCCTCGCCGTCGACGAGGCCGCCCCGTGCCAGGACACGTCCTGCCCCGTGCCAGGCTGCTGCGAGCCTGTCTCGTGACCGAGCGATTCGACTCGACGGCGAAGGCCACGGCAGACACCAGTCCCGGCGGCGTCGGTGCCGCGAGCGCCGACGGGGAGGCGCGCCGCGCGCTGCTGCAGCGCCGCATCCGCCTGGTCGTGACGTTCACGATCGCCTACAACGTGATCGAGGCGGCCGTCGCGCTGAGTGCGGGCGCAGCCTCGTCCTCGGCGGCCCTCATCGGGTTCGGCCTCGACTCGATCATCGAGGTGCTCTCAGCCGCAGCGGTCGCCTGGCAGTTCACGCGAAAGGATCCGGAGCGCTGGGAGAAGCCGACGCTGCGCGTCATCGCGATCGCCTTCTTCGCGCTCGCCGCCTACGTCACGATCAGTTCGGTGCTCGCGCTCACCTCGGGCTCCGACGTCGAGCACAGCACCGTCGGCATCGTGCTCGCCGCCGTGAGCGTCGTCCTGATGCCGTTCCTGTCGCTCATCGAGCGACGCACTGGACGCGAGCTGGGCTCGGCGACGGCCGTGGCCGACTCGAAGCAGACCCTGATCTGCACGTACCTGTCAGCCGCCGTCCTCCTCGGCCTCGTGCTGAACTCGCTCTTCGGCCTGGCGTGGGCCGACGCGGTGGCCGGGCTCGTCATCGCCGCCTTCGCGGTGCGCGAGGGCATCGAGGCCTGGAAGGGCGATGCCTGCGCGACCTCGGTCGGGATGCTCCTGGAAGATGAGCACGAGCACGAGCACGACGACCACTGACAATCTTCCTCGTCACTGGTGATCGCGAACGAGGAGCTCCCCGTCCGATGACGGGGAGCTCCTCGTTCGTGTGGCCCGGCGAGGGCCTGGGGGTCGCTCGGTGCTACTTGCCCTGCGAGGCGACGGCGGCGGCTCCCGCTGCTGCTGCCTCCGGATCCAGGTACTCGCCCTTGCCGAGCACTTCGTGCGTCTCGGGGTCGAAGCGGTACACGAGGGGCATGCCGGTAGGGATGTTGACGGCGGCGATGTCGTCGTCGCTGATGCCTTCGAGGTGCTTCACGAGCGCGCGGAGGCTGTTGCCGTGCGCGGCGACCATGACGGTGCCACGCTGCACGAGCGTCGGCAGGACTTCATCTTCCCAGTAGGGCAGGAACCGCACGAGGACGTCCTTGAGGCATTCGGTGCGGGGCAGCTCGTCGCCGAGGTCGGCGTAGCGCTCGTCGTGGGCCTGCGAGAACTCGCTGCTGTCGTCGAGCGCGGGCGGCGGCGTGTCGTACGAACGGCGCCACTCCATGAACTGCTCTTCGCCGTACTGGTCGCGGACCTGGGCCTTGTCCTTGCCCTGCAGGTCGCCGTAGTGGCGCTCGTTGAGGCGCCAGGTGCGCTTGACGTCGATCCAGCCGCGGCCCGCTTCCTTGAGCGCGAGGTTGGCGGTGTCGATGGCGCGCGTGAGCAGCGATGTGTAGAGCACGTTCGGCTTGAGGCCGGACTCGCGGATGAGGCGGCCCGCACGGGCGCCCTCCTCCCGGCCCTGTTCGGTGAGCTCAACGTCCACCCAGCCGGTAAAGAGGTTCTTCTCGTTCCACTCGCTCTGTCCGTGACGGACCAGGATGAGGGTCAGCGCTTCAGTCATGCGTCCAAGCGTACCGAGTGGGGGCTGGCCCGTGTGCGACGCGGAGTCGTCGCGCGCTGAAATAGTCTCGGTGGCTCAATAGTCTTGTCGTATGCCATTGGGTCGACTCACGCGCGGGACGACGGGAACGAACCGTCTGCGTCGCGTCGACCGCTGGATCGCGCAGCATCCGGCGCTCACGTCCGCCGAACGCCCACTGGTGGTCGACCTCGGCTACGGGGCGAGCGGAGCGACGGCCTTCGAGCTGGCGGAGCGCCTCGGTCGCGCGGTCCCCGACGTGCGCGTGCACGGACTGGAGATCGACCCAGGGCGCGTGGCGCTCGCCAGACAGCAGCTCGCCGAGCGGCCCGAGCTGGCCGGCCGGGTCTCGTTCGCCGTCGGCGGGTTCGAGGTGCCGACGCCGACGTCCGAGCCGCCCGCCGTGATCCGCGCCATGAACGTGCTGCGCCAGTACGACGAGGCGGAGGTCGCAGATGCCTGGTCGCGCATGACGGCGCGACTCGCGCCGCCCGGACTGCTGGTCGAGGGAACGTGCAACGAGGTCGGGCGCGTGTCGTCCTGGGTCGGCATCGACGCCGGCGGACCCCGCACGTTCACGGTCTCGCTGCACACGGCGAGCCTCGACTCACCGCTGATCGTCGCCGAGCGCCTGCCGAAGGCCCTCATCCACCGCAACGTGCCCGGCGAGGGGGTGCACGACTACCTGAAGGCGCTCGACGACGCCTGGCAGCGCGAGGCCCCGCGGCAGACGTTCGGCGCCAGGCAGCGCTTCCTCGCCGTGTGCGAGCGGATGCGCGCGGCCGGTTGGCCGCTCGTCGACACGCAGAAGCGCTGGCGGCTCGGCGAGGTCACGGTCGCCTGGGACGCGGTGGCCCCTTCCTCCGGGGCCCTCGCACTGCCCCGCCCCTAGCCCCCGCCCCCAGCCCTAGCCCCCGCCCCAAGCCCTGTCGCGGCGCCCCGCACTCATCCGCCGATCGCTGCCAGCCGAAGGGCCCTTCCGAACCGGCCAGAACGGCCACTTCACTGGCAGCGATCGGCGCGAGGAGGGTTACTTGACCTCGGGGAGCGCCGTGCGGGCAGCTTCCGGGTCCATGCCGCTCGCGATGAGCAGGTCGACGACGAGGGGCCTGCACTGCATGAGCAGCACGGAATCGGCGAGCTGCGCCCCGTGCAGATGGTCGGGCTCCAGTCGCGCCGCCGCGATGAGCAGCGTCTGCCGGGACTGGTGCAGCATGGCGTCGTCGTCGAGGCCCAGCCGCAGCTCGAGCATGCCCGACTGGATGTCGCCGAGAAGGTCAGCGAGCTCTTCGCGGTGGCGTCCGTCCCAGGACAGCGACCAGGCGCGACGGGCGAGCACGCGCAGGTTCCGAGTGGCGAGGTCGATACTCGTGCGGAGCTCCACCAGGCGATCAACTCGCCCGCGGTGATGGCGCATGAACGGCGACAGGCGGGCGATGGATGCGGCGCTCTCGAGCTCCGTCGACCAGGCGTCGAGCGTGTCCTGCGTCCGGCGCAGCTCCTCGAGCGCGGCGAGCCCGGCGTCGCTGTCGCCGCGACGCAGCGCCTGAGAGATGTCGCCGAGCGCCTGCGCCAATGCCCCGATGAGACCCTTGGCCTCGTTCTTGGCGAGCGCCGCCGCGTTGCGCGGCACGAGCGCTGTGGCCGCGATCGCGACGGCCCCGCCGATGACGGCGTCCAGGAGCCGCGAGTACTCGGCCACGCCCTGCACCGGGATGAGCTGCACCAGCGAAGCCTGGACCGCGGCGCCGATCGCGAAGCCCGGGCTCGGGTGCACGAGCCGCCCGAGCAGGAGCACGACGGCCAGGACGACCGCGACCTGCCAGACGCCGCGCCCGAAGAGCACCAGCGAGAGATTGGAGAGCAGCACCCCGAAGGTGATGCCGAGCGCGGTGTCGAACACGCGACGGGGCCGCGCATCCCGCTGCAGCCCGAGACTCGTGATCGCCACCGTCACCGCGAGGAACGGTATGGGATGCCCGAGCCCCCAGTGTGCAATCGCGTAGGCCACGAACGCGGCCGCCGTGATCTGCACGACCGCCGGCAGGGATGCGCGCACGCGAGCGAACGCGGCCCCGACGCCGACCGCCGGAGCCGCCACGTCTACTGCCCGCGGCGCTCGAGGCGCGGCAGCCGTGGCACCTCGGCCGCTCGTCCCGCACCCGGCGAGACGATCGTCGTGGCACTCGCCGTGACCTGCTGCTCGTCAGCGAGATGCGCGACGAGGGTGGCGTCCTCCGGGAGGGAGCGCTTCACGAGCGCGAGTGCGATGGGGCCGTCCTCGTGATGGATGGCCACGGAGCTGATTCGTCCGACCGTCTGCGCCCCGGCGTCGCCCTCGACCGACAGGGTGCTCCCGACCTCGGGAAGCTCGCCGAGCGAGCCGTCGAGGTCGAGCAGGACGATCCTGCGCGGCGGGCGGCCCAGGAAGTGCACCTTCGCGACGGTCTCCTGCCCGCGGTAGCAGCCCTTCTCCAGGTGTACGGCGCTACGGAGCCAATCGAATTCGTGCGGGATGGCGCGGGAGTCGACCTCGGCGCCGAGGCGAGGCCGCCAGGCGGCGATGCGCAGCGCCTCGAGCGCGTGCATGCCTGCGATGGGCAGCTCGCCGGACGCAGCGCGGTCGACGATGGTCTGCAGCCGTGCACGTTCGACCACGTGCAGCTTGAGGGGGAAGTCGGCCCCCGGGTGCGCGTCGGTGTTGCCTTCAGCAGACACGACCGGGTATGCCGAGTAGCTCCAGCCGTGCTCCGGCGGCGCGGCCCACGGGTCGCTCCACACGAGTGGGGTGCCGTTCGGGGCTGCTGCACCGAGGTCCAGCTCGCCGAGCGTCGCCATCACGGCGAACTCGTCGGTCACCTCGGCGACCTGCACGTCGAGCATGAACCGCATCCGGTTCAGCCACGCCGCGAAAGCGGGGGCGAAATCTCGCTCCGTGATCAGCCAGGTGGCGGCGCCGTCGTCGACGACGGCCGCAGCGTGCTCGATGTGACCCTGGATGTCGAGGAGCAGGGTCTCCGCGCTCTCACCGGGCTGGAGCGTTGTGAGACGCTGCGAGGTGAGCGAGTCGAGCCAGCTGAGCCTGTCGCCGCCGGTGAGGCGGAGGATCCCGAGATGCGATGTGTCCACCACGGAGCGGCCCGCAGCGAGGTCGCGCTGATCGGCCGTCACCTGCCCGTAGTGCCAGGCGACGCCCGCGTCGATGCCGACGCCCTCCACCGCTCCGGGTAGCGCGAGGAACGGCGAGCGATACGGCTGGGGCTCGTCGGCGGCCGCCGCCGAGCCGCTCGGAACGGCCTGCTCAGTCAAGCTTGGCCAGCTTCGCCGACGCGTGGGTCGCCAGCTCCTGGCCGAGGGCCGCGATGTCCCACGCCCACAGCAGCTCGCCCGCGACGTAGCCGTACATGCGGGTCGACGCGGTGAACTCCTTCGCGCCGGGCGCGAGCAGGACTTCCTCGGTCTTCAGGTCGATGCGCGGGCCTCTCGCGCTGCCGCTGTACCGTTCGAGCAGTCCGGTCGGATGCACGATCGACACCTCGAGTGGGAACGCCTGGTCGTCGTCGCGCAGCCCCTCGACGCCATCGGCGTCCGTGATCGTGGCCGGCGCGATCGGGGGCAGATAGCCGGGGCCGACATCGCCGTCGTCCCGGGTGCGAGCCAGCCGCCAGAACCCGGTCTCGCCCGTGAGCGGGACCTGCACTGGCTCGTCGCCGGTGCCTTCCTCGAGCCACAGCTGGGCAGAGTAGTTGAGGTAGGGAAGACCGTCATGGCTGAAGCTCACGCGCTGGCGGAACGCCTGCTCGCGCACCTCTTCGCCCACCTTGTACTCGACGTGGCCGGTTCCCTCCCACACGCCGAGGAGCCAGGAGAGCGGCACGATCTCGGGCGGGAGGTCAGTGGGGATGTCGTAGACCATCGGTGGTTTCCTCTCGATCCGGCTGCAGTGTCGCTCCGCTTGGCTGCTTAGTTCTGGCCCTTGAAGAGGTTCTTGAGCACGACCACGGAGACGAAGCTGATGGCGACGAGCGCGAGCACCAGCAGCCCGGTGAAGATGATTTCGATAACAAGCACGGTGTCCATGCCGTCCATCTTAGCCGTGCGGATGCACGCGAGAGTCAGTGCGGATGCATGCGAGAGTCAGTGCGGATGCACGCGAGAGTCAGTGCGGATGCACGCGAGAGTCAGTGCGGATGCATGCGAGACGCGGCGCGGCTAGCTGTGGCTCGGCGTGCCCACGACGGCGTCTCCACCGAGCAGCGCGAAGCCGAGCGAGGCGACGCCGAGCACGACGAGGGCGCCGACGAGGCTGAGGCTCATCCTCATGATGAACCCGTCGCTCTCCTGCAGGCGGAGCTGGAGGAGGCAGGTGAGACAGATGAGCGTCAGCATCAGGATGCTCACCCAGACCAGGTGCCGCGAGGGGTCGGCGAGGATCGCGACGCCGAACACTCCGACGATGGCCGCCAGCCAGACGATGCCGATGCTCACTCGTTCGCGGGTCATTGCCCCATTGTGCACGCTGGAGCTGTCCCGAGGGTGCGTAGACTAGCCAGCGAGTCCGACCAAACATCGAGGAGGCCACATTTGGCAGACGTCCTCTTGTTCAGCGCCGGCGGCGTCGAGCACGCTCTCCCTTCCCTCACTCTGCTGGCGCACCGCGTCCGGGTGCTCCCTCCGACCGCATCCGCCCTCGCGTCGGCCCCCCAAGCCGATGCCAACATCATCGACGGCACCAGCGACCTCCCCAGCGCGAAGCGACTGTGCGGGGTGCTCAACACGATCGAGTCGTCGGTTCCGGTGCTCCTCGCCATCACGGAGGGAGGCCTCCCGGCCATCTCCTCCGACTGGGGCATCGGCGACGTCATCCTGCGCACTGCAGGACCGGCGGAGGTGGATGCGCGCATCCGTCTGCTGCGCCCACAGGCCGCTGTGGAGGAGCCGAGCGGCACGATCGCCATCGGCCCCCTGACGATCGACGAGCACAGCTACACCGCCAGGTACCGCGGACGCACCCTCGACCTCACCTTCAAGGAGTTCGAGCTGCTGCGCTACCTGGCCTCGCATCCCGACCACGTGTTCACGCGCGAACGGCTGCTAAGCGAGGTGTGGGGGTACGACTACTTCGGCGGCACACGCACGGTCGACGTGCACGTGCGGCGTCTCCGCGCGAAGCTCGGCGACCAGGAGAGCGTCATCGGCACGGTCCGCAATGTCGGCTACCGCCTGCTGCGCGGGGGCGAGGCTTCCCGCGACGAGCCTTCGGCCACGGGCCACGCAGACGACGCGACCGCCAAGGCCTAGGAGCCGAGATGCCCGAAACGTCCGAGATCTCCACCGCGGCATCTGCCGACGTTCGCGGCGAGGAGATCCGCGCCATCACCGACGCCGCGCTCTCGGCGGACGGCGTCTCGCCCTTCAACGAGGACACGATGCTGTCGCTCGACGCTCGGAGGCTCGCCGCCATCGACGACTCGGGTCAGCTCGTCGCCGTGGCGCTCACGAGAGACCTCGGCGACGGAACGATCGAGGGCGAGCTGGTCGTGCATCCGAAGCATCGCCGAGCGGGCCTCGGCGCACGGCTCTACGACGCTGTCTCCTCAGCCGCTGATGCTGCCCCGGTTCTGTGGGCTCACGGGAACCTGGCGGGCGCATCGGCACTCGCCTCGAGCCGGAGCCTCGAGGCCGTGCGAACGCTCCTCAAGCTCGGGCGGCCGATCACGGAGGCCGATGCCGGCGGGTCCCCTCCCCCCGACGGCCTCACGATCGCACCCTTCACGGAAGCGGACGCCGACGACTTCCTGGCGCTGAACGCCGTCGTGTTCCGCAGCCACCCGGAGCAGGGGGCGCTCGACGCGGCAGGCCTCGACGCGCGACGGTCGACCGACTGGTTCGACGCCGACGACTTCCTGCTCCTGCGCGACGAAGACGGCGCTCTCCTCGGCTACAACTGGCTCAAGCGAGAAGGCGATGAGGTCGAGATCTACGTCGTCGGCATCGCACCGGAGGCAGCGGGCCGCGGGCTCGGCCGCGCCCTCATGCAGGCCGGCCTGCAGCGGATGCACGCGACCGGCGCCAGGGAGACCTCGCTGTACGTGGAGGGCGACAACACGGCAGCACTCGCGCTCTACCGGTCCCTCGGCTACGAGCAGCTCTCGATCGACGTGCAGTACCGACACACCCGTTCATGATCCGTTTGAATGGGTCTGCTGAGCTTCACCCCCACAGGATCATCTCGATCCTGCGGGACAGGCGCATCGAGGCACCGTTCTTCTCCGCACACCTGCAAGGATGACCGCATGACAATCGAACTCCGCGCCCCCGAGGCCGGTGCAGACTCGCCGGACATGCCGCGAAGCCGCTTCGTCGACCGCGAGCTCAGCTGGCTCGCCTTCAACCAGCGTGTGCTCGAGCTCGGCGAGGACCCCTCGACGCCGCTCCTCGAGCGGGCGAACTTCCTCGCGATCTTCTCCTCGAACCTCGACGAGTTCTTCATGGTGCGCGTCGCCGGCCTCAAGCGCCGTATCGCGACCGGCCTCGCCGTCCCGACCCCCGCTGGCGTCCCGCCGCAGGTGGCCCTCGACACCATCCGCTCCAAGGCCTACGAGCTGCAGAAGCGGCACGCGGCGATCTTCAACGACAGCGTGCGCCCAGAGCTCGCCGACCAGGGCATCCACATCGTCAGCTGGGACGAGCTCTCCGATGCCGAGCGCGTCGAGCTCGGCGACCTCTTCGACGAGCAGATCTTCCCCGTGCTGATGCCGCTCGCCGTCGACCCGGTGCACCCGTTCCCCTACATCTCGGGCCTCTCCCTCAACATCTCCGTGCGCGTCTACAACCCGCGCAGTGAGAAGGAGGAGTTCGCCCGCCTCAAGGTGCCGCCCGTGCTTCCGCGGTTCTACCCGCTGCAGTCCGACCACGGCAAGGCTCGCTTCATCCTGCTCGAAGACCTCATCGCCCAGCACCTGGGCCACGTCTTCCCCGGCATGAAGATCCTCGATCACCACGCGTTCCGCCTCACGCGCAACGAGGACATGACGATCGAGGAGGACGAGACCGAGAACCTCCTGCAGGCCCTCGAGAAGGAGCTCCTGCGGCGACGCTTCGGCCCGCCCATCCGCCTCGAGGTGTCCAACGACATGGACGACGTGACGCTCGAACTGCTCATGACCGAGCTCGACATCACCCACAACGAGGTCTACGTGCTCCCGGGGCCACTCGACCTCGGCGGCCTCTTCGCGCTCGGCGCCATCAACCGGCCCGACCTCAAGTACCCGACGCACGTGCCCGTGACAGCGGCAGCGTTCCGCACGTCCGAGAGCGACGAGAAGCCCGACATGTTCGGTGCGATCGCCCGCCGCGACGTGCTCGTCCAGCACCCGTACGAGGCGTTCTCGACGAGCGTGCAGGCCTTCCTCGAGGTGGCCGCCGCCGACCCGAACGTGCTCGCCATCAAGCAGACGCTCTACCGCACCTCAGGCGATAGCCCCATCGTGAACGCCCTCATCAAGGCGGCAGAATCCGGCAAGCAGGTGCTGGTCCTCGTCGAGATCAAGGCGCGCTTCGACGAGCAGAACAACATCGTCTGGGCGCGCAAGCTCGAGAAGGCCGGCGTGCACGTCGTCTACGGAACCGTTGGGCTCAAGACCCACTGCAAGCTCCTCCAGGTCATCCGCAAGGAAGACAACGAGCTCAAGATGTACAACCACATCGGCACGGGCAACTACAACCCCAAGACGAGCCGCATCTACGAGGACCTCGGCCTCTTCACCTGCAACGAGAAGATCTCCCGCGACATCACGCGCCTCTTCAACCAGCTCTCCGGCTACGCCATCGAGCGCAAGTTCACGCGACTCCTCGTCGCCCCCATGCACCTGCGCCCCGGACTGCTCAACCTCATCGACAAGGAGCGCAAGAACGCGCTCGACGGCAAGCCGAGCCGCATCCGCATCAAGGTCAACTCCATGGTCGACGAGGAAATCATCGACGCCCTCTACCGCGCGAGCCAGGCGGGCGTGCCCGTCGACATCTGGGTCCGCGGCATCTGCGGCCTCCGCCCGGGAGTCCCCGGCCTCAGCGAGACCATCCGCGTGCGCTCGGTCGTCGGACGCTACCTCGAGCACTCCCGCATCTTCTGCTTCGCGAACGACGGCGACGAACGCGTCTTCATCGGATCGGCCGACATGATGCACCGAAACCTCGACCGCCGCATCGAAGCACTCGTGCGCATCATCGACGAGCACCACGCCGCCGACATCGCGGCGATGTTCGACCTCGCGATGGACGACACGACCGCGACCTGGCACCTCGGCTCGGACGCCGAGTGGGTCCGCCACGCCAGGGACGAGAACGGGCAGCGACTCACCGACCTCCACGACGAGATGATGCGTCGCATCAGCAAGCGTCGCAGGCCCACCACGCTGGCCTGACCGGATGACGATCGACTCCCCTGCCGCCTCGCGCACCGTCTACGCGGCAGGCGCTGTGCTGTGGCATGAAGACATCGCGGACGACAAGCTCAAGGTGCTGGTCATCCATCGTGGGCGCCACGGCGACTACTCGCTGCCCAAGGGCAAGGTGGACCCCGGCGAGACGCTGCCGGAGACCGCCGCGCGCGAGGTCGAGGAGGAGACCGGATACGAGGCGAAGCTCGGCGCGCCGCTCGGGTACATCGAGTACGTCATGCCGAACGGCCGACCGAAAGAGGTGCACTACTGGACGGCCGAGGTCGATGAGGCATCCTTCGAGGCGCACGTCTTCGAGCCGAACGACGAGGTCGACGCCATCGAGTGGGTCTCCCTGAAGAAGGCCAAGAAGCTCCTCAGCTACGACAGGGACCGCGAGCTGCTCGAGGTCTTCGCCGACCGGTACCGCCGTGGCCTGCACCGGACCTTCGCCATCCTCGTGCTGCGCCACGCGACGGCCGTGCCCCCGCAGTCGTGGCCTGGCGACGACGACTCCCGGCCGATAACCGCCCGCGGTCTCGAGCAGGCGGAGACGGTCGTGCCCATCCTCCGGGCCTTCGGGCCGGAGGCCGTCATCACCTCGAACGCCGTCCGCTGCCGCTCGACGGTCGCTCCCATCAGCTCGCTCCTCGGGCTGACGCCGCAGGTCGAGCGCAGCATCGCTCAGGGCTCGTACACGCGAGACGAGGAGGAGATCGACGAGGTCGTCCGGAAGCTCATCGCCAAGCGCCGCAGCACCGTGATCTGCAGTCATTCCCCGGTCATGCCCGCCATCGTCCGCTCCATCGCCCTGTACACGGCGACGCGCCCGAGCTCGCTCGCGCGGCACGCCATGCTCTCGACCGGCGAGTGCTCCGTCATCCACGTGCCCGTCAACCATCCGAGGGCGGGCGTCGTCGCCGCCGAGACGCACGGTCCGATCACCTGACCCCTGCCGTCGGATCCGCCCGTGCGGGTGCCGATCCGTTCACCCGCGCGTCACGTCCCGTCCACTTCTCGTCCATACTGATTCAGGCCCGTAGTCGGTCCCCGTGGGTCCTGGGATCGCCTGACACCTGATGGCAGAAGGAACTCGATGCACCACTCCCGAGCACTCGCCGCCCTGGCGCTCCTCGCAACCACCGTTCTCGCGACGAGCGGATGCGCGCTCAACGAGATCTCGGTCAGCAAGGACCCGCGCTCGCAGCACCTCTCCGGCGTGCTGAGCGCCTCTGGCGCCTCCTCGCAGGGTGTCGCACAGACCGCCTGGATCGCGGGCTTCTACCCCATCGAGCCCGACGTGCGAGTGAACTACGCGGGTGGCGGCTCGGGGGCCGGTCGTTCGGACTTCCAGAACGGCACCTCCGCGTTCATCGGCTCCGACCGCGCCTTCGACCTCGAGGAGATCGAGGAGGGCCCGTTCCGAACCTGCGCAGACGGCAGCGACCTCGTGGAGATCCCCGCCTACATCTCCCCCATCGCCGTGGCATTCGCGCTCGACGGCGTCGACGAGCTGCGCCTCGACGCCGCGACGATCGCCGGCATCTTCGCCGGAGACATCGACTCGTGGGATGCGCCGGAGATCGCGGCCCTGAACCCGGACGCCGCCTTGCCGTCCCTCGCCATCACCCCCGTGCACCGCTCGGACAAGTCCGGGACGACGGGCAACTTCACCGCCTACCTCGACGAGGCAGCCGGTGATGCCTGGAGCTACGGCGAAGTCGACGAGTGGCCCGTCGAGAGCGGCGAAGCCGCGCAGGAGAGCGCCGGCATGCAGCAGGCACTCCGCGCCAACGGCACGATCGGGTACATGGATGCATCCGCGGCCGACGGCCTCACGACGGCGGCAGTCGAGACCGGCGGCGAGTACGTGCCCTTCTCCCCAGAAGCCGCCGCAGCCGTCGTCGACAACTCGACGATCGAAGACGGGCGTGCCGCGACCGACCTCGCCTTCGAGCTCAACCGCACGACGCCGGGCGTCTACCCGATCGTGCTCGTCTCCTACCTCATCGGCTGCGCCGAGTACGCCGACGCTGACGAGGGCACCAACGCGAAGGCCTACTTCAGCTACGTCGTGAGCGAAGAGGGGCAGGCGGCATCGGCAGCGGCTGCCGGATCGGCGCCCATCTCCGCCACCCTCCGGGCGCAGATCGAGCCCGTCCTGGAGCAGATGAAGTAGGCGGAGGCGGGTGAAATCTGCGCGCATTCCCAGCCCGTTCACCCCCCGTTCACTTTCCCCGCCCCTCCTCGTCACCCTTCGCGCATAGCGTCACCGACGGATCGCAACTGATCCAACGGAATGTCACCTGTCCCCGAAGGGAAACTCCATGAAGTTCACGCGAGTAGGCGCATCGGTCGCCATGGCCGCAATCGCCGCACTCACGCTTGCGGCTTGCGCCAGCAACGAGCCAACCGCAGCAGAGCCGGGAACCGCAGTCGAGGGCGCAGGATCGCTCACAGGCACGCTGGCCGCATCCGGCGCCTCGTCGCAGGGCACCGCCCAGACCTCCTGGATCGCCGGCTTCGCCGCGGTCGAGCCAGGCATCCAGATCAACTACGCGGGTGGCGGCTCCGGCGCCGGTCGCACCGACTTCACGAACGGCACGTCCGCCTTCATCGGCTCCGACCGCGCGTTCAAGATGGAAGAGATCGAGGCAGGCGGCTTCGGCAACTGCGTCGACGGCACCGACCTCGTCGAGATCCCCGCCTACATCTCCCCCATCGCCGTCGCGTTCAACGTTGAGGGCGTCGACACCCTCAACCTCGACCCCGCGACCCTCGCCAAGATCTTCAAGGGCGAGATCACCAACTGGAACGCCCCCGAGATCGCCGCGCTCAACGCGGGCGTCACGTTCCCCGACCTCGCCATCACGCCGGTCCACCGCTCCGACACCTCGGGCACCACAGGCAACTTCACGTCCTACCTCGTCGAGGCAGCCCCCGACGTGTGGACCTTCGAGGACAGCGACGACTGGCCCATCGAAGGCGGCGAAGGCGCCCAGGAGACCCCCGGCGTCCAGCAGGCGCTGACCTCCGGCAACGGCACCATCGGCTACCTCGACGCATCCGCGGCCGGCGACCTCAGCACGGCCGCCATCCAGACCGGCTCCGAGTTCGTCGAGCTCTCCCCCGAGGCGGCAGCCGCCGTCGTCGACAACTCCACGCTCGAGGAAGGCCGCGCAGCGACCGACCTCTCGTTCGAGCTCGACCGCTCCGCTGAAGGCGTCTACCCGATCGTCCTGGTCTCGTACCTCATCGGCTGCGCCGAGTACACGGACCCGACCGTCGGAGCCAACGTCAAGGCGTACTTCGACTACGTCATCAGCCCTGAGGCACAGGATGCAGCAGCCGAGAACGCGGGCTCCGCGCCCATCTCGGACGACCTGCGCAGCCAGGCACAGGCAGCAGTCGACGCCATCAAGTAGTCCGCGCGGACTGAAGTTCCGTTTCAGCCCGGTGCCGTGCTGTGAAAGCATGGCACCGGGCGATTCGGCTCTCTTCAGCTCCTCGCCCCGCTCCACCCAAATGACGTAGGGAAACCCTCAGCAGATGACTGCAGAACTCGCCCCAGATGCGGGCACATCGGTGAAGGCCAAGTCGCGTCCTGGCGACCGCGTCTTCAGCTTCCTCTCGACGTTCTCCGGATCGCTCATCCTCGCGATCCTCGCCGCCGTGTTCTTCTTCCTGCTCTTCCAGGGACTCCCGGCCTTCTTCCCCGACGCGGCCGAGAACAGCCACTTCGTCGCCGGCGCGAGCAACCTCGCCGAGCCGGATGCCGAAGGCAACTTCTTCTGGTACGTGCTGCCGCTCATCTTCGGAACGCTCTGGGCCTCACTGCTCGCGCTGCTCATGGCAGTCCCAGTCGCCATCGGCGTCGCCCTCTTCATCACGCACTACGCGTCGCGCAAGCTCGCCGCCCCCCTCGGCTACGTCATCGACCTGCTCGCCGCAGTTCCCTCGGTCGTCTTCGGCCTCTGGGGTGCAACCGTGCTCGGCCCGTTCGTGCAGCCCTTCTACGTCTGGCTCAACGAGAACCTCTCCTGGCTCCCGTTCTTCCAGGGCCAGGTCTCGGCAACGGGCCGCACCATCCTGACCGCCGCCATCGTGCTCGCCGTCATGGTGCTCCCCATCGTCACCGCCCTCACCCGCGAAGTCTTCCTCCAGACGCCGCGGCTCCACGAAGAGGCATCGCTCGCCCTCGGCGCGACGCGCTGGGAGATGGTCAAGATGGCCGTCCTGCCCTTCGCACGCGGCGGGATGGTCTCCTCCGTCATGCTCGGCCTCGGCCGCGCCCTCGGCGAGACGATGGCCGTCGCCATGGTCCTCTCCGCGACCGGCGTGATCACGTTCCAGCTGACGTCGAACACCAACCCGTCGACGATCGCCGCCAACATCGCCCTCTCCTTCCCGGAAGCGTCGAACCTCGACATCAACGTGCTCATCGCATCCGGTCTCGTGCTCTTCGCCATCACCCTCCTCGTGAACTCCCTCGCACGATGGATCGTGAGCCGCCGCAAGGAATTCTCAGGAGCCAACTGATGACCTCAACACTGCAGAAACCAACCCAGAACCAGTCGGCTCCTGAGATGATCAACCCGCTCACGCACGGTCGCCTGCCCAAGTGGGGTCCGTACGCGATCCTCGTCGGCGGCTTCGCGCTCTCCGCAGTGATCACCCTGCTCCTCGCGGCAGGCGGCGGCGAGTTCAACTGGACCGGCTTCGCCGTCCTCGGCGCGATCTTCTACATCGCCGGCCAGTGGATCATCGCCCGTATCATCGAGGGCCCCCGCCAGGCCACGAACCGCTTCGTCACCTCGCTCGTCACCGCCGCGTTCGTGCTCGCCCTCGTGCCGCTGCTCTCCCTGCTCTTCACCCTCGTCGCGAACGGCCTCGCCCGCTTCGACATGACGTTCTTCACCTCCTCGATGGTCGGCGTCGTGACGGAAGGCGGCGGCGGCATCCACGCCATCGTCGGAACCCTCCTCATCACCCTCGTCGCGACCCTCATCTCGGTGCCGATCGGACTCTTCACCTCGATCTACCTCGTCGAGTACGGCAAGGGCCGCCTCTCCAAGGCCATCAACTTCTTCGTGGATGTCATGACGGGTGTCCCCTCGATCGTCGCGGGTCTGTTCGCCTACACGATGATCATGCTCATCCTGCAGACGCTCGGCATCCCGCTCACCAACGTGCGAACGGGACTCGCGGGCTCCATCGCCCTCACCGTGCTCATGATCCCGACCGTCGTGCGCTCCTCGGAGGAGATGATCCGCCTCGTCCCGAACGAGCTCCGCGAAGCCTCCTACGCGCTCGGCGTGCCGAAGTGGCTCACGATCTCCAAGGTCGTGCTCCCCACCGCGCTCGCCGGCATCACGACTGGCGTCATGCTCGCCATCTCCCGCGTCATCGGCGAGAGCGCGCCGCTGCTCATCGCCGCCGGCTTCAACATCTACATGAACTACAACATGACGCAGGGAGCCATGATGAGCCTCCCCGTCTTCGTCTACCGCTCCTACACGCAGCAGGTCGGAGCCGGGGCCGAGAACATGCTCAACCTCGCCTGGACAGGCGCACTTGTCCTCCTCATCATCGTCATGCTGCTCAACCTCGTCGCACGCATGATCACCAAGCTCTTCGCCCCCAAGGGCTAACCGGTCAGACTGACCAGGCCGACCAGCCAGGAAGTTAGGGAAACACAGTGTCCAAGCGCATCGAAGTCAACGACCTCAACGTCTACTACGACAAGTTCAAGGCCGTCGAAGACGTCTCCATGGTGATCGAGCCCCGCAGCGTCACCGCCTTCATCGGCCCATCCGGCTGCGGCAAGTCGACGTTCCTCCGCACGCTCAACCGCATGCACGAGGTCATCCCGAAGGCATGGGTCGACGGCGAGGTCCTCATCGACGGCAACAACCTCTACGGCCCCGGCGTCGACCCCGTCCTCGTGCGCCGTCAGGTCGGCATGGTCTTCCAGCGCCCGAACCCGTTCCCGACGATGTCGATCCGTGAGAACGTGCTCGCCGGTGTGAAGCTCAACAACACGAAGATCTCCAAGAGCGACGCCGACGCCCTCGTCGAGAAGTCGCTGCAGGGTGCCAACCTGTGGAAGGAGGTCAAGGACCGCCTCGACCTCCCCGGCTCCGGCCTCTCCGGCGGACAGCAGCAGCGTCTCTGCATCGCCCGCGCCATCGCCGTCTCCCCCGACGTGCTGCTCATGGACGAGCCCTGCTCTGCCCTCGACCCCATTTCGACGCTCGCGATCGAGGACCTCATCGAGGACCTCAAGACCGAGTACACGATCGTCATCGTGACCCACAACATGCAGCAGGCGTCGCGCGTCTCTGACAAGACGGCGTTCTTCAACATCGCCGGAACCGGGATGCCGGGCAAGCTCATCGAGTACGACACGACGAAGACGATCTTCGAGAACCCGTCCGTCCAGGCGACGGAGGACTACGTGTCGGGCCGCTTCGGCTAGACCGCACTCCCCGCATCACGACGAAGGCCCCGGCGATCTCGCCGGGGCCTTCGTCGCGCGCTGCGTCGGCCCCGTCGTCGCGCGCGGGGCCACTCCTCGATCTCCCCGACTCGAGATGGGTTCCACGCATGCAGATGGGTTGCAACGCATCCCGAAGCGCGAAACCCATCTCGAAACGACGGATGGACCGCGCGGCGGCGACGCGGCCGTCGAGGCGAGGCGGCGAGGCGGCGACGCGGCGACGCGGCGACGCGGCGACGCGGCGACGCACCGACTCGGGATGGGATTCTCACTTCGTGCTGGAGAACTTCACGCAACGATGCGAGGTTTCCATCCCGAGACGACGGATGCGGGGCGCGGCCGCAGGGAAGAGAAAAGCCAGGCCGCAGGAACGCCTCTCGGCGGAAGGCCGCTCGCAGCGGCGAATATTGGAGCCCGGGGTTACTGCGGCCCGGCGACGTCGAGTTTACCGAACCTCGGGCGCTCCGGAAGCCGGATCGGCTCTCCGCGAACACATCCGACGTCGTGCTGCACTCGGCTCGTCGCAGAGGCTCGCTCGAACGCCCGCTCCGCACGCGACTTGCCCCAAAGGGGGGTCACGGAGCTGCTTTGGCAGCCCTCTGGGCGAAGTCGCGGGCGAAGCGGCCGGCAGCGGGTGCGCGGGCGGGATGCGGCGTGCCGCGGCTCAGTCGAGGGTGTCGAGGCGCCACATGCCGGCGGAGGCGTGCAGGTCGTCGCCCATCTCCAGGTAGCGGACGGCACGACGCGTCGATTGCCTGGCTCGAGCGGGCGCTGGCCCTTCCTCGTCTTTCGCGAGACTCGTCGCGCCCTGTGACATGACGCGGCAGAACGCGGCGGCTCGCTCGAGCGCGAGTGCGAAGTCTCCGGAGAAGGCACCGTGCAGGATGACGTCCGCGAGGGCGACGACCTCTTCTGGGCCGGTCGGCGTGGCGGCTCCTGCGACGACGGAGCTGATCGAGCGGTCGACCTCGTAGCCGCGGCGGAAGAGGTAGCTCGTCTCCGCGGGGTTCGCGCGCACGGCCTGCCGCAGCAGGTAGAGACGCCACAGTGCGCCAGGCAGCGACCGCGAGCTGGCGCCGGCCCAGAGCTCGGCGATCTCATCGATGCCGTGCTCGTCGGCGTAGGCGACGAGACGCGCGACGACGGCCTGGTCGCCCTCTCCGCGCGCCCGCTGCAGCAGTGCCCTCGCCGTATCGTGGGCGACGCGGCTCACCGCCGCGGGGTCATCGGCGCCGATGAGCGCTTCGAACGCCTGCGATGGCACGCGCACGGGCCTGTGGTGTCGTTCCGTCATGCTGCCCCTCTCGCCGCCTGAGACCGTTCGGCCTCGTGAGGGGCCGCATCCAGTCTGCGCGTTCGGAGCCACGATTGCGAACCTGCCTCGTAGGCTGGGGGCATGGCTACTGCGCAGGACGACGATTCGCTGGTCGAGGACACGGCGGCGATGTCGTCGTACCCGGCCTACCGCCCCAAGCAGATCGCGTTCGGCGTCCTGGCGACCCTGCTGCTCGTGGTGATGTTCTTCCCCTGGTGGAACTCCGAGATCCCCCTCAACCGCATCGCCCCGACCCTGAATGGCTGGCAGCTGTTCGTGGCGGGCACCGGCCTCAGCCAGATGGACGAGGCGCTCGGTTACAACTGGTTCGGCACCTTCCTGTTCGGTCTCGTCCCGACCATTCCCCTGCTCGGCCTCGTCGTGGTGCTGATCCTGCGGATCTCCGGTGTCGCGGTGATCTCGGCCAAGATCCTCCAGGTCTACGCCGCCCTCGCGACGCTCGGCATCCTGTTCCTGTTCGTCTTCGCGACGCTGCGCGTGGATGCGGCGAACGGCCAGTACCCGATCGCCTACGGAGCGTGGCTGGCGCTGGTGCCGAGTATCGCGACGCTGGTGCTCGCGACGCTGTGGTGGCGGCGTGAGAAGCTCCACTACCCGACTCGCAAGTGGCTCGGTTTCGGCCCGCAGCGTGCTAAGAAGCACGACGAGGCCGTGAGTGCCGCGATGTTCGATGACCTCGTCGAGCCGGATGACGACGAGGAGATCTCGCTCGGCTCGGAGACTGCGATCGACGAGAACACGAGCCCAGGCAAGCGACCTCGCGCATGAGCACAGGTGACTTCTTCGAGCACCTCGCGATCGGGGGTGACTCGTCGAAGGCGCCGGGCAGGCAGCTTCGTGATGCGATCATCCTCGCCGTCGAGCGCGGTGACCTCCAACCCGGCGAGCGGCTGCCCCCTGTGCGCTCCCTCGCCGAGACCCTCGGTGTTGCACCGGGCACCGTCGCGAAGTGCTACACGGCCCTCGAGGAACAGGGCGTCGTCGAGGGCCGTGGGCGCGCCGGCACCTTCGTGAGGGCGAACAGCCGGAACGGGGATGTGCGGCTCACGGCAGCGGCGCGGGCGTTTGCCGTCGAGGCACGCGAGCTGGGGGTGGGCGACGACGAGGCTGTTGCTGCCGTCTTCGAAGCGCTGTCCGGGCAGACCGAACGCCACCAGGGGGCTTGAGGCGCCCGCGGGACCGCACCCCGATCCGTGGAGCGTCGGGGTCATGCGTCGCCACAGGCGGCGCTCAAGTTGGCCTGAGAGCATCCCCTCATGGGAATCGACGATCGATTTGAGAACAAGTCAGAAGACCTCGGCGGACGCGCGAAGGAAGCCGCTGGAGCGGTCTCCGGCAATGAGGAGTTGAAGGCCGAAGGCCGGTCCGACCAGGCGAAGGCCGGGTTCAAGGACAAGGTCGAGGACGTCAAGGACGGCGCCAAGGAGGGCCTCGACAACCTCAAGCGCAAGATCGACTAGGCGCAGCGCCGCAGTCAGCAGCACGCAGGATCAGGGCCCCGTTCGCGGGGCCCTTTCCGATAGTTGACTGCGGTCAACCATCTATGTATGGTTGACCGTCGTCAACTATCAGGAGGCCCCGCGTCGATGTCGTCTAGCAAGAACCCCAGACCCAGCACCAAGCCAGCAGCAGCGCTCACCGAATCCGGCATGAGCCGCCGCCAGGTGCTCCAGGCCCTCTCCGGCCTGATGCTCGGCATGTTCGTGTCGATGCTCGCGTCGACCGTCGTGAGCACGTCCCTGCCGCTCATCATCAGCGACCTCAAGGGCGACCAGAGCGCGTTCACCTGGGTGGTGACCGCGACCCTTCTCGCGACGACCGTCTCAACCCCCATCTGGGGCAAGCTCGCCGACCTCACGAACCGCAAGCTGCTCCTGCAGATCTCGCTGGTCATCTTCGTCGTCAGCTCGGCGATCGCCGGCTTCGCGCAGGACACGTCCATGCTCATCACGATGCGCGTGTTCCAGGGCCTCGGCGCCGGTGGCCTCGGCGCGCTCAGCCAGATCGTCATGGCCGACATCCTCAGCCCCCGCGAGCGCGGCCGCTACGCCGGCTTCTTCGGTGCCGTCATGGCGCTCGCCACGGTCGGCGGCCCCCTGCTCGGCGGCGTTATCACCGACGCGTTCGGCTGGCGCTGGAACTTCTTCGTGGGGCTCCCCTTCGCGGTCGTGGCGCTCATCCTGCTGCAGGTCACACTGCACCTGCCGAAGCCCAAGAAGCGCAAGGTCAGCATCGACTACTTCGGCATCGTGCTCATCTCGAGCGGCGTCTCGCTGCTGCTCATCTGGGTGACCCTCGCGGGTTCGCAGTTCGAGTGGAACTCGCTCCCGTCCTGGCTCATGGCCGGCGGTGGCGTGCTGCTGCTCGTCATCGCGGTCCTCGTCGAGCTGCGCGTCAAGGAGCCGCTCATCCCGCTCACGCTCTTCCGCGACCGCACCTTCACCCTCGCGGTGATCGCGAGCGTCTCGGTCGGCGTCGCCATGTTCGGCACCAGCGTCTTCCTCAGCCAGTACATGCAGCTCGCGCGAGGGGCGACCCCGACCGAGTCGGGCATCCTCACGATCCCGATGATGGCGGGCCTCCTCGTCGCCTCGACCATCGTGGGAAACCTCATCAGCCGTCGCGGGAAGTGGAAGGCGTTCGTCGTCACGGGCAGCGCGCTCATGGTCGTCGGCCTCTTCCTGCTGAGCCGCCTTCACTACGACACGCCATACCTCTACGTTGGCCTCTCGATGTTCGCGCTCGGCGCCGGCGTCGGCATGGTCATGCAGAACCTCGTGCTTGTCGTGCAGAACAAGGCCGAGGTCAAGAACATGGGCGTCGCGACGAGCGCGGTCACGTTCTTCCGCAGCCTCGGCGGCACGATCGGCGTCTCCGTCATGGGGTCGATCCTCGGAACGGTCGTGGCGGACACGATCTCCACGAGCGTGCGGGCGCTGCCACCTGAGCAGCAGGCGGTTGCGGCGCAGTCGCTCGCGGGCGGCAGCATCCCGCAGCTCGCGACGCTCCCCGAGTGGCTGCGGATCCTCGTCGAGGACGCCTACGGCACCTCGGTCGGCGCGATCTTCCTCGCAGCACTGCCGCTCGCGATCGTGACCCTCGTCGCGGTCTCGTTCCTCCCGAACGCGCAGCTCGGCACGCAGAACGCGGTGCAGCGCGCGAAGGGTGAGGAGAACCCCAGCGGACACGCTGGTGCAGAGTCGGCATCGGAGGACCTCGTGGAGGTCGCCGAGGCCGTGGTCGGCATCCCCCGCACCGGTGCCATCCCGATCCTCGGCGACTCGGGGCGGCGGGCGGACCGCACCTAAGATGGCGACCATGCCAGAGTCCCCAGACGACGCCGACTTCGCGGAGGCGATCGCCTCGGTGGAGACGGAGCTCGGCACCTTCTACCGCCGTGTCCGCACCACGTGGAGCGAGTCGGCCGTCGCAGTGCACCCGTCGCTGCAGCCGATCGGCTACAAGATTCTCTCCGCGCTGGTGCAGCACGGCACGGCGCACGCCGGCATGCTCGGCGAGCAGCTCGCCGTCGACAAGAGCGTCATGAGCCGACAGGTGCGGATGCTCGAGGAGTTCGCGCTGCTGACGGTCGGGTCGGACCCGAACGACGGGCGGGCGCGCATCCTGACGCCGACGTCGTTCGCCGTCGAACGGGTCACCGAGGTGCGTGCCCGCAACCGCCACCGCCTGCACGCGGTGCTGCGGGACTGGACGCCAGAGGAGCTGCGTGTCTTCTCGGGTCTCCTCGGCCGCTTCGGTGCGGTCGCCGAGGCCGTCACCCCGGAGTCGTGACGCTCACGAACCGAGCCCGCTGACCGACGCAACCGCCACCCTCGATCGAGGGTGGCGGTTCGGTCGTTCGGCGGCCAGTGCTACTGGCGGTCGAAGCGGGCGCCCTCGGGGCGCGAGTCGCTGATCACGAACACGAGGATGACGATCGCGCCGACGAGCGGGATGAAGAGGAGCAGCCACCACCAGCCGGAGCGGTTCGTGTCGTGCAGTCGGCGGAAGAGCAGCGCGAGCCCCGGGATGAGCGTCGCGAGGCCCCAGAGCGACTGCACGACCGACACGGCCGTGTAGCCCCCGCTGGCGCCGGTGAACTGGCCGGAGGAGTCCATAGTGCCCGGCCCGCCGGCGAGAGAGCCGATGAGGAAGAACACGGCGTTGACGATGACGCCGAAGAGAATCCACCACCAGTACTCGCTACGGCTGGCCCGGCCGGAGAAGACGGCGTACTTCTTGAAGAACCGCTTCACCGCCTGACCGAAGCTGGCTCCGTAGAGCGGTGGGTAGAGCGGGGCGTCGAGCTGAGGGGTAGACATCAGGGACTCCAATCAGGCACTGCCAAGGCGTGGGATTTGCACTGAGCGTAGCGTTACGGGGCCTCATTCTGCGTTTCCATTCGGGAAACAGATGCCGCCGCTTCATACAACGGTTCAGAAGGCAATACTCCAAACGCACCCAACTGGGCCTGCGAGACTCGGGGAATTCTGCACGCACGCGACCGTCTGGGGAAACGATGGACCAACTTCACTACGCAGGTGGCGTCTACTTCACGAGCACGAGGATCGCGAAAGAGCTGGTCGCGTATGCGGCGGCGCTTGCCGCTGTCCATCAGGCCGGAATCGTCGAGATCCCGGTACGCCACGCCGACGGCTCGGACAACATGCTCTCCGTGCTGGTCGGGCCGTCGAGCCAGATCGCGACCGAGACGGTCACTTCCGAGGTCCCGGAGTTCGACGACAGCGAGGTGCTCGCGACCTTCCAGAGACTCCGTGCCGAGCTCGCGGAGGAGCACGGGGCGCCGGAGGCGCTCGTCGAAGAGGGGTCGTCGAACGACCCGCGCGTGCCGCATCCCGACTGGCTCGACGAGCTCTAGACGCCGAGCTGGCGAAACGTCAGCTCCGAGACAGTGATAATGGACGGCGCACACAATGCGCGACAGACCAGAAAGCAGGGTTCAGCGTGGGGAAGTTCATCTACAACTCCGAGGTCACAGTCGACTTCGAGGATCGCCTGCTTGCGCACCTCCAGCTCGCAATCGGCACGAAGCTGCGCCGCGGCGAGTCATTCTTCTTCAGCTGGAAGGACAACAACGCAGGTGGCGACGGTCGCAGTACCGTCTGGATGCACCCGGCCGTCCCCATCCGCTTCAAATTCCTCGGCAGTCGGCAGGTGCACATCAACCGATCGTGGGTTGAGGCGCTGGTGCAGGGCGCCAATTCGCAGGCCGGCCTGGCCGTGATCGCTGAACCCGCAGAGAGGGCGTCATGAACGGACAGACCAGGATCGAGCTCCTCTACCAGGGGGAGACGTTCTCGAAGCTCGTGGACGACATCGGGACGTTCCAGGCCGAGATCCTTGCTCGCGTCGCGAGCGGAGAGTGGTTCTGGGTGCGCGGGGACCGCGGTGAGGGACGCCTCGAGCCGGCGAACCTGCTGGTCGGCCCTGGCATCGGCCTCGTCGTCGTGGAGCCGAACCCGGGCGACTGACCCGCCTCGCGCCTGGTTCCAGGGCCGGGCGGACGCATGCACGATGGTCGAGGACTGTCAAGAGCGCGACGCTCCGCTGTTGAAGCTGTTTAGGTGGAGGGGTGTCATCCCCCAGCAGCTCAGACGTCGTCGACGACCTCAGTCGAACCATTCGGATTGCGAGCGTTCCCGCGGGGCACGTCTACGTGAGGCACCTCTCGGCCGTCACGCCAGACCCATCGCGCGCAGCGATCCTCCGACTCCCGGACCCTCACCCCGACGGCTCCGCCCGGGTTGCAACCGAGCGCTGGTGGCCCCCCGTCATGCTCGAGCCGTCGTGGGTCGAACAGCACGCCGACGAGTTCGACGTCTTCCATGTGCACTTCGGATTCGACGCACTCTCGCCGAACGTCCTCACGGAGCTCGTGGTTGCGCTCCGCCGCGAGGGCAAGCCGCTCGTGTACACCGTGCACGACCTCACGAACCCACACCACGCGACGCCTGAGGCCCACCTCGCTCATCTCGACATCCTGATCCCCGCGGCGGATGAGCTCATCACCCTCACGGAGGGGGCAGCGGACGAGGTCGAACGCCGGTGGGGCAGACGACCGGTCGTGATCCCGCACCCGCACATCGTCGAGCCTGCCGAAGTCGAGACCGCTCTGGCTGAACGAGTGGACACACGTGGCGAGTTCCATGTGGGCGTGCACGCGAAGAGCCTGCGCGCGAGCATGGAGCCGCTGCCCGTGATCGAGGCGCTCGTCGAGCTGGCGCGTGTCGAGCCGTCGATCGTCGTCCACGTCAACGGGCACCGTGAGATCCTCGAGCCGGGTGGGGCCAAGTACGAAGAGGCGCTCGCCTCGCGCCTGCGGGAGCTCGCGGACGCGGGCCACATCGAGCTGCGCATCCACGATTACCTGAGCGACGAAGAGCTGTGGCGCTACCTGGCCTCGCTCGACGCGTCGGTGCTCCCCTATCGCTTCGGGACGCACTCGGGCTGGCTGGAGGCGTGCCTGGACCTCGGCACGGCCGTCGTCGCCCCCGATGTGGGCTTCTACGCCGATCAGGGGCCCGTCTTCACCTACCGGCGCGCGGCTGACGCACTCGACGCCCGTTCGCTGCGTGATGCGGTGCTCGCCGCATCACGCGCCGTCGCGCCCCGCCACGCCCCCGAGTTCCGGGCGTCGCAGCGAGATGAGATCGCCGCAGCGCACGCGGACATCTACGCGGCAGCGCTGACCCGAGTGCGGGTGACCCAGTGAGGATCTGCGTCATCGGTCCCTCGCGCTTCCCCATCAGCGAGCCCTTCGCCGGCGGGCTCGAGGCACATACGCACGCGTTGATCACGGCGCTCAAGCGCCGCGGGCACCAGGTGACGCTGTTCGCGGCACCCGGTTCGGACCCCAGTCTCGGCGTGGAGTTCCTCGACGTCGCGGACTTCTCCATGAGCGAGACTGCGAGGCGCGACGTCGGAGCGATGCCGGCCGAGTGGATGAGCGAGCATCACGCGTACCTCTCGCTCATGGTCGGTCTCGCACGGAACTCGAGCGACCGATTCGACGCGGTCCTCAACGTGAGCATCCATCACCTGCCGGTTGCCATGTCGGGACTGCTCGATGTTCCCGTCGTCACCACGCTGCACACTCCCCCCGTCGGGTGGATCGAATCGGCGGTTCGGGTCGACGGGTCCGCCGGCACGTTCGTCGCGGTCAGCTCCCACATGCGGGAGGCGTGGTCGGACAGCATCGACTGCTCGGTGATCCTCAATGGCGTGGACACCGAGCGCCTTCGTCCGGGCGACGGAGGCGGGCCCGCGTTCTGGTCGGGGCGCATCGTGCCGGAGAAGGGGCTCGAGTTCGCGATCGACGCCGCGAACCTCGCGGGCGTCCCGCTGGACATCGCGGGGCCCGCCTACGACAGCGACTACTTCGAGTCTGCGATCCGCCCACGTCTCGGCGAGAGCGTCCGCTACCTCGGGCACCTCGACCACGATGTTCTCTTCGAGCATCTCCGTCGGGCGAGCGTCACGCTCGTGACCCCGCGCTGGGACGAACCCTACGGGCTCGTGGCCGCGGAGTCGCTGGCGGCCGGCACCCCCGTCGCCGCGTTCGATCGCGGCGCGCTGCGCGAGATCCTCGACGACCGCAGCGGACGGCTCGCCCCCGGCGACGACATCCACGCGCTCGCAGCTGCACTGCTGCAGGCGGCGAACCTGCCCCGAGCAGGCGCGCGGGAACGCGCGGAGACCTTCTGCTCGCTCGAGCGGATGGTGGACGAGTACGAAGCGCTGCTGCGCTCGGTGACAGAAGGGCGGGTAGCCGCATGACCATCTCGGGAGCGAACGGTCCGAACGCCGCTAATTCGGCGGTCACGGGCACCATCGGCTACTACGTCCACCATCAGGGCGGCGGGCACGCGCGCCGTGCGCTTGCCATCGCCCGCGAATGCTCGATGCCCGTCACCGGACTCTCGACGCTCACCAAGCCCGACGCCTGGCTCGGACCCTGGATTCGCCTCGAGCGCGACGACATGGCGCTCTCGCCCCTCGAGCCGACGGCGAACGGCGCGCTGCACTGGGCGCCCGTCGACGACGAGGGCATGCGGCGCCGCATGGCACGCATCTCCACCTGGATCGCTGAGACCGCACCCACCGTCTTCGTCTCCGACGTCTCCGTCGAAGTTGCCGCGCTGGCCAGACTCCACGGGGTTCCCGTCGTCTCGGTGGCACTCCCCGGAGTGCGCACCGACGCGCCGCACACGCTGGGCTTCGGCCTGTCCGACGCGATCCTCGCGGCCTGGCCCGTCGGCATCACCGGAATGCTGCCAGGCGTTCCCTCCCACATCGAAGCGCGCATCCATCAGGTCGGTGCGATCTCGGCTGCGGAGCGAGGCCACAGCGCCGGCCCTGGCCCCATCAGACGAGTGCTCGTGCTCGCCGGTTCTGGCGGCGGCGGCATGACATCGGCGCAGATCCGCGAAGCGAAACGGCAGACGCCTGGGGTCGAGTGGGACGAGATCGGGACGACTCCCGGCAACCGCGTCGCCGACCCCGGCCCCCGCATCCGCGAGGCGTCGCTCGTCATCACGCACGCGGGCCAGGGCGCGATCGCGGACGTCGCCGCGGCGCAGGTCCCCGCGATCGTCGTGCCCCAGCCCCGGCCCCACGACGAGCAGATCACCTCCGCGCGCGTGCTCGCGGCGACGCCGAACCTGCCGGTCATCGTGGCCGAGACGTTCGACCGCGACGACTGGGCGGGGCTCCTCGATGCCGCGTCCGAGCTCGACGGCCGGCAGTGGGCGACGTGGAACGACGGCGGCGGCGCGTTGCGAGCTGCCGCGCTGCTCGACCGGATGGCGAGCCGATGAAGACCGCGACGATCACGCTGGCGCACGGGCGCCATCGTCATCTGCTCGAGCAGCGACGGGGGCTCCTCCGGCAGTCAGTACCCGCGGACGACGCCATCGTCGTCGCGATGGGCGATCCGCAGATCGCGGAGCTCATCTCCGACGGACTGCTGCCGGGAACAACCGTCGAGATGCCCGCGGACGCGAGCGGGCTCCCCCTCGCCGCCGCCCGCAACGAAGGGGCGCGGATCGCACTGGAGCGTGGTGCCGAGCTGCTCGTGTTCCTCGACGTCGACTGCATCCCCGGCGGTGGGCTCGTCGAGGCCTACCAGGACGCAGCGCAGGATCCACGCTGGGCGTCGAGCCTCCTCAGCGGCCCGGTCACCTACCTCGAGCCCCCTGGGCCGAACGGCTACGACGCGGAACGCGTGGAGCTGAAGGACGCCCCGCATCCCGCTCGCCCCGCCCCGGCGGCTGGCGAGGTGCAGCTCGGCGAGGACCGCAACCTCTTCTGGTCGCTCTCCTTCGCCGTGACCGCCGACAACTGGCTCCGCATCGGAGGCTTCCACGAGGGCTACCGCGGGTACGGCGCCGAGGACACCGACTTCGCGCGCGTCGCGGGGAACCTGGGTGTCGGTCTTGCCTGGGTCGGCGGTGCCCGCGCCTACCACCAGTGGCACCCCACCTCGAATCCGCCGGTGCAGCACCTCCACGACATCGCGCGCAACGCGAACCTGTTCCGCGAGCGGTGGCGGGTATGGCCGATGGTCGGCTGGCTGCAGGCGTTCCGGGAGCTTGGCCTCCTCGAGGGCGGACTCGGCGACGACCCGTGCGTCGTGGTCCACGAGCCCGGTCAGCCGCTGAGTGCTGAGCTCGAGCACAGCGACAACTCCTAGCCTGCTGACATGGCTCTTCACCTCTGGGAGTTGACACGGGCGAGGCGGGCGATCGCCGCGGCGGTGGCGGTCGCGACCGCCGTCTTCGTGCTGTGCGGGTGCGGGATGGGCGTCCCGAGCGACCCGGACGGGACCCTCGACCGGGTGCGTGGCGGCGAGCTGCGCGTCGGCGTCTCCCACAACCCGCCCCTCACCGGGATCACCGAGGGAGCGGACCCGACGGGCGTCGAGGTCGAGCTCGTCGAGGGGTTCGCCGATGAGCTCGACGCCTCGATCACCTGGGTGGACGGCTCCGAGGCCGCCCTCGTCCAAGGACTGGAGGACGGCACGCTCGACCTCGCCATCGCCGGCTTCCGCGACGATTCGCCCTACGTCGACGAGGCCGGTTCGACGCAGCCGTTCCTGGAGACCGAGGACGCCGCGGCCGGCAAGGTGTCCCACGTGATGCTCACGCCCATGGGCGAGAACGCGTTCCTCGTCGAGCTCGAGACGTACCTCGCCGAGGCGACCTCATGAGCGAATCCCACGACGAGGTCCGCAGGAAGGCGATCCGGCTCGAGTGGATCACCATCGGCTTCCTCGCCGTCACCGTCACACTCGTCTACCTGGTGCTCGGCAACTCGCAGGCGATGAAGGCGGCCTGGCTCGAGGATCTGCTGTCGTTCATCCCGCCGTTCGCGTTCCTCATCGCCGCTCGCGTCAGTCGCAAGACCGCGACGGTGGAGCACCCGTACGGCTACCACCGGGCCGTGGCAATCGGCCATCTCGTCTCGGGGATCGCGTTGACGTCGATGGCCGTGTTCCTGATCGTCGACTCGAGCTCCGGGCTGCTCGCGCAGGAACACCCGACGATCGGCTCCGTCGAGCTGTTCGGGCAGCAGATCTGGCTCGGCTGGCTGATGATCGGCGTGATGCTGTTCATCGCATGGCCTCCGGTCATCATCGGCCACCGCAAGATGAAGCTGGCGTCGAAGCTGCACGACAAGGTGCTGTACGCCGACGCCGACATGAACAAGGCCGACTGGCAGACCGCGGTCGGCTCTGCAGTCGGGGTCGCGGGGATCGGCATCGGCCTCTGGTGGCTCGACTCCGTCGCGGCGCTCTTCATCTCGGCGAGCATCCTGTACGACGGTGTTCGGAACCTGCGCATCGCGGTGCTCGACCTCATGGACGAGCAGGCTCGCACCTACGACGGCGAACGCCCGCACCCGCTGGCGGGACAGCTCAACACGTTCGTGGAGGCACGAGACTGGGTGGCGCAGGTCGGGTGCCGGGTGCGCGACCAGGGGCATGAGCTGCAGGCGGAGGTCTTCATCGTGCCGCGCGACGGCGATGCGCTCGAGTTGGCGGAACTGCAGCGACTCACGGAGGATTGTCGTGGGCTCGACTGGAAGCTGCGGGATGTTGTCCTCGTTCCGGTCGCAGAGATCCCGCCGTTCGCGTACCGGGAGCTGAAGCCCGTCGATTCGTCCCCAGAACCTCAGGAGCACGCGTGAGCTACTTTGCCTTCCTCGCCATCGGCCTACTCGCGGGGGTGGTCGCGAAGCGCTTCCTCCCGACTCGCCGTCGGGACGACTGGATCGCGCCGCTCTTCGTGGGCGCGCTCGGCGCGCTCTTCGGGGGCTGGCTCGGCAGCGTGCTCTTCTGGAGCAGCACGAGCGACCCCTTCTCGCTGCCGAACTGGACGTCCGCGATCGTGGGTGCGATCGCCGCGCTCGCCGTCTTCCTCGTGGTCGTGAGACTCACGGCGCCACGCAACGACTGAGCGCGTCGCCTCGGTTGGTCCCAGTCCGCGGCGGACTTCTGGTCGTCATTCCGCGGTCTTGGCGACCACAACTCAGCCCTGGGCGGGCGCGCGGGGCGGGCGCACGACGAGGCGCACGATGAGGCCAGCGACCAGCGCCCAGAAGGCGGCGCTGACCCCGCCGATGGCGATTCCGGATGCGGCGGTCGCGAACGTCACGACGGCGGGGACGAGCTCCCCGGTCTCCGCCAGGGCTGCCTTGAGCGAGCTCGCGAGGGTCCCGATGAGCGCGAGCCCGGCGACAGCGGCGATGACACCCGCAGGGGCGAGCAGCACGAGCGCCCCGAACGCGGCGGACGCGACGCCGAGCACGATGACGACGACCCCGTTGGTGACGCTCGCGATCCACCGCCTCGAACGGTCCTCCCCGGCCTCCGGACCGGCCGCGAGGGCGGCGCTGATGGCGGCCAGGTTGACGGCGTGCCCACCTGCCGGGGCTCCCGCGACCGTGCCGATGCCCGTCACGATGAGGGAGCGACGCCATGGGACGTCGTAGCCGAGCCCCTTCATGACGGCGACGCCCGGCACGTTCTGGGAGGCCATCGTCACGAGGTAGAGGGGCAGCGCGATGCCGACCATCCCGGTGACGGAGAACTCTGGCGCCGTGAACTGGATGCGCGGCGCCAGGTCGGCGGCGTCGAGAGAAGCCCCGGAGGCCACGATGTGGACGCCGATGACGATCGCGGCGACGAGGAACGCGATGGGCGCGGCCCAGCGCGGCAGGAAGCGCAGCGCGAGCAGCCACGCGACGACGACAGGTGCCACGGCAAGCGGGTTCTCGGCCATGCCGGTGATCGGACCGAGGCAGAGCTGGAACAGCACCCCCGCGAGCATCGCCTGTGCGACGGAGACGGGGATCCGCGCCACGAGTGCACCGAGCTGTGGGATGAGGCCCGTGACGATGATCAGGATGCCCGTGACGAGGAACGCGCCGACGGCCACGGGCCAGCCGCCCTCGAGCGTGCCCGTCGCCGCGAGCAGCGCCGCTCCCGGCGTGGACCAGGCGACCGTGATGGGCAGACGGGTCCAGGTCGCGAGCAGGATACAGCCGAGGCCCATGGTGACGCTCACCGCGAGGAGCCCGCTCGACGCCTGGTCTGCGCTGGCGCCGACCGCAGTCAGCCCGGTGAGCACGACGATGAACGAGCTCGTGAACGCAACGAGCGCCGACACGACGCCGGCCGAGATGGGGCGCAGGATGCCCTCGCGCGGCTCGACGGTGCTGCTCATCGTGGGGTCCTCGTCTCGTCCGCTCGCGCATCCCGCGATCTGCAGTTCAGCGTAGAGGCAGGGTGGCGGGCGGACGAAACCGCGGGGTCGGTTCAGAAGAGCGTCGGCTGCACCAGCTCGACGGGCAGCAGCCCTGTGAGCGTCACGCTGGCCGACTCGATCTCCGTCGCTGTCGAGGCGACGAGCAGCCGTTCGGCCACGGGCATCCACACGTCGAACGATGCGCTCGAGTCGATGCCCTGATACTTCTCACGGATGGGGCCGAGACCGGTCGGGCGCAGCTCCAGCTTGATGCCGGTCGCGCTGAGGCCGGCGCGGGTGGCTCGGTGGCAGACGCGTTCGACGCACCCCTCGACGACCTCGACGGGCGTGCGATCCGCGCGGGCGTAGCCGGACGTCGACGACTCGGAGGTGAGCGTGGTGCGGTGCCTGATGGGCGAGATCATGGCCTCGTCCGTGCCGGCGCGGATGCGCCACAGCCGCCTCGCCATCGCCGTGCCGCACACACGGAGCAGCTCGTCGCGCGGGATGACGTCGACGTCGCCGATGCGCGCGACGCCCAGCTTGATGAGCCTCGCCTCGGTGCGGGCCCCGATGCCCCAGACGTCGCCGATGGGCAGCTCCGTGCGCAGTTCGAGTTCGCGCGCCGGGTCGATGACGTGCACACCGTCGGGCTTCGCGTTGCGGGACGCGAGCTTCGCCATGAGCTTCGTGCGGCCGATGCCGACGCTGACCGGGATGCGCAGCTCGAGCGCGGCTCGGCGTCGCAGCTCGTGCGCGACCTCCAGCGCGGCCTCCGGCGTGGTCGCTCCGACGTCGAGGAACGCCTCCTCGATCGAGCCGGGCTCGATACCCCTGGCGACCGAGTCGAAGAGCGCGAAGAGCGCATCCCCCACCGCCTCGACCTCCTGCCGGTAGGACTCGACGAGGAGGATGCGCGGGCACAGCTCTCGGGCTTCGGTCACGAGCATGCCCGCGTGGATGCCGTACTCGCGGGCCGGGTGGTTGGCGCTCGCGATGAAGAGGTGCGCCACTGCGGCGACGGGCTTGGCCGCGAGCTCCGGCCGATCCCGCAGGGCGACCGACGCGAAGAACGAATCGGCGTCGGCATGGAGCAGGTACGAGTTCATGACCCCGCCATCGTACCTATGTTCTAGGTCACTTTCGAGGGATCGGCGCGTCGCGTGTCTGACCCTCGTTCGCGCGCTCGGCCCGGCGTAGTGTTATTGCAATTGCAATCGACGGGGAGGCATCATGCACGAACGGTTCGCGACGATCGACTACCACACGGCCGGCGAGCCGTTCCGGATCGTGCCGGACCTCGGCATCCCCATCGACGGCGCTGACGTCGCCAGCAAGCGCGTCTTCGCCGCAGCCTCCCCCGAAGTCGACCGCGCTCGTCGCCTCCTCTGCTTCGAGCCGCGAGGGCACGCCGATATGTACGGGGGCTTCATCGTCGAGCCGGACGACGCCGGCGCTCACCTCGGGGTGCTCTTCTGGCACAAGGACGGCTTCTCGACGGCCTGCGGGCACGGCACGATCGCGCTCGGCGTGTGGGCGATCGAGAGCGGGCTCGTGGCCGCCGATGAGAGCGGGACGACGGTCGTCGTCATCGACGTCCCCTCGGGGAGAGTGACGGCCCGGGTCCGCACGGACCAGGCTGGAACGGTCACCGGGGCCGACTTCATCAACGTGCCCGGGTACGTGCTCGCTCGACGGGTGCCCGTGCAGACGTCCCGCGGTGAAGTGCTCGCCGACATCACCTTCGCCGGGGCCATCTACGCCCAGGTCGACGCGACCGCGGTCGGGCTGTCCATCGAGCCGGAGGACGTGAGCGAGGTCATCGCGTTCGGCCGCGAGGTGAAGTGGCTCCTGAACGACTCGGCGCACGCCGAGCATCCGAGCGACCGACGCCTGAACGGCATCTACGGCACGATCCTGTACTCGGACCACAGCGCGGACGGCGTCGTGCACCAGCGCAACGCGACGGTCTTCGCAGACGGAGAGCTCGACCGCTCTCCCTGCGGGTCCGGCACATGCGCGCGGGTCGCCACGCTGACCGAGGAAGGCATCCTGCCCGTCGGCGGAGAACTGGTGCACGACTCGATCGTCGGCTCGAGATTCCTGGCGCGGGTCGTGGCGGAAGGCGTCGAAGCTGGGCACCGGGCGACGACGACGCAGGTCTCCGGCATCGCCCACAAGACCGGGGAGCATGTGTTCGAGGTCGACCCGAGCGACGAGATGACCCCCGGGTTCGTGCTGCGATGAGCGCCGGCATCCCCTTCCTCGACGCGAGCGATGTCGAGGCCCTGCTCACGCCCACGGCGGCCGTGGATGCGCTGCGCTGTGCCCTCGCGGGCGGCTTCCGTCCCGAGACCGACCACGCGCGCATCTTCGAGCAGCTCGATGGCGGCGAGTTCCTGCTCATGCCCGCGGAGACGGCGACAAGCACCGGCATCAAGGTGCTCACGATCGCGCCGGACAATCCCGCGAGGGGCCTCGCGCGCATCCAGGGCCTCTACGTGCTGTTCGACTCGGCGACGCTCAGCCCGCGCGCGCTCATCGACGGTCCCGCGCTCACCGACATCCGCACTTCGGCCGTCTCGGTCGCGGCGATCAGGGATGCGCTCGAGCGCGACGCCGGAACGCTGGACATCGTCGTGTTCGGAGCGGGCCCACAGGCCCGAGCGCACGTGCGGACGGTCCGCGCGGTGCTCGAGGGCACTCGACTCGTGGGCAGCGTCACCTCGGTGGTCCGCTCCCCCGCCCGCGTGACGACGGGTGCCGACTTCGATGCGGTCGTGGCGGCGGGCAGCGAGGAGGCCGTGGCCGCGACCCGTGCCGCGGGGCTCATCCTCTGCACGACGACCGCCTCGACTCCGCTGTTCGAGGACGATGTCGTGCGCGACGACGCGGTCGTCGTCGCCGTGGGCTCGCACTCGCCGGATGCGCGCGAGCTGCCGGGGGCCCTGCTCGGCCGGTCGGACGTGATCGTCGAGGACATCGGCGCGGCGCTCCGCGAATGCGGCGACGTGGTGCTGGCGATCGACGAGGGGCACCTCGCTGCCGACGACCTCATCCCGATGGGCGACCTCGTGCGAGGCAGCCGCGGCCTTCGCGGCGGGCGGCCCGTCGTGTTCAAGAGCGCTGGCATGTCGTGGGAGGACCTCGTGCTCGCGCAGGCGATCGCCGACGCCGATGGGCGCCGAGGATGAGCCCGGCCGGCTCCAGCGATTCCGGCGGGGGCCGCCGAGATTCCGTCCGACAGCGGGTGGCGGCGGAGCTGCGGGCGGCGCTTGTCGGCGGGGAGCTCGCACCAGGCCAGGTCTACTCGGCGCCCGCCCTCGCCGCGCGCTTTGACTCGTCGGCGACCCCCGTGCGCGAGGCGATGCTCGACCTGGCGCGCGACGGGATGGTCGAGGTCGTTCCGAACACCGGCTTCCGGGTGACGGAGGTCACACGCGCGGAGCTCGACAACCTCGCGGAGGTGCGCCTGCTGCTCGAGGCGCCTGTCATGGGCGACATCGCCGAGTTCCGCAGCGACGACGACGCCACGCGCATCCGATCGCTTCGCCCTCTCGTGGAGGCGATGAAGCGGGCGGAGGAGGCCAGCGACATGGTGGCGTACCTCACGGCCGACACCGCGTTCCACACCGCGTTCCTCGCCATGCACGGCAACCCCGAGCTCGTGCAGATCGTGCGCCGCGCCCGCGAGCGCAGCCGCCTCCACAACCTGGTGCCGCTCGCCGAGGCTGGCCAGCTCACCGCATCCACCCTCGAGCACGAGCAGATGATCGAGGCGGCCCTCGACGGCGACCGCGAGCGGATGCAGGAGATCGTCGCGCGGCACATCGGGCACGTGCGGGGCGAGTGGGCAAAGGCGTGACGCGCGCGACGGAGGTGCGCTGAATGCCGGGCACACCCGGCTCGCGGTGGCCGTGGATCATCGTGCATGCCGTGCTCATCCAGGTGCTCACGTATGCGGTTCGCCCCGGGCTCTCGTTCGCCGTGCTCGAAGCGGGCGGCCAGGAGGCCGTCATCGGCCTGCTCGCGACGTCGTTCGCGCTCCCGGCTCTCCTCCTCGCACTGCCCGCCGGCCGGCTCACGGATGGGCGCGGTGAGCGCACCATCGCGGTGCTCGGCAGTGTCCTGCTCATCGCCGCGATCGGCATCGCGCTGGTGTCACTGCAGAGCGTCGCAGGCCTCATGGTCGCGGCCCTCGTCCTCGGCGTCGGACATCTGCTCAGCATCATCAGCGAGCAGACCGCAGTCGCCAATCGCTCGAAGGTGGGGTCTCGGGAGTCGGCGTTCGGGCTCTACACGCTCGCCGCATCCATCGGCCAGACGCTCGGCCCGCTGCTGCTGGCCATCCCGAACCCCGCCGGCCCTGGCCCGAACCTCTCGCTCGTGTTCTGGTGCGCCGTGGGAGCCGCCGTCCTGCTCGGCGTCGCCAGCCTCTTCCTGGGGAGCGGGTCGCGAGGCGCCAGCACCGCGAAGCGGCCGGGGTCGTTCGCGTCGAGCCGGAAGATCCTGCGCGAGCCAGGCGCGTTCCGGGCGGTCGTCGCGGGCGGAATCGCCATCGCCTCCGTCGACGTGACGCTCGCGTTCTGGCCCGCGCTCAGCACGCAGCCCGGTATCTCCGCGGCGCTCGTGAGCCTCATGCTGACGAGCCGCGCCCTCGCGACGCTCGCCTCCCGGGCGGCCCTCCCCGCGCTCAGTCGACGGCTCTCCCGGCGCATGCTGCTGCTGACCTCGCTGGGAGCGGCTGCCGTGACTCTCGCCCTCACGGGCCTCCCGATCGGCCCGATCTGGCTCGTCGTCGCGGCCGTGCTCTACGGGTTCGCGATCGGTGTCACGCAGCCCATCACGATGGCTTGGCTCACCGACGTTGCGCCGGAGGATCAGCGCGGCCTCGCTCTCTCGCTCCGACTCGTCGGCAACAGGCTCGCCCAGTCGCTCATCCCGGCGGGGGCTGGGCTCCTCACCCCGCTCACCGGGGGCGGCGGGGTGCTCGTCGCCATCGGCGCCTCGCTCGCGGCCGCCGCCACGGTCGCCTACACGCAGAAGAAGCGGGAGTAGCCGGCGGCAAGTGCCGCCTCGTTCAACCGAAGAACCCCGGTGTCCACCTCGAGGGCGCATCCTCGAGGTGACCACCGGGGTCTCCGCTCTGTCGCCCCGCGCCGCCGACGACGTGGCGGCGCGGGAACTCTAGACGCCCGCGGGCTCGCGCTTCCCGAGGCGAACCTTCTTGACGGCGCGTTCCGTCTCGAGGTCGTTGTCGCTGTACCCGAAGAAGTAGGTGAGCGTGAACGAGACCACGAGTGCAGCCGTGGAGGCGATGAGGAATCCGAAGAAGCTGTGGTCGAGCCCTGCAGGGTTCACGAACGACGGGAAGCCGACGAACGCTCCCGTGAAGCCGTACATGTTCACATCCATGAGCCCCGTGAGGAAGCCGCCGATCGCGCCACCGGCGGACGCGGTGATGAAGACCCGACCGTACTTGAGGTTCAAGCCGTACATCGCCGGTTCCGTGATGCCGCAGAACGCCGAGATGGTCGCGGGGCCCGCGAGGGTCTTGATCTTCTGGCTGCGCGTGCGGATCCAGATCGCCAGCGCGCCGCCACCCTGCGCCACCATGGTCGCCGAGATGATCGCGTTGAGCGGCGACGAGCCGTCGATCGCGATCTGCGAGGCGACGAGCGGGATGACCGCCCAGTGCAGGCCGAAGATGACGAGGCACTGGTAGAGGGCGCCGATGATGAGGCCAGCGATCGCGTAGTTGACCTCGAGCACGCCGTTGATGCCGTTGGCGACGCCGCCCGAGATGGTCATGATGATGGGGCCGAAGACCACGAGCATGACGGTCGAGATGATGAAGACCTCGAGCAGCGGCGCGAAGATCATCCGCACGACCGCCGGAATGTACTTCTTGAGCTGCGGCTCGAGCAGCGACGCGAGGTAGGCGGCGACGATGATCGGGAAGATCGAGTACGCGTAGGCGTTGCCCTGCGGCAGCGCCACGGGAATGCCGAAGAAGTCGGCGTTGAAGATCGTGTTGCCGAGCTGGCTGACGACCGTGTAGCCATCGGCCTCGGGGTCCGACATCGACACGACCGAGGGGAACACGAGCACGCCGCCGATGATGGCGACGATGATGGGGTCGGAGCCGAACCTGCGTGCCGCCGTGAACCCGATGATGATGGGCAGGAAGTAGAACATCGACGACGACATCGCGTCGATGAGCGCATAGGTCGAGCTGTCGCTCGCGACGACCCCGAACTGCGTCAGCAGTGCCAGGATGCCCTTCAGGATTCCGGATGCGGCGAGCAGCCCGATCACGGGGATCATCGAGCCGGTGATGACGCCGATGAGCGAGCTGAAGCCGAACTGGAACCACCCGACGATGGTCGTCGGCCGCTCGACTGGCTCGTCGTCAGGCGACGCCTCCCCCGTGCCGCCGATGACACGGACCACGGCGTCGTAGACGTCTTCCACGGCCGGGCCGATGACGACCTGGTACTGGCCGCCTGCCTTGATGACGTCGATGACGCCATCGAGGTTCTTGACGAGGTCGTCGTTGGCCGCTTCCGTGTCCTTCAGCGTGAAGCGAACGCGGGTGATGCAGTGGACGACGTTGCGGATGTTGTCCTTGCCGCCGATGCCCTCGACGATGTCGTAGGCGAGGGCGTCGAATCCGGTCGCGCCGGAGGGGTGCCCGGCGGCCACGGCGATCTTCGCAGTCGTGGGCGAAGCCGCGCTCTGCGCTGACGCCTCCGTTGTTGCCGTTGCCGCTGGCGCCGCCGCTGTCGCATCCGCATCCTGCTCGGGGATGTCGAGGGTCGCAGCTTGCTCGCCGAGCCCGATGGGGCCGGTCGCGGCTTCGACGGAGCCCTTCTTCTGGGCCAGGTTGAGGAAGATCACCATGGTCATGGTGCTCTTGCCCGCGGCTTCGACGGCAGCGAGATCCATGCGCCCGAGCGGCTGCCCGGCCTCGACGCGGTCGTCGACGTCGACGTGCATCGAGAAGGGCGCGCCCTCGAGCTCGACCGTGTCGATGCCCATGTGCACAAGCACCTCGAGGCCGTCGTCGGTGCGGATGCCGAAGGCGTGCGCGGTCTTGGCGACCATGATGACGGTTCCGCTGCACGGCGCGACGACATCGTCTGCGTTCGGCGCGACGGCGAACCCGTCGCCCATGGCCTTCGAGGCGAACATGGGGTCTGGGACATCGGTGATGGCGACCATCGTGCCGGCGAGCGGCGCGACGATGCCTCCGCTGAGTTCGGTCTGGGACATTGCTGCTCCTAGCTTTCGGAAGGTTCGAGGATGATCGCGAGGGCCTCGTACGGCGCGAGCTCGACGTCGGGCGAGCTCGGCGCGGCGGCGCGGTCGATGGTGGAGATGAGCACGCGACCCGAAGTGAACTCGGCCGGCACGTCGATGCGCGTGGGGCTGCCGAGGAAGTTCGCGAGGACGAGCAGGCGCGTCTCGCCGAGCGTGCGCTCGTAGGCGAAGACGTGCGGGTGCTCTGGCGCATACCCGGCTATCTCGCCGTGGCTGATGACGGGGTGCGCCTTCCGCAGCTCGATGAGCCGGCGGTAGTAGGGCAGGATGCGCCCGTTCCGCTCCTCGGCAGCCACGTTGATGAGCGCGGCGTTCGTGGGCCGGAGCCACGGCGTGCCCGAGGTGAAGCCGGCGGTTGGGCCGGGCTCCCACTGCATGGGGGTGCGGGCGTTGTCTCTGGCCTTCGCGCGGACGATCTGCAATGCGTCCTCGTCGGACAGGCCGGTGCCGACAAGCGCCGTGTGCGCGTTGATCGCCTCGACGTCGACGTAGTCGTCGATCGACGTGTACTCGGGGTCGGTCATGCCGATCTCCTCCCCCATGTACACGTACGGCGTGCCGCGGAACAGGTGCAGGAGCGTGGCGTGCATCATCGCCGACTCGACCCGGAACCGGCTCGCGTCGCCGAAGCGGTTGAGCGCGCGGGGCTGGTCGTGGTTGTTCCAGAACAGCGCGTTCCAGCCGCCGCCAGCCTGCATCCCGTCGGCCCACTCCATGAGCACACGGCGCAGCTCGTCGAGCTCGAAGCGCCCGACCGACCACTTCTTGCCGTCGATGTAGTCGACCTTGAGGTGGTGGAAGTTGAACACCATGGAGAGGGCCCCGGATTCGGGATGCGAGTACTCGACGCACCGCTCGATCGAGGTCGAGGACATCTCGCCGACCGTGACGCACCCGGTGTCTTTGCCGTAGGAGGCCTCCGCCAGCTCGCGCAGGAACGTCGTGACGAGCTCGCCGTCGGTGTACATGTACCGGTCGTCGGCACCCTCGGGCGCCGAGGGCAGGTCGACGGGCTTCGAGATGAGGTTGATGACGTCGAAGCGGAACCCGCGCACGCCCTTGAGTCGCCAGAACTCGACGATCTTGGCCATCTCGCTGCGCACTCGAGGGTTGTGCCAGTTGAGGTCCGCCTGCGTGCGGTCGAAGAGGTGCAGGTAGTACTCGTCGGTGTCCCCGAAGCGGTCCCACGCCGCTCCCCCGAACTTGGACACCCAGTTGTTCGGGGGGCCGCCGTCGGCACCCGCCGGCCGCACGAAGTAGAAGTCGCGGTACTCGTCCTCGCCCGCGAGCGCCCGCTGGAACCACTCGTGCTCCGTGGACGTGTGGTTGAGCACCATGTCGAGCATGACGTCGATGCCCGCTGCCCTGAGGCCGGCGACGAGCTCCTCGAAGTCCGCCATCGTGCCCATCTCGGGGTCGATGCGGTAGTAGTCGGAGATGTCGTAGCCGTTGTCAGCCTGCGGCGACGCGAAGAACGGGTTGAACCAGACCATGTCCACGCCAAGCGACGCGATGTACGGGATCTTCCGGATCACACCGCGGAGGTCGCCGACGCCGCTGCCCGTGGAGTCGAGGAAGGACTTCGGGTAGATCTGGTAGACGGTGCTCTGCTGGAAGCCGCCGTTGGATTCGGTACGCATCGGCAGAAGCCTAGGACCGGGGCCGACGCGATTCGGGGCGCTTGCGTGACTGTTGCGTGCCTTTGCGCAACTGGCCGGAACAACCCGCAAGACCGCGAAGCGCGCGCTATCTCGCGGTCGGGTGCCCCGTCGATTCGCGGATGACGAGGCGCGTCTCGAGCGTGACCGCCTCGCTCGGCGGGTCACCCTGCAGGGCACGCAACGCCATCGACGCCGCGAGGTGTCCTTGCTGGCGTGCAGGCTGCGCAATCGTGGTGAGGTGCATGAGGCTCGCGATGGGGCTGTCGTCGACCCCGATGATCGAGAGGTCCTCGGGGATGCGCACCCCGGCCTTGCGGAACGCGGACATCATGCCGGAGGCGAGGTCGTCGGACGACGCGAAGACCGCATCGGGCAGGCGCTCCCCGGCCAGCAGCTGCTCCGCGGCGACCTGGCCCGCCGTGGGGCCGAACGGCACCTGCACCTGCCAGCTCGGGTCGAGTCCGGCGCGCTGCATGCGGGACTCGAAGCCCTCGGCTCGGCGGCGGGAGGCGTTGCCTGGCGTGCCCTCGTGGTCGGTGCTCGACGCGTAGACGATGCTCGTGCATCCGCCGTTGATGAGGGAGTTCGTGGCCTGCTGGCCGACGACGACGTCGTCGATGCCGACGCTCGCGACGCCCTCGACAACGGATCCGGCTACGACGACGGGAACGCCGAGGCGCCGCACGTCAGGGACCGGCATGCGATGCGGCATCGGCACGAGCACCACGACGTCGCTGCTGCGGGAGAGCGCGGTGGCTTCGAAGAGCTTGGTCCGTTCACGCCCGGAGAGCCCCTGGTAGACGGTGAGCGTCGCGCCCGTCGGGGTGAGCACGTCGTGGAGTCCGGCGAGGATGGAGCCGAAGACCCAGCGGTCAGGCTCCGGGATGACGGCCGTGATCCGCCCGGCGGTTCGGGCGTCCCGGTTCTGCTCTCGGCCGATGTCGTCGGCCAGGTACCCCTGGGCCCGCGCGATCCTGCGGATCTCCGCGCGCTTCGCCGTGGAGACGCCGGGCACGCCGCTGAGCGCCCGCGAGACGGTGGAGACGGAGACGCCCGCGGCGGCGGCGATGCCGGCCATGCCAACGGGCGAGGTGTCTTCTGGCTCCATGATCGCGACTATAGCCGTTCGGATACGGGCAAGGACCTCGCCCGGGAGGCCCGTGTGAGCGCCACGACGGAAATCGGGCCGCCGGCTCCGGGAGGAGCAGACGGCCCGAGTTCACGGTGCCGACGTGACTAGTGCGCCGCCGCGGCGTCCTCCTCGTAGTCGGTCTTCGGCAGTAGCCACCCGCGGTCAGGCGCGATGCTGACGCGGACGCAGTCCATGGGCCGGAGGATGTCCTCGACGGACGGGTCGGACACCTGCGCGACGATGGTGCCGGTGTCCGTCTCGATCTCGTACTCGACGCTGTCGCCGTGGAAGATCGCGTTGAGCACGCGACCGATGTCCCCGTGCACGTCTGCCGCATCCACCCGCTCCGAGAGGCGAACCGACTCCGGCCTGATCATGAGCAGCACCTCCGTGTCGATCGTGACCCCGTCCTGGCAGTCGGTCTCGAATTCGCGCCCGAGCGCGACGACGCGCGCTCGGCCGTTGGTGGGCTCGGCGAGCAGGGTCGCGTCGAGGAAGGTTGCCCGGCCGATGAAGTCGGCGACGAAGACCGACTCTGGGCGACGGTAGACGGTGTCCGGCACATCCACCTGCTCGATCCGACCCCGGTTCATCACGACGATCCGGTCGGAGAGGGTCATCGCCTCGTCCTGATCGTGGGTGACGAAGATGCTCGTGATGCCGAGGCGACGCTGGAGGCGCCGGATCTCGTTGCGCATGAGCACACGCAGCTTCGCGTCGAGGTTCGACAGGGGCTCGTCGAAAAGCAGCACCTTCGGGCGCATGACGAGGGCCCTGGCGAGGGCGACACGCTGCTGCTGGCCGCCCGAGAGCTGGTGCGGGGCACGGTCGGCGAAGTTCATGAGGTTCATGATCGTAAGGACGGTGTCGACCTCCTCGCGCATCCGCGCCGCCGGCATCTTCTTGAGCTTGAGGCCGTAGGACACGTTCTCGCGCACCGACAGGTGCGGGAACAGCGCGTACGACTGGAACACCATCGACATGGGTCGCTGGTTGGGGGCGACGCGGATCATGTCCGCACCGTCGAGTTCCAGCTCGCCGGAGGTCGGCTCCTCGAAGCCGGCGATCATGCGCAGCGTCGAGGTCTTGCCGCAGCCGGACGGGCCCAGGAGGGTGATGAACTCGCCAGGCTCGATCTCCAGGTCGATGGAGTCGACCGCGAGCGGGTCGTCCGCTTTCGCGCCGTACCGCTTCGTCAGCTTGCGGAGTGTGATGCGGCCGAGCGCGGCCTCTGGGTCGAGGCCGACGGCCTCGGCGAGGCCTTCGACGGAGTCAACGACGGTGTGTGCGACCACGGAAGATCACCTTTCGGACGAGGAAGTTGATGATGAGGATGAGCGTCAGCACGATGAGGATCAGCACCGTGCAGTACGCAAACGCGTTCCCGAATCGGCCGGAGTCGACCTCGGCGAGGATCTGCGAGGTCATGATCTTGATGCCGGGCGTGGTCAGGAACACGATGGGCGACAGGGTTGTCATCGACCGCGCGAACGCGAACGTGAGGCCGGTGAGGAGCGCCGACTGGATGAGCGGCAGCGTGACCTTGCGGAAGGTCGTGCCAGAGCCCGCGCCGAGCGAGGTTGAGGCCTCCTCGATGGCGGGGTGGATCTGGTTCAGCGCTGCGATGCCCGAGCGCTGACCGGACGGCAGCGACCTCGTGATGTAGACCATGACGATCGCGATGCCACCGGCGAAGGCGGCGCTGCCTCCCGCGAGCGCGGGCAGGATCTGCACGCCGAAGATGGTCGTGGGCGTGATGTAGCTGAGCGCGTAGCCGATGCCGAGCACCGTGCCAGGCACGGCGAGCCCGAGCATCCCGACGAAGTCGAGGATGCCGGCCGTGCGCCGAAGCTTGCGCACCACGAGCCAGGCGATGAGCATCCCGAGCACACCCGCGATGGGTGCTGCGATGAGGGCCAGGGTGGCGGTGTCGGTCATCGCCTTCGAGCCGATGCCCGTGAGCACGAATTGGAAGTGCTCGAGGGTGAACTCGTTGTTGACGCCTGGCACCTTCATGAAGCCGCCGGACAGCACGGTCAGGTAGATGGTGACGATGAGCGCGCTGATCGAGCCGACGAGCAGGAGGATGGGCACGCGGATGCTCGCGGCGGTGATCTGCTCGGATCGCCCGGTCGGCTTCCCGGTCACGGTCACGACGCTCCTCTTCGACACCCAGTAGCGCTGCACGAGGAACACGAGGAGGGCCGGGACGAGGATCGTGAGCGAGTAGGCGGCACCGGCACTCGTGTTGTAGTCGCCCGTGACGGCGAGGTACGCCCTGCTGGCGAGCACCGTGTAGTCGCCGCCGAGGACGAGCGGGTTGGCGAGGTCGGCGATCGACTCCACGAACAGCAGCAGGAAGGAGCCCGCGAAGCCGGGGACCAGCATGGGGATGGTGACGGAGAAGAACACCTTGAGCTTGCTCGCGCCGAGACCGGCGGCGGCCTCGTCGAGGCTCGGGTCGAGCGACTCGAGCATGCCCCGAAAGTTCATGTAGGCGACGGGGAAGAAGGAGTGGGAGAGGACGATCACGAGGCCGGTGAGGCCGTAGATGTCACCCTTGATGCCGAAGATGCCGTTGCTGATCGCGCCGTTGCGCCCGAAGAGCGTGATCACGGCGGTCGCGACCGCGAAAGGCGGTGCGACGATCGGGACCATCGCGAGCAGGTGCAGTGCGCGCTTCCCACGGAACGCGACCCGCACCTGGGCGAAGGCGAACAGGAAGCCGATGATCGTCCCGATCACGCCGACGATCAGTCCGAGGGTGAGGGTGTTGAGGATGATGCGGTGGTTGACAGGGTCGGTGACGATGCTGCCGAGCACGGCGAGGCCGTCCGGGGCGAAGGCCGCGGACAGGAGGCTCACCACCGGGTAGCCGATGAGCAGCAGGAGGACGAGGGCGACGGCGAGGCCGAGGATCACGACGCTGCGATCGGCGCGTGCTCGCGTTCGTGGAGCCGGGCGCTTGCCGCGCCTGGGGGCGGCCGGGGTCGCGGGCGGCGTGACGCCGCCCGCGACTGCTTCGAGTGTGGAGGTCATTGTTCGTCTGCGCTTCTACTCCTTCGGAGCAGGCGCCACCTCCGCGTCGAACCGTCCCGTGAGCTCGTTGCGTGCCTTGCCTGCGGCGTCGATGTCGGCGTGCACGAGCTGGAGCGTGTCGAAGTCGACCATGTCCTCGGTGATCGTCGCGTCGGGGTTCGTCGGCACGCTGTAGCTGCCGACCGTCGCGGCGAGGTCCTGCGCCTCGGCCGTCAGGCTCCAGTCGATGAACGCCTTGGCGCCTTCCGGGTTCTTGGCGTTCTTGATGAGGGAGACGGCCCCGACCTCGTAGCCGGTTCCCTCTGACGGGAACGTCGTCTCGAGGTTCGTGAAGCCCTCGTTCACGAACTTCTGGCAGTCCTGGGCGAAGATCACGCCCGTGGCGACCTCGCCGCGGCCCGACATCTGGCCGGGTGCGCTGCCGCTCTTCGAGTACTGGAGGATGTTCGAGTGGAGCTTCCCGAAGAAGTCGATCGCCGCATCCTGGTCGCCGTCGTTCAGCTCGACCTCGGTCCACAGCGCCTGGTACGCCGTGCCTGAGGTTCCGGGGTGCGCCATCGCGATGTTGCCCTTGAACTTGGGGTCGAGCAGGTCATCCCACGAGGTGGGAGCCTCGGCGCCGATCTCCTCGAGCACGTCCGTGTTCGAGCAGAAGCTCAGCGCGCCGACGTAGACGCCGGTCCAGGTGCCGTCGGCGTCCTTGTACTCGTCGGGGATCTGCTCCGCGTTCGGGGAGGTGTACGGCTCGAGGAGGCCCGACTCGTCGGCCGCGAGGTGCCCTTCAGCGCCTCCGCCGAACCACGCGTCGAACTCAGGAGTCTCGCCGGTCGCGCTGAGGCGGGCGACCGCTTCACCGCCGCTCAGGCGGACGTAGTTGGCGGGGATGCCGGACGCGGCCGTGAACTCGGCGGCGATGAGCTGGCACCAGTCCTCCTGCGGGCTGCAGATGAACGTGACGGGTTCACTCGAGCCGCCAGCTTCAGTGCCTGCACCAGCCGAGCAACCGGCGAGGAGAGCAGTGGCGGCGGTTGCCGCTACTGCGAGAGGAAGCATTTTGCGTTGCATGCTGGAGAACTCCTTTGTTCTTGTTTCCGTGCTTTCGAGCATCAGGACGCTGTGCCTGACGATGCCAAAGCTAGGAGCGGGGCGGGCATCCGTCCGTGACAGCTTGGTGATGCTCGGTGACAGCTTCGTCACCGAGCGGCTGCGGGACCCGGGCTCACCTGGGCTTGGCGGGCGTCGCCAGCCGTCAGCGGTCGGCGCGGAGCAGGTAGCCGGTGCCTCGCACGCTCTCGATGGCCGCGGCGCTGCCGGGCACCGCGGCTTCGAGCTTGTGGCGCATCCGGTAGATCGCCGCCTTGATCATCTCCCGGTCTCCGTGGCGGTCGTACTCGCCCCAGCACATGAGCAGCAGCTGCGAGAAGTCGAGCGGCGAATTCGGATGCGAGATGAGGGCGGCCAGCAGCTTGTACTCGGTGTTGGTGAGCGACACCCGCTCGGTCCCGACGATCACGTCGTGGCTCGCGGGGTCGAGCTCAAGACGGACACCCGCGGTGACGACGACGCGTGACGAGTCCGTGCGCCGCACCAACCGCTGCGCTCGAAGGGCGAGCTCGCGGGGGTGGAACGGCTTCGCGACGTAGTCGTCGGCCTCCGCCTCCAGCCCAGCGATGCGATCGGAGACCTCGCCCTTCGCCGTGACGAGCATGACGGGCACGTCCCAGCGCGACTTGATGCGCTGGCAGAGCGAGATGCCCGAGATGCCCGGCAGCATGATGTCGAGCACCACGAGGTCGGGCGGGAGCGCTCGAGAGCGGACCAGGCTGCCTCGGCCGAACGGAACGACTCCGTGGTGAACCCCTGCGTCTCGAGCGCGAAGGTGACGATGTCGAGCATCGCGGGTTCATCATCGACGACGAAGGCGAGGCTGCTCGGCGCGGTCATCGGCGCCGCCGTCGAAGCGACGGGTCGGCGAGCGGCAGCGTGAACATCATGGTCGTCCCTTTCCCGGAGATCGTGTCGACGTGGATGCGCCCGCCCTGCAGCTCCACGAACTGCTGCGAGATGAAGAGCCCGATCCCGGTTCCGTTGCCGAGCGGCCGGCCGCTCGAGAAGCGACTGAAGAGCGGCGCGTGGTCAGCGGGTCTGGGGATGCAGTAGACGTGCGCATGCGGCTCCTTCATCTGCGGGTGGGACGCGGTGTCAGTGCGCAATGGCCCGCACCCAAAAGTGGGTACGGGCCATCGCGCAGGTCAGGCAGCTGCTGCTACCTGGTGTGGACTACTCCGCGATCTGCTCGGCGGTCTTGAGCTCACGCTTTGCGCGGACGCGCTGCGTGATCAGGAGGGCCACGGCGGCTGCGAGGAGCACGCCTGCGGTGCCGAGTCCGAGCGGGAGCATGCCGTCAGCACCCGTCGTTGCCAGCGGAGGCGTTGCTACCGGAGGAGTCGACGGCGCAGGAGGCGTCGTCGCTGCTGGCGGCGTAGTCGGCACGGGCGGGAGCGGGTTCACGACCGTGGTCTCGTTCGGAGCTCCACAGTCGCCCTTGCCGATGACCTTGCCGGACGGGTCGCGCAGCGTCTCGATCCAGTTGAGGTTACCGACCGTCGCCGTCACGTACTCCTCCGAGGTGTACTCGCCAGCCTTGGAGATCTCGATGGGCGAGCCCTTGGTGTCGAAGACCTTGTTGGCGTCCTCGCAGACGAGCTTTTCGCCGGTTTTCTGGATGAAGGCCGCGAACGTGATGGTCGAGCCCTTCTTGACCTCGCCGGTCACGATTGCCACGTCGTGCGCCTTGTCGCCCACGGTCACGGTCGGGATGGCCTTGGTCGTGATGGTCGGGAGGGGCTTGACGACGGTGGTCTCGTTCGGAGCTCCGCACTCGCCCTTGCCGATGACCTTGCCGGACAGGTCGCGCAGCGTCTCGATCCAGTTGAGGTTGCCGACATCCTTGGTCGTGTACTTGCCGGACGTGTACTCGCCGGCCTTGGAGATCTCGATGGGCGAGTTCTTCGTGTCGAACACCTTGTTGGTGTCGTCGCAGACGAGCTTTTCGCCCTTCTTCTGGATGAACGCTTCGAACGTGACCTTCGAGCCAGCCTGGACTTCGCCCTTCACGATCGCGACGTCGTGCGCGTCGTCACCGACCGTGACTGCGGCGATCGCCTTGGTCGTGATCGTCGGGACGGGCGGCAGAGGCACGTCAACGCGTGCCTGACCCGAGAACTCCCACGGGAACTCCTTCGGGCCTGCACCGAGGAGCGTCTTCTGTGCGTCGCCGCGGTCAGCGACGCCCCAGACGGAAACCTCTGCCGGGTATCCCTTGACGGTGCCCGCGACGGTTCCGGAGAACGACGTGGATGCGCCTGGAGCGGCGACAGGTGCCGTGTAGGTGTACGACTCGTCCAGGTTGACCGTCTTGCTCGAGCTGCCGTCCTCGAACGTCGCCCCGGTGAGGGTGAGCGTTCCGGAGGATGCGCCGGTCGCCTTGGCGGTGACGGTGCCGGTCGCTGGCGTCGAACCCTCAACGAACTCGACTGATCCTTCGACGGGTGCGGTCGCTGCGGTGACGGCTGCGGATGCGTCGGTGATGTTGTTGAAGTACTGCTCGACCGTGACGCCCGCATCACCCATGAGGGAGGTGTATCCAGTCACGCCGCCCTTGGAGGCGAACGTTCCGGGGTCGATGGCCGACCAGATGAACAGCTGCGCTGCAGCTGCGGAGTAGTCGTCCGTGTCCGCGAACTGCTCGATGGCCCAGTTCACCTGAGCGAGCGTGTCGCCGGATGCCTCCTTCCAGGTCGAGACGGTCTCTTCCTGCACGCTCTCGCCAAGGCCTGGCCAGACCTCGTTCTCTTCCTCGCCGCAGAGCACGTACTCGCCACTCTCGGTCAGGTAGGAGCCGATGAGGCCGCGGTCCCGGCACGGATGCCGTGACCGTGGGTGGCCGCCTGGGCGGCTGGTGCGGATGCGACGAGGAGACCGGCCTCGATTGCGACGGCTCCCGTTCCCGCGAGAATGGCACGCATACGGGCCCCGATGTTGGCTGTCATGCTTCCCTCCGAGCTGAACGAACAAGTTTGGTGGTGATGCCCGCGGCAACCGCGAGCAGTCCGGCAAGCCCCACGCCGGTGAGGGTGTCCTCGCTGCCTGTCTGGGCGAGTGACGTCGAGCCAGATGTGCTGGCGACGTCAGAGCTGGACGATGAATCCGTCTCACTCCACGCGGTGTCGTCGGACTGACCGACGGGAGCTGCTTGCTCAGGAACCGCGAGGATGGGCGACGTTCCAGTGCCGATCCCTCCCAGCACGCTGGGCGTCACCGGGTCGACAGGATCAGGAGTCTCCACCGGATCCGTGGTCTCGACCGGATCCGTGGTCGGCTCTGGGTCAGCGGACTCGGCTGGGTCGGTGGACTCGATGGGTTGCGAGCCTCCAGTGTCCAGACTCGGAGCGTCAATGGTGACGCTGGATTCGGGTGGTGATTCTGATGCGGTGGCGTGAGCCACTGGGGCGGTCAGCATGAGCAAACCTGCCCCACAGACGGCGGCCGCGGCCGCGCCCAGCCCTCGTGTAGACGGCATGTGCGTCCTCTCGATTAGCGAACATGTTCACCACCCATTGACGAGACACCGACCGTTTACGCACGAAACGCGCACGAATTCAGGAAGTTCCATTCACGAATGTCCGTGGTCGCCACTAGCGTGCAGACATGCCTTGGATCCGCTACCCGTTCAGCATCATCGGTGTCATGTTCAACCCGTTCGCGTGGATGCCCGCGATCTTGATCACGTTCCTGTGGTTGTGCACGTTCTGGCTCGGCCAGTCCCTCATCGCTACCTTCGTTCTGTCGAGGTTCTGGGCGAACGAGTACCTCCAGCACCCTGGAGTGTTCACGTTCTCGGACGCACTGTGGTGGTGGACGGGCATCATCGCGCTCAACTGGGTGCTGTTGATCGCCTGGCTTGTCCGTCGACAGGATGCGTGGGCCAGGATCCGCCGTCAGTGGCGGCGAAGCATGCCGGTCGCACGCCCCGAGCAGAAGTGGGCGGAGTTCACTCGTGAGCAACGCCAAGGTGGACTGGCCTGAGACTCACTCCGGCTGGATCTAGGCCACCCGTTTCTTAGCGCGCAGGGCTCGGTCCCCGAGAGCCAGCCTGCGGCTGGGGTTGCCGCGCGATCGCTCTGCGCTGCGCTCCGATCGATCCCACGCCTCCAAGGGGAGGTTGCCTGAGCGTTCGAGGTGGTGATGTTCCCGGAATGGTAGTCACCGTGCGCTCGAGTTTTCGAGGTGGTGGGGGAAAGCCAAGGTCAAGCTCAGCGAGAATCAGGCATGGGTACGTTTATCGGGATGAAAGCGAGCCAGTCATGAGTGTGTCGGGACTAGTGGAGATCCGCGTCGAGGACGACGCAGAAGTGATTCGCGCGGTGCGCGTGGTATCGAGTGCGCTGATCGTCGGTTTCGACTCACAGCATGTCGACGCGGACGGTCAGTTGGGAGGCGCGATCGTGTCGAAGATCTTCGACGGTGCGGAAGACATGGCTCCGGTTCCCTCACAGACGCTGGTCGCTTGGGACCTGGAGCTGGGTGGAGTTCCCGGCGCTGCGACAGTTGAGTCGTACGCGCCGCTCGGGCTGCTGGATCTCCCATTGGACCAGGCGCAGCTCATCGCCCGCACGCACTACGTGCTCTCGGCACTCTGGGTCCGTGATGCCGCGCGCAGCCGCGGGCGCGGAGGGTCACTCTCGGAAGGTGCGGCTGGCCTGGTCGTTTGCAGCGGTGGGCGCTACCTCGACGGGTTCGTCGACGACCGAAACGGCAGCGACGGGTTCTACATGCGTGCGGGAGCCGCTGTGGGCCCTCATGACGTCGGCTTGCCAGCACGCCATCCAACGTACGTAGTTGGCGACCATCCTCCCGGTCTTCACGGGCGCTGGTTCCACATCGATTGCGTAGAACCAGCTCGGGGAACGGCCATCGGCGATCTGCCGCTGGCCGTGAGGAAAGCGCCGGCTAAGACTTGTCAGCGCGAACGTCGATCAGTTCCCAACCCTCTGGCACAAGGGCTGCAACGTTCGCCTTCGCTTCCTCGTAGGACTCACCCCCGGCCCAGCGCCTGCCTCGTAGTGGGACGAATGAGTGCAATGAGCTGGACCATCCGCGTAACCTACGACGCCATCCACCCACCGGTTGGTCTCGACGTTCGCCACGTCGAGGTACTTGAAGTGCTCAAACCGGATGGCAGCGTTGTCGACCCAGACCGCTGACGAACTCAACCCGCGCACCAGGAGGACGCGGGAAGTGCCTGGGTAGACGGCGGCATCTTCTCCTAGAGGAGCCAAGATGAGCCGCCCCGCCGTCACACAGCCAACGGCACCCAGTAGACGTCCTCTGGTGTACGTAGCTTTGGCGCCGGTGTTCTCGATTCGAGCACATCGCAGCATGAGCGCAGCTAGTGTCGTGTGTCGCTTCTTGTAGACGCTTCCTGTTAGGAACCTTCATTTTCGGGAGGCCTCAACCTCTACCTACGCGCCGCCCGCTCCTACACTCTCGATTGCGATGAGCCCTTAGGGCTCATCGCGTTTGAGAGTGTAGAGAGGGCCTGAATCCTCCGGTCTCGAGGAGTGATCTTGCGATGTAGTGGGTCAGGTTCCGGAAGCCGAGCGCGATACCGCGGAGGTGCTCGAGGCGCCCGTTA
>NZ_JBEWYX010000013.1:0-108014 GCF_041366455.1 Pseudoclavibacter sp. JSM 162008
GAGGGTAGCGTTACGCATGTCGAGGTCTCTCGGATGGGTGTGTAGGAACTTCCATCATGGGAGACCTCGACCTCTACCAGCGCAACGACGCACTCCCCCACTCCTACACTCTCAAACGCGATGAGCCCCTATGAGTTCATGCACCCGTCGACGACGAAGAGTGTCGCCAATCGCTATCGGCCACTTCAAATCCATGTTTTCAGACTAGTGATGTTCCGCCGTCCACCTATGTCCGACGCCCAGCACCCGCGTAGGGTCGGTTTCGCGACCTGGCGCATCCATAACCGAGAACCGAGCGCCCCGGTCCCAGTCTGGCTGAGCAACACCGGAGTCGTCGCGCTGCTGGTGTTCGCGTTCTGGCCGGTGTGGGCGAGGCCCTGACGGGCGCGCTGATGATCGCGAGCCTGAGCGTCCGGCCGCAGATCCGCACTAGCTCCCCTGCACGCACCCCGCAGGCAGTGAGTTCCCGCTGATCGAGAAGTCGTCACAGGTGAGGAAGTGCGCCTGGTTGAGGCCGAGGACGTAGGCGATGACGACGATGCCGCCGACCACGGCGACGATCAGCCAGCGTCGGCGCTTCGTGGTGCTGGACGCGAAGTCCGGCCACACGATGCGCAGCAGTACCCACAACGTGAACGGCACGCAGATGAGCACCACCAGCAGCGCCGCGAAATCGACGAGAGCGGTAACGACGTCGTCCGAATCTTCGTCGACGAGGAAGTTCAGGACCAGCCACGCCGTCGGCACCAGCAGCACGGCCGCACGACCGATTCGGCCCCAGACGGGACGCCGCTCGAGCAGCACGAACACGAACGCCGCCGTCGAAGCCGCCCAGAAGCCGAGGATGTCGTCGAAGAACACCTCGCCCCACGCACCAAGCGTGAACGCCGGCCACCAGGCGACCGCGGCCATACCCACCATGACGACCCCGAGCGGCACGTCCCGCTGACGATCGACCGGGGTCACTGCAACATTCTCGGGGGTGCTCACCCCCGAAACGTAGCGCCCAACCGGGCGACGCGGAAGCCTGCCAATGGCCCGCGGCCCACGCCGCGCCGCCGTGCACAAGCCGCGCCGCACATCCGCCCGCCGCCACCCAGCCAGGCACCCCGCAACCGCGTGTAGCTTTCTCTCACCCTGTGTGAGAAGTTGAGTCGACCAGTGCCGCAGCTTCGCAGGAATCCCCCGTCACGCTTCGCCTGAAGGAGCACCCGATGTCGTTCCCCGCACGCGCATGAGCGCCATCCTCGAGCTGCCGATCATCAACTCGCCGGCGATGTGGATCATCTACCTCGTCGCCATCACCTTCACGGTCACGCTGCTCATCCGCAAGAACAGCAAGAGCAAGCACGGCAAGACGAAGCGGTGGCTGCCGCGCGCACTCATCGGCATCGTCGGCGGCGCCATCGTCGGGTTCCTCATCTACCTCGGCGGCAACACCCTCGACCTGTTCGGCGTCGAGCTTCCAGGCCCCGTCGGCACGTGGGCCTCCGCCACCTTCGCCGGCAGCGGCCTCGCCATCGCATCCTTCCCCCACTCGAAGCCCTGGCGCAAGATCGTCGCGAGCATCTCGATCCTCGCCTACCTCGTCGCCGGCGCAACCGGCATCAACGCGCTCTACGGCCTCAATCCCACCCTCGGCTCAGTGTTCGGCATCGTCGAAGAAGACCAGATCACCCTGCCCGATCTCAACGCCGACAACCGAGCCGCCCCGACGCAGCCCCTCGCTTCAACCTGGCAGGCACCCGCAGACATGCCCTCGGTCGGCGAACGCGGCTCCGTCCCCATCCCCGGCACAACGTCGGGCTTCGTCGCCCGGGACGCGGGCATCTACCTGCCACCGGCGGCCCTCGTCGACAACGCGCCAGCACTCCCCGTCGTCATCATGATGATGGGCTACGTCGGCAACCCCGACCCCACGATCATCAGCGACGTCCTCGACCAGTTCGCCGCCGACCACAACGGCCTCGCACCCATCGTCGTCGTCGCCGACCAGCTCGGCGGCCAAGGCGACGTCGACCCCGCCTGCGCCGACTCCGCCAAGTACGGCAACGCCGAAACCTACGTCACGACCGACGTCGTCAACTGGGTCAACGCGAACCTCAACGTCATCCAGGACCCCAAGTACTGGACCGTCGCCGGCTACTCCAACGGCGGCGGATGCGCAGCGAAGTACGGCGCGAAGGACCCGGGCACGTTCAAGAACATCATCAGCGTCTCCGGCGAGCAGTACCCGGGATCCGAAACCCCCGAAGCCGTCCAAGCCGACATCTACGGCGGAGACGCCGCCGCCTTCGAAGCGTCGAAGCCCATCAACATCTTCCAAGCCGCCCCAGCAGGCACCTACGCGGGCATGACCGCGATCTTCACAGCCGGCAGCGAAGACCCCAACTTCGTGTCCATGGCAACCACCGTCTCCAACGCCACCCAAGCCCTCGGCATCGCCACCACCCTCTTCATCGTGCAAGGCGCCGACCACGGCGGCGACGCCGTCAGCGGCGGCCTCACCGAAGGCTTCAACGTGCTCTACCCGGTGCTCGGACTGTCGACCGGAAGCTGAACGAGCATCCGCAAAGCGCGGCAGGCTACGCGCGAGGCGTGCCCTCCGGGCCACCGGACGCCGCGACCCGACCCGCGCGACGTCGCACGAGCATCCACGCGATGCCGAGGATCACGAACCACACCGGGGTCAGCAGCAGCGGGCCGCGAGTGTCCTCGAACAGGCCGAGCACCACAAGCATGAACGCGAAGAACCCCAGCACCACCCACGTCAGGGGAACGCCGAAGCATAACCGGTAGGCGGATGCGGCGTGCAGCTCGGGCCGCCGGCGCCGGTACACGAGGTACGACGCGAGGATCATCGACCACACGAAGATGAACAGGATCGACGACACGGCCGTCACCAGCTGGAAGGCGTCGTCGAAGATCAACCCGAGCGAGCCACCCAGCAGCACGACCCCGCACGACAGCAGCAGGGCATTGCCCGGGACCGCGGTGCGCGTCAGCTTGCCGAACACCGACGGCGCCTGCCTCGTCGTCGCGAGGCCATACGCCATGCGGCTCGACGAGAAGAAGCCGCTGTTCGCAGCGGAGACCGCCGAGGTCATGACCACAGCGTTGATGAGCGCCGCCGCCCCACCCAGCCCGATCAGAAGGAAGAGCGCCACGAACGGACTCTCGCTCGGGTCGATCTCGCTCCAGGGCGTGACGCACATGATGACGCCGAGCGCGAGCACGTAGAAGAACAGGATGCGCAGCGGCACCTGGTTGATGGCCCTCGGCAGGTTCTTCTCAGGGTCCTTCGCCTCGGCGGCGGTGGTGCCGACGAGCTCGATGCCGGCGAACGCGAAGATCGCGATCTGGAAGCCGCCAAGGAATCCGACGAAGCCATTGGGGAAGAAGCCGCCGTCGTCCCAGAGATGCGCGACGCTCGCGGTGTCACCGTGCGGGGCCGTGAACGACGTCACGATGAGGAAGAGGCCGACCACGATGAGCCCGAGAATCGTCACGACCTTGATGAGTGCAAACCAGAACTCGGCCTCGCCGAAGGCCTGCACCGCGATCAGATTCAAGGCGAGCACAAACGCGACCGCGACGACCATCGGCACCCAACCGGGAAGGTCGGGCCACCAGAACCTCGCATACGTCTGCACACCGACCATATCCGCGGTCGCGATCGAGATGAGGCAGAGCCAATAGGTCCAGCCGATGAAGAACCGCGCCCATTCCCCGAGGTAGTCGGCCGCGAAATCCTGGAACGTGCGATATCCGAGATTGGAGAGCAGCAGCTCCCCCATCGCTCGCATCATCACGAACAGCATCGCTCCGACAACCACGTACACGAGCAGGATCGACGGACCCGCCTTATGGATGCCGATGCCGGACCCCAGGAACAGTCCGGTGCCGATCGCACCGCCGATGGCGATCAGCTGGATGTGCCGATTGCTGAGGCCGCGCTCGAGCCCCACTCCCGGCGGGGCGTCACCCGCGTCATTACCCTCCGTCGAAGACGAGGTGGAGCGGCGTGCGGCTGTCATCGAGGCGACAACCGCGAATGGGGGAAACAGCACACGGTGCTCATGGCCAGAGCTTAGAACTCGTCCGAAGAAAAAGCACCGAAAAGAATTGGTGGAGGACTCTGGAATCGCACCAGACAAGGCGTCTCAAGAACGCGTCCCCCAAGGGTTCCGAGTGTAGGCGTCGGTTCAGCGGAACGTCAAGGATTCGATGATCGATTCCCGTGTCGTCCGCTATCTCGGTGGTAGTGCCGACGCGAGAGAGCGGACGAACGGGGCTCGGCTCAGGCCAGGGGCGGCGTCGAGTTCTTGGCGCTGCGCCAGTCGATGGACTTCGCGAGCAGGCCGGTCACCGCGATGAGAACCGCAACCGCAAGCGCGACGACGCCGACAAGCGTCGACTCGGGTGCATCCGAGAGCCGCCCGAAGCCGACCCAGGCGACACCCCAGATGATGGCGGCCGAGACGGCGAGGTTCTTCCAACGCCAGATGTAGAACGTTGCGAGGCCGAGGACGGCGACAAGTGCGGCGGTCGTGGAGATCTCGCCGAGCGTGCTTTCAGCTGCGACACCTGTCGAGACGATGGCGGCGCCAAGGTTCGCGAGCGTGGCGACCGACACCCAGCCCAGGTAGAGGCCAAACGTGGTGTCGACGGCGAGGCGCTCACCCCAGTTTTCGGCGGGATGCGCGGCGATGCGGCTCACGAGCACGATGCAGACGGCGAGCAGCGCGACGATGACGCCGACGCTCACCCAGATGAGGCCGAACTGGGTGACCAGCAGCCACCCCGCGTTGAGGAGCATGGAGAGGGCGGCCCACCAGCCGGTGGCCCGCGCCTTGGCGGAGTGCGCCTGCTTCGGCAGCCACTGCCAGACGACGTACGCGAACAGGCCCAGGTAGATGACCGACCAGATCGAGAACGCGGTGCCAGCGGGAGCGATGAGTGTGGCGTCGGCGGAGAGGTTGCCGCTCGACGACTGATTGACCTCGGTGCCGCCGAACAGGCCCACCCCGAAGAGGGTCCCGACGACGCAGAGGATTCCAGAGACGGTCACGAACAGACGACGAAGCAGATCGGAGGACATGCAAAGAAGCTAAACGATCTAACTGAATGGGTCGTGGGTGTTGACGAGCCCGTGCCCGCCGAGACGAGTGGCCCGGCCCCGCTGAGCGCGGGACCGGGCCACCGAAGCCTGCTGCAGTTCTGCTTACAGCTCGACCTTGGCGTTGTCACCCTCGAGCGGCTCGCCGGACACCTTCGACTTGATGAAGCTGAAGGCAGTCGCGATGCGGCCGCCTGGGCTGTCCCAGTACTCGGCGCCGCTCGCCGAGAACTTCAGCACGCCCACGTTCGGGTCCTCTGGTCCGTTCGGGAACCACGCCTCCGCCGCAGGGTTCCACAGCTCGCGCAGCTTCTCCGGCGTATCCACGAGTCCGGCAGTGCCCGACAGCGAGACCCACGAGTCGTTCGAGCTCAGTGACACCCCGGCACGCGAGTCCGCGCCCAGGTTCCGCACCGTGGTCGAGTCCTTCTGAATCAGGAACCACAGGTCGCCGTCGAACTCCGCCTCCTGGATCGTGAGCGGATGCGCGACCAGCGAACCCGAGCCCTCGATCGTCGTGAGCATGGCGAAGCGGAAGTCCTTGACGAGCTTCGCGATCTTCGCGACCTCATCGGACTGCGTCGCGTTCGAGTGCGTGCCGTGGCCGTCGTGCGTGGTGTGGTCAGTCATGTACTGCTCCTCGGGGTCGAATCCTGCACGCTGAGGCGCCCGCTCGGGGCGCTCCCGTTACCGGGACTCCGTGAACGTACGCACGCGGCATCCGAAGTCCCCTCGTGTCGCCCGAACGCCCGCCGTGCACTCCCGGCGTGCCACCTGGGAGGACCGCGCAGGGCGAGTGCTACGGCTCGAGGGAGCGCCGGGCCCCGTAGCCGACCAGATCCCGCAGCCACCCCACGCCGCGCACGCTGGCACCGACCGCCACCGCACGTTCGCCCAGCTCCCGGTCGCTCGTCGCGACCGTCACGGACTCCCCCATCGCCAGGCGACGACGAGCCTCGTCGACGATCGCGTCGTCTCCGGATGCGGTGGCCCGGACCACGCTGACCGCGGCGTTCTTCACCGATTCGCTGGAGGCCGGGCAACTGGCATCCCGCGCGGCACCTTCGACGACGACAGCGAACTCCGGGAACCACCGATCCCCGGTCAGTCCGAGGTCTGCCGCGGGGACGCCCGCGCTTGTGGCACTTCGGGAGGCGTGCGAGGGAACGCCCGAGGTCGACCCGGAGGCCGCGGTCGGGACGCTGGATACTGCGGCTCGCGCTCCGGCGAGCGCGAAAGCGTGCACCTTCGCGAGCAGACGCTCGGCAGCGCCGGCGCGGTCCCGCCACCAGCCATCCGGCACCGAGCCGACGACATTCGCCGCATCGACGATGACCACCGGCCGCACCGCGAGCGCGGACCGAAGCTCGGGCCAGGCGGCAGCGAACCCGTGATGGAGGGGCAGGTCGTCGACCTCGTCGATGGGGACCCACCGCAGCTCGAGGCTCTCCGCGTCGGCGATCACGGGCTCGAAGGGGTGGACGACGCGGGCGACGAGCGTCGTGTAGCGCCAGAAGCCGAGCTCCAGCACGCTGGTGAAGAGCGGCGTCATGGCCTCGGCAGGCACTCCGGCCTCCTCGGCGGCCTCGCGCAGCGCCCCGACGGTCGGCAGCTCAGCCTCGTGGAGGGCGCCGCCCGGAATGCCCCAGGTGCCGCCGTGGTGGCTCCACTCGGCACGGTGCTGCAGGAGGATCCCGCGTTGCGGGTCTGCAGCTACCAGACCTGCCGCGCCGAACCTGCCCCAGTAGCGCTGACCGGTGTCGGAGTACACCCACGCGTCGCCCGGATCGCGTGGGCCGTGCAGGCGTCGCGAGACCTGTCTGCTGGCGGGGGAAGTCGTCACCAAGTCAGCTTCACACGGCGCGGCCACCCTGCCAAGGCCCGCGGGTGCTCGGCGTCACAGACCTCGGCGCCCCTCCGCCGTCTCGAGGCCGCCCCCACCTGCCTCCGCCCGAGCTCGCCACGCAGGCGCTCCGCTCGACTTCGCAGGCACCTGGGCTGTGGATGCGGGTCCGTGCACAGCGGGCGAGAAAAGCGGCCGCGTCCCGAGTCGCCGAGCGCAGACTCGTGCCATGACAGCGATCCCAGCCCCGATGACCGACCCCATCACCACCGACGAGGACGTCCTGCGTCATGTGACCGCTCTTGTCGGACAGGCCTACCGGCGCCAGCTCTGGCTCATGTTCCTCGACGCCGACGATCACGCGCTCCCCGTGCTCATGCCGATCGAGGCCTACCCGCAACGCCCGACCCACCCGCAGCTCGAGCGGATCGCCAGCGTCATCTCCCGCATGATCGACGAGCTGCAGGCCGCGAGCGTCATGCTCACGTGGGAGAGACCTGGGCCCGGCGACTCGACTTCAGATGAGCGTCTCTGGGCTGCCGCGCTCGGCATCGTCTGCGAGGTGAGAGAACTGTCCGTGCGGGCGCAGCTCCTCGCGTCCAGGGAGGGCGTGCGCCTGTTCGAGAAGGCCGAGTACTTCGCCGTCGCCGCGTGAGGTCCGCCCGGCAAGCACGACCCGTCGCGGCACCGTCATTCCGTGGCCAGCACCACCAGCTGCTGCGTCGCCCTCGTCATCGCGACGTAGCGGTCGACGGCACCCTCGATGCCTGTTCCGAAGCGGTCAGGGTCGATGAGCACCACGAGATCGAACTCGAGGCCCTTCGCGGTCTCCGGAGTGAGCGAGCGCACCCGCCCGCGGTTGTCGTAGGCGAGGGACCGGTCGCTGCCCACCGCGGTGATGACGCACGCGATCCCGTCGAGGTGCTCGTCGAGCCACGCGTCCAGCACGCCCTGCAGGTCAGCGACACCGCCGTACACGACCGGGAGACCGCTGCTGCGCACCGAGACCGGCACGTTCGCGTCGGGAAGGGCCTCGAGGATGACGGGTGCGGCCTCGAGCATGACCTCCTCCGGCGTGCGGTAGTTGATCGTGAGCTGGGCGACCTCGACCTTCGGCAGACCGACGCGCGCCAGACGCTCCTCCCAGGTCTCTCGGAACCCGTGACGCGCCTGCGCCCGGTCGCCGACGATCGTGAAACTCCTCGACGGGCACCTCGCCAGCAGCATCGCCCACTCCGCGTCCGTCAGCTCCTGCGCCTCGTCGATCACCACGTGCGCGAACGGCCCCGCGAGCTCGTCGAAGTCGACGGGCGGCAGGGAATCCTCGTCGATGAGCGACTGCTGCGCATCCTCGACCCGCAGCATCGTGACCAGCCCCTCCCCGTCGTCATCGCCCTCGATGAGGTTGTCGACAACGTGCGACATGTTCTCCTGCTGCGACGCCAGCGCCTCAGCCCGTCGCGCCCGCTGCCGGAACTCGTTCGGGTCGCCCGTGAGGCGCCTCGCCACGTCGATGAGCGGGAGGTCCGAGACAGTCCAAGCACGAGCATCCGGGCGCTGCAGCCGACGCACCTCATCGGCACCCAGCTCGGGAGCGCACCACTGCAGGTACGCCGGCACCGACCACAGATCGGCGATCACCGAGGCCGGATCGAGCAGCGGCCACGCCTTCGCGAACGCAACCCGCAGCCGCTCGTCGCGCATGAGCGTCGCCCGCACCGAGTGCTCCGACGCGCTCGGCGAGCGCTTGTCGACGAGCAGTCGCAGCACCTCCTCCCACACCTGCTCTCGAGCCTCGTTGTGGGTGAGCCCAGGCTCGTAGGCCACGAACGCCTCCGCCCAGTCGGCCGCGTCGAGCGTCAGCTCCTGCGAGTCCGTCGTCGTCACCGTGAACGGTGCCCGCGGCGGACGCTGGTGGTAGCGCACCGCCTTCCCCACGGCGCGCACCAGATCGAGCGACGACTTCAGGCGGGCGACGGATGCGTCGGCCTCGTCACGCGCATCCGCCCCCTCGGGCAGCAGGTCGCGCAGCGTGCACAGCTGCACGCTGTCCTCCCCCAGGCTCGGCAGCACGTTCGCGACGTAGTTCAGGTAGGGGCGGCTCGGCCCGACGAAGAGCACCCCGCCGCGGCCCTGCTTGAAGCGCGGGTCGGAGTAGAGCAGGAACGCCGTGCGGTGCAGGGCGACCACCGTCTTGCCGGTTCCCGGCCCGCCATCCACGACCAGGGCGCCGCGCGAACCCGCCCGGATGATCGCATCCTGATCGGCCTGGATCGTGCCGAGCACATCCCGCATCTCGCCAGACCGCGCGGAGCCGAGGCTCGCGATGAACGAAGACTGGTCGTCGAGCGCCACCCGCCCCGCCATCTCCTCGGGCACGAACACCTCGTCCCAGTAGTCGACGACCCGCTCCACGTTCCACCGGTACCGCCGCCGACTCGCCAGGCCAAGCGGATTCGCGTGCGTCGCCGCGAAGAACGGCTCAGCCGCCGGCACCCGCCAGTCGATCAGGAGGCGCCGCCCGTCCTCATCCGCGAGTCCGAAGCGCCCCACGTAGATATCCGGAGACCCGTCCGCCGGCGTCATACGCCCAAGGCACGCGTCCACCCCGAACCGCTCGAGCCCGCGAAGCTGCCGCGACAGGCGGTGGATCTCCGTATCGCGGTCGAGCGCCTGCTGCCCCGCCCCTCCATCGGTGAGCCGAAGCTCGTCGAGCCGCGACGCCAGCTCACGCTTCTGGCGCGACAGGGCCCCGGCGATCGCCGCGAACTGGCTGGCATCCTCGCCGACGAGTTCGGGGTCCGACTTGAACGACAGGTGCGGCGGCAGGGCAAAGACTTCAACAGGAGATGTCACGATCGCTCATTCTGGTGCCTCGACGGGGTCTTGCGGCAAGCCCCCTGGTGATCTATACCTTGGAAGAGGCAGGCGACTGCCATCTGGGCCTCCACTCGAGCAGCACCGCGATGCCGATCGCGACCGCCACGCCGATGGCCGTCTCGACGCCGCGCTCCAGCAGCAGCTGGCCCGCAGAGACGTCACCCGCCAGGCGGCCCATGACCAGCACCAGTGGCGTCAGGAACAGCAACCCGATCGTGTAGTTGCGCACGATGAACAGCTCCACCCCACCCTGCAGCGCGATCACCAGCAGCACCACGACCAAGCAGCTCGGCTCGAACGCCAGCAGCACCGCTGCCACGCCAAGACCCAGCACCGTGCCCACAAGTCGATGCGTCGCCCGCAGCACCCGATGGAACCCCGTCGCCGCAGACAGACCCGCGATCGCAGACACCATCGCCCAGTACGGATGCCCGATGCCGATCAGCAGCGGGATGGCACCGGCGATGAGGGTGCCGACCGCGAACATCGTCGCCCGACCGATCGCCGACGAACGCGCCGGGCGGACCGACCGAATCGACCCCGTCACCGGCGCCAGACCCGAACGTGCCGCGTCGGCACCAGAACCCGCGGCCCCAGCGCGTGCCGGATCGGCCCCAGCGGCAGCGGCGGCGGTCCTAGCGGCAGCGGCACTCGACGGCTGCGACGTCGCGGCTGCCCCGGTGCGCGCACGCGCCCGATCCACGACGACACCGACAGCGCCGAACGCGAGCCCGAGCAGCAACGACCATGCCGCCGTCACAACCGCGACGCCGATGCCGACCAGCAGCACCTCGCCACCCACCGCGAGCGCCGCGATGGCGGCCAGCGCGAAGATCTGGAACATCGGCCCTGGTGGAGCCCACCGCACACGGTCGCCGAGGAGCGACATGAGGAACGCCCACATCGCCGCAGCGGGCAGCACGAGCAGAGCCCGGCCAGGCGAGAGCGCGATGACGGCGCCCACGCCGACCGACGCGAGGAGCGAACCCGCCGCGATCGACTGCATCCGGAACCGACCGAACACGCTGAGCCCACGACCGTAGACGCTCGTGAACGCTCCGAAGACGGCGAAGATCGCGAACGGCATCGACCCCGTCGCCCACAGGAGCACCAGCGGCACCCCGATCGCCAAGGCGACCCGAAGCGCCACCCAGTGATCGCGGCGGTAGGGGCCCATCGTCGTGAGGTCACGCCAACCGGGGATCATCGAAGGACGAGAAGAAGGCATTGCCCCATGGTCTCGCGCCTATCTCGCGCCGGGCACTTCTCCCCGGAACTCCACTCAAGATCGCCCAACCCGGCCCCAGAACTTAAGATAGGCTCGCCTTACTCGAAGCCGAGTCGCGCTGGATGATCAGCACGATTCGCAGGCTTGGCCCGTCCGCCCCGAAGCGCCCGTGCGGCCCCTGCAGCGGCTTTACATCCGTGCCCGAAACATCACCTGTGCGCGAAACACAGCCCATCCCCGAACCGAGGATCCGCCATGCCCAAAACGCTCACCGCCCCCACCCGGCGCACCGCCGCCCGCATCCAGGGAGCCGGCCTCCTCGCCATCTCGGCGCTCCTGCTCGCCGGATGCGCCCCGGCCGACTCCGCACCTGCCGCCGATGCGGATGCCGCGGCAGCAGCGTCCGGAACCGTCACGATCACCGACAACCACGGCGAGATCGAAGTGCCCGTGAACCCGGAGCGCGTCGTCGCCCTCGACAACACCACGTTCCAGACCCTCAGCGACTGGGGCATCGACGTCGTCGCGGCCCCCAAGCCGCTCATGGAGAGCGTCTGGCCGGACCTCGCCGGTGGCGACGAGGTGCTCGACGTCGGCCTCCACCGCGAGCCCGACCTCGAGGCCGTCATCGAGGCAGACCCCGACCTCATCATCGGCGGCTACCGCTTCCAGGACTACTACGAGGACCTCAAGGCGATGCAGCCGACCACCATCGAGATCAACGCCCGCGACGGCGAAGAGGCGACGAGTGAGCTGAAGCGCCAGGTCGAGATCCTCGGCCAGATCTTTGACAAGGAAGGAGAGGCCGCAGAGACGATCGCCGCCTTCGACACGGCCATCGCCGACGCGAAGAGCGCCTACAACGGCACCGACTCGGTTGTCGGGCTCATCACCTCCGGCGGCGAGATCGCCTACGCGGCACCGGGTGAGGGCCGCGGCGTCGGCCAGCTCTTCCCCACGATCGGCCTCACCCCGGCCATCGACCAGGCCGCTGAAGACGCCTCCCACGGCGACGACATCAGCGTCGAGGCCATCGCGCAGGCCAACCCCGAGTGGATGATCGTGCTCGACCGTGACGCCGGCACCGGCGAAGAGGGCGCGACCGCAGCCGCCGACCTCATCGCGGGCGCCGAGGCACTCCAGAACGTGCCAGCCGTGCAGAAGAACCAGATCGTCTACCTCGACCCGACGTTCTACCTCGACGAGGGCATCCAGGCCTACACCGGCCTCTACGCCGACGTCGCCGCGGCGTTCGCCGGCGCCAACAGCTAGGCAGCGCACCCGCCCTGTGCCCCGCCGCTCGGAAGGCGCCCCCACGTCGTCCGGGCAGCGGGGCACAGCGCAGCAGACGCACTACAGCACCCAGCCGCCAGCCCATGACAGCGAGCGAATGACAGCAACAGCCCCACCCCCGGCCGCATCGGCGCCGCGGATCACCCCCGCGTACCGCGTGCCGCTCCTCAACCGCCGAGGCGCCCTCCCGGTTGGCATCGCCGTGGTGCTCGGCCTCGCCGTCCTCTCCCTCTTCGTGGGCGCCTACGACATCGCGGGGAACGAGTTCGGCGGCGAGATGATCTGGATCTCCCGCGTCCCCCGCACCGTCTCCCTCGTGCTGGCCGGATGCGCCATGAGCGTCTCCGGCCTCATCCTGCAGCTGCTCACCCAGAACCGCTTCGTCGAGCCCACGACGACGGGCACCACCGAGTGGTCCGCCCTCGGCCTGCTCGTCAGCTACATCGTCGTGCCCACAGCGGGCCTCACGACCCGCATGGTCATGGCCAGCGCCTCCGCCTTCATCGGCACCATGGTGTTCCTCGCCGTGCTGCGCCGCGTCGCCCTCCGCTCGGCCCTCATCGTGCCCCTCATCGGCATCATGCTCGGCGCCGTCGTCTCCGCCTTCACCACCTGGCTCGCCATCGAGACGAACTACCTGCAGATGCTCGGCACCTGGTTCATGGGCAGCTTCACGAGCGTCGTGCGCGGCCGCTACGAGGTGCTGTGGATCGTCGCCATCATCGTCGTCATCGCCTACTTCGTCGCCGACCGCTTCACGGTCGCCGGCCTCGGCAAGGACATCGCCACGAACTTCGGCGTCAACTACAACCTCGTCATGTTCATCGGCACCGCGCTCGTCGCCATCGCGACCGGCGTCACGACCGTCGTCGTCGGCTTCCTGCCGTTCCTCGGGCTCATCGTGCCGAACCTCGTCTCCATGGCCCGCGGCGACAACCTCAGGTCGAACCTGCCATGGGTGTGCGTGCTCGGCGTGGGCATCATCATCGTCTGCGACATCATCGGCCGCGTCATCCGCATGCCCTTCGAGCTGCCCGTCTCGATGATCCTCGGCATGGTCGGCGCCGCCGTCTTCATCACCCTCCTGCTCCGGATGCGGCGCGATGGCTGACACCGTGCCCCGCTCCCCGAGATCCACAGCCCGCCGCGTCGGCGACAAGGTCAGCGACGCGTCCAAGCCCGCCAAGCCGCCCCGCCTCTGGCTGCGCTTCAGCATCCTCGGCGCCCTCGTCGTCCTCTCGGCCGTCGGCGTGCTCACCTACGACATCGCCATGGAGCCCGGCAGTCGCGGTTTCTGGCTCGCCGTCAACCTGCGAGTCGTCACGGTCGCGACCGTCATCATCGTCGCCGCCTGCCAGGCCGTCGCCACGGTGCTCTTCCACACGGCGACCGGCAACCGCATCCTGACCCCCTCGATCATGGGGTTCGACGCCATCTACGTCGTCTTCCAGACCGCCCTCGTGTTCTTCCTCGGCGGCGCGGCCCTCGCCTCGACCGACGGCCTCCCCAAGGTGTTTTTGCAGAGCTTCCTCATGGTGGGCTTCGCGACCGTGCTCTACACGTGGCTCTTCTCCGGCAAGCGCGGCAACCTCCACATCATGCTGCTCATCGGCGTCGTCTTCGGCGTGGGCTTCGGCTCGCTCTCGACCTTCATGCAGCGCCTCCTCACGCCGAGCGAGTTCGACGTGCTCTCGGCGAAGCTCTTCGGCAACCTCAGCAACTCGAACCCCGAGTACCTGCCGTGGGCCGCGCTCATTATCGCGGTCGTGCTCGCCTTCATCTGGCGCACCAGGAACACCCTCGACGTGCTCGCCCTCGGCCGCGACACCGCCGTCAACCTCGGCGTCGCCTACAAGCGCAAGGTCACGGTGCTCCTCATCCTGACGGCCGTGCTCATCTCCATCTCGACGACCCTCGTCGGCCCCATGACGTTCTTCGGGTTCATCGTCGCGACCCTCGCCTACCAGCTGACCGGGTCCTCGCAGCACAAGCACGTCATCCCGTTCGCGATGCTCCTCGGCATGCTCACCCTGCTCGGCGGCTACTTCGTGCTCCGCCACGTGTTCTACGCGGCCGGCACCCTCTCGATCATCATCGAGTTCGTCGGCGGCCTCTTCTTCATCTGTTACCTATTACGTAAAGGTGCGCTGTGACTCCGCTTAGCTACCTGCTCCGAAAGGGCGCCCTGTGATCTCGCTCTCGAACGTCACCAAGACCTACGGCAAGGCGACCGTGCTCGGGCCCGTCAGCCTCGACATCCCCGCAGGCGGCATCACGGCCCTCGTCGGCCCGAACGGCGCCGGCAAGTCGACGCTGCTGACGATCGTCGGCAGGCTGACGGATGCGAGCACCGGCACGGTCACCGTCGGCGGCCACGACGTGACGAAGGCGAAGAGCCGCGACCTCGCGAAGGTCGTCTCCATCCTCCGGCAGGAGAACCACTTCGTCACCCGCCTCACGGTGCGGGAGCTCGTCGGCTTCGGCCGCTTCCCCCACTCGCAGGGGCGGCTCACGCCAGCAGACAAGCAGCACATCGACCGGGCCATCGAGTTCCTCGACCTTACGACCCTCGAGCACCGCTACCTCGACCAGCTCTCCGGCGGGCAGCGGCAGCGGGCCTACGTCGCCATGGTGCTCGCGCAGGACACCGACTACATCCTCCTCGACGAGCCCCTCAACAACCTCGACATGAAGCACGCCGTCGCCATGATGGGCCAGCTTCGCCGGGCCGCGGACGAACTCGGCAAGACGTTCGTGATCGTCATCCACGACATCAACTTCGCCGCCGCCTACGCCGACAACATCATCGCCCTCACCGACGGGCAGCTCGCGCACTCCGGCAGCCCGAAGGACCTCATGACGACCGAGACCCTCGAGCACGTCTTCGGCACCCCCAATCGAGGTGCGCCACGACGGCGACTACCCGCTCGCCGTCTACTACCGGTAGGCGCCCGGGGCGAGATCCGGGCGTCTACCCGGCGAGACCGTCGACCCAGGCGCCGACGACCTCGCGGGCGGCAGCCGTCAGACGAGGCGCGAGCTCGAGCGCATCCGCCCTGATGTTCCGCGGGTCGAGCTCGTGCATCGCCAGCTCGTAGGCGTTCGCGATGAGCCACGTCTCGACCATCTGCGGGTCGACCTCGAGGTGGAACTGCAGGCCGAGCAGGTTCGGGCCCGCGGCGAACGCCTGGTTCGGGAAGCCCGGGGTCTCGGCCAGCCGCGCGGCGCCGGCGGGAATCTCGAACTGGTCGCCGTGCCAGTGCAGCACCGGCACGTCGCGCAGCCCCTCGAGCACAGAGCCCGCTCCGTCTTCCGTGAGCGTCAGCGGCGAGAAGCCGATCTCGACCCTGCCCGTCGGCGCAACGGCGGCGCCCATGGCTGCCGCCATGAGCTGGGCTCCGAGGCACACACCGAGCGTCGGGCGATCGGCCTCGACCCGAGCTCCGATCGCCGCGATCTCGGGCGCGAGGAACGGGTAGTGCTCCGCATCCCCCACCCCGATCGGTCCGCCGAGCACCACGACGAGGTCGGCCGCGAGCAGCTCGTCCGCGGTGATCTCGTCCTGCCCGGCTTCCAGGTAGCGGATGCCGTACCCGCGCGCGGTGAGCACCTCACGGAGCAGGCCGAGGTCCTCGAAGACCACGTGGCGGACGACGAGGGCGGTGAGCGACACGGCGGGCTCCTTCAAGGGGGCGGGTTGGGACGTCAGATGCGTGGCGGTTGGATCGGCGCAGAGCGTCGGATGCGGTCCTCGGATCAGATCGTCGGCTCAGGCGCGATGCGCGCGTAGGCCGCGAGCACGGTGCGCTCCGACCTCACGAGGTACTCGTCGAGCGCCTGGGCGGCGTCCTCGGTGTCGCCCGCGATGTGGAGAGCGAGCACCCGCTGGTTGAGCTCGATGTACGGGGCGTGCAGGTACTCGAGGTCCTCGAGGAACCCGAAGGCGAGCCGGAGCTCGGCGGAGACGTTCGCGTAGACGCGGTCGAGCCGCTCGCTGTCCGCGAGCGCGACGATCGCCGTGTGGAACTCCATGTTCGCGGTGCCGACGGCGGCCCAGTCGCCGGCCTCGCGACCCTGGAGCGCACGCCCGACGGCTTCTCGCATCCGCGTGCCTGCCGGGTGCCGACCGGGGGCCGCGCGCAACGCCTGCACCTCGATCATGCGTCGCACCCGGTAGATGTCGAGGATGGATGCGAGCGAGGGGACGGCGACGAAGACGCCGGCATTGGGGCGGCGGGTGAGCAGCCGCTCCGCCGTGAGCATGCGGAACGCCTCGCGAAGGGTGTTGCGCGAGACCTCGAGCCGCTCCGTCATCGCGCTCTCCGAGAGGCGCTGACCGGGAACGATCTCGCCCGCGACGATCATCTGGCGGAGGCTCGAGGCCGCCCGCTCGGCCCTGTCGAGGGTCTCGTCGGCTGCGTTCACGCTTCGAACTCTACCGGCGGGCTCGGGCGTCGAACTCGTCGATCGGATTCCGGAAACAACCCCGATACATCTTGTAACAAGACATTTACGCGTCTATCGTTGAACAATCTGTTGCTCAGCGTTGAACAACCGTAGGGTTGCCGCAATCACTCGCTGCTCCCCTACCGACCTGGAACGAGTCATGTCCTCTACACCTCCTCCCGCATCATCGGCCTCACCCGCCGGCACCTCCGCCGCCGCCGACGAGGCGAGCACCCCCGAGAAGCTCAAGCAGTACGCGAAAGCCCGCCGCACCTCCCTGGTCGGCGCCCTCTTCCTCATGGCCACCTCGGCCATCGGCCCCGGCTTCATCACGCAGACGGCGACCTTCACCCAGCAGCTCGGCGCGGCGTTCGCCTTCGGCATCCTCATCTCGGTCATCATCGACCTCGCCGTCCAGCTCAACATCTGGCGCATGATCACGCTCTCCGGGAAGCGCGCGAGCGCCCTCGCGAACGACGCTCTGCCCGGCAGCGGCTACGCCCTCGCCGTGCTCATCGTCATCGGCGGCCTCGTCTTCAACATCGGGAACATCGGCGGCGCCGGGCTCGGCCTCAACGTGCTCCTCGGCCTCGACGTGAAGATCGGCGCCGTCATCAGCGCCGCGATCGCCATCGCCATCTTCCTCATCAAGCGTGCCGGCATCGTCATGGACCGCGTCGTCATCGTCGCGGGCGTCGCCATGATCATCCTCACCGTCATCGTCGCGATCGTGGCCCAGCCGCCCATCGGCGACGCGCTGCGCCAGACGATCCTCCCCGACACCATCAACTTCGCCACCATCACGACCATCGTCGGCGGCACCGTCGGCGGGTACATCGTCTACTCGGGCGCACACAAGCTCCTCGACTCCGGCAACGCCGGGCCCGAGCACATCAGACAGGTCAACCGCGCGGCCGTCACCGGCATCGTCATCACGGGCGTCATGCGCTACGTGCTGTTCCTCGCCATCCTCGGCGTCGTCGCGAGCGGCGTCGTCCTCGACACGACCCTCAACCCCGCCGCCGATGCCTTCCAGGCAGCCGCGGGCGAGGCCGGCTTCCGCATCTTCGGCGCCATCTTCTGGCTCGCCGCCCTCACGAGCATCATCGGCGCCGCCTACACCTCGGTCTCGTTCCTCCCCGTGTTCTCGAAGCGCATCGCCGGCCGCGCCGCCGACTTCTGGACCGTGGGCTTCATCGTCTTCTCGCTCGCCGTCTACCTGTCCATCGGCACCCCGCCAGCCACCCTGCTCGTCTTCGTCGGCGGCTTCAACGGCCTCATCCTGCCCATCGGCCTCACGCTGTTCATGTACATCGGCTGGTTCCGCCCGTCGAAGCTCGGCGGTGCGAAGTACCCGAAGTGGCTGCTGATCATCGGCACGCTCGCGACGGTCATCACCTGGTACATGGCGGTCAACGCGGTCGGACCGATCTTCGACCTCCTCAACACCTGATCCGCATTCCCGAGCGAAAGGCTGACCACATGAACGCACGTGCCATCGACCTCAACAGCGACCTCGGCGAGGGCTTCGGCCGCTGGACCCTCGGCGACGACCAGGAGATGCTCGGCATCGTCACGAGCGCCAACGTCGCCTGCGGCTTCCACGCAGGCGACCCGCGCGCCATCCGCTCCACCGTCAAGGGGGCGGCGGATGCAGGGGTCGCGATCGGCGCGCACGTCGGCTACCGCGACCTGGCCGGCTTCGGGCGCCGCAACATCGACGTCGCCTCCGACGATCTCGTCGCCGACGTGATCTACCAGATCGGCGCGCTGCAAGCACTCGCGGCCGCCGAGGGGACCAGCGTCAGCTACGTGAAGCCGCACGGCGCCCTCTACAACACGATCGTGCACGACGAGCGCCAGGCCGCCGACGTCGTCGAGGCCGTGCGCCTCGTCGACCCGAGCCTCGTGCTCCTCGGCATGCCTGGCTCGGCCGTGCTCCGGCTCGCGACCGAGGCGGGCCTGGCCACCGCGATCGAGGCGTTCGCCGACCGCGCGTACACCCCGCAGGGCACCCTCGTCTCCCGCCGGGAGCCGGGAGCCGTGCTGCACGACGTCGACGAGATCGCGAAGCGCATGGTGCGCCTCGCGACGGAAGGCCTCCTCGAGGCCATCGACGGCAGCACGCTCGAGCTGCGCGCCGACTCGATCTGCGTGCACGGCGACAGCCCCGGAGCCACCGACATGGCCAGGCAGGTGCGGCACGCGCTCACCGAGGCCGGCGTCGAGCTGCGCCCCTTCGCGCCAGCAGCGGCGGCGACAGCGGCCACCACGTCCGCGACCGCGACCGCGAGGAGCTGAGCCCACCCCATGAGAGTCCTCACCGCCCGCGACGACGCGGTCCTCATCGAGTGCGACAGCCTCGACGAGACGATCGCGCTCTTCGACGCCATGACCGCCCTGCGCATCCCCGGCGTCGGCGAGATGGTGCCGGGTGCCCGCACCCTGCTCGTCCCGTTCCGGCCTGCACGGGTCACCGCCGACGAGATCGAAGCCGCCGCCCGGGCGGCCGACCTCAGCGGCGTGCGTGCGGGAGAGCCGCGGCGTCTCGAGATCCCGACGCGGTACGACGGTGAGGACCTCGCGGAGGTCGCCGACCTCCTCGGCATCTCCGCCGACGAAGTCGTGCGCCGCCACACGAACGCGACCTTCACGGTCGGGTTCGTGGGCTTCGCGCCCGGCTTCGCCTACCTGACGGGCGACGACCCCGTGCTCGACGTGCCACGCCGGTCGACCCCGCGCACCCGCATCCCCGCAGGCTCGGTCGCCCTCGCCGGCACCTACAGCGGCGTCTACCCTCGCGAGAGCCCCGGCGGCTGGCAGCTCATCGGCACCACGGAGGTCCCCATGTGGGATCTCGACCGCGACCCTGCCGCCTTCATGGCGCCGGGCGACATCGTCACGTTCAGCGTCGACGCCGCGACCGAGCGGGCGCGCGCGACCGTGAGCGCTGAACGCGCGAACGCACCCAAGCAGACCGATCAGGCGCAACCCGAGGGGGCAGACGGCCGCGGCTCCGCCCTCGAGGTGGTCTCCCCCGGCCTGCAGACGCTGTTCCAGGACCTCGGGCGCGACGGCTACGCCAGCATGGGCGTCTCGGCCTCCGGATCACTGGATGCGCCCGCCCACCGGCAGGCGAACCGACTCGTCGGCAACGCCCCGGGCGACCCCACCCTGGAGGTCGCCTATGGCGGCCTGCGCCTGCGGGCACACGGCCCGCAGGTGGTGGCCGTCGCCGGCGCCGAGGTCGAGCTGACCGTGGACGGCGTCCTCCCTCGCACCGTGCCCTTCGGCGCGGCCTTCGCCCTCGACGACGGCGACGAGCTGCAGCTCGGCTCCCCCACGTCCGGCGTGCGCAGCTACCTCGCGGTGCGCGGCGGATTCGACGCACCTCCCGTGCTCGAGAGCCTCGCGACCGATCTCCTCGCGGGGCTCGGCCCCGACGCACTCGAGGCCGGTGACGTGCTCGGCGTCCGCGAGCCCGCGGCGCCCCTCGCCCCGGCGATCTCCGTCGCCGACGCGGCGCCCCGGGACCTGCCGGCCGCGGGCGGCGACAGCGTCGAGCTGCGCATCGTGCTCGGACCGCGCGACGACTGGTTCTCCGCCGAGGAGATCAGCCGCTTCACGAGCCAGGAGTGGCAGGTGACGCCGCAGTCGAACCGCGTCGGCGTGCGCCTCGAGGGCGACGCCCTCACTCGCGCGAAGGGCGGCGAGCTGCCGAGCGAGGGCTGCGTCAGCGGGGCCCTGCAGATGCCGCCCAGCGGGCAGCCCGTGCTCTTCCTCGCCGACCATCCCCTCACGGGCGGCTACCCCGTGCTCGGCGCCGTCATCACCGACGACCTTCCCCTCGCTGGCCAGCTGCCCGTCGGCGCCACCGTGCGATTCCGCATCGTCGAACCGCGCATCCACCAGCCACGCACCCAGACCCCACGCACCCAGACCCCAGGAGAACTCCGATGACCCGCATCAGCAAGGTCCTCATCGCGAACCGCGGTGAGATCGCAGGGCGCGTCGCCCGCGCCTGCGCCGACTACGGGGTCGCATCCGTCGCCGTCTACGCCGACTCCGATGCCGACGCCCTGCACGTGCGCCTCGCGGACGAGGCCGTGCCGCTCGAGGGCGAGACGTCGAAGGAGACCTACCTCGACGCCGACAAGCTCCTCGCCGCAGCCAAGGCGACGGGCGCCGACGCCGTGCACCCCGGCTACGGCTTCCTCTCCGAGAACGCCGACTTCGCGCGGGCCGTCGAATCCGCTGGCCTCGTGTGGATCGGACCGCCGCCAGCGGCCATCGAGCTCCTCGGCGACAAGATCTCTGCCCGCCGCCTGGCCGAGCGCGTCGGTGCGCCCCTCGTCGCCGGAACGAGCGGCCCCGTCGACTCCCCCGCGGAGGCGAGCGCCTTCGCCGAGGAGCACGGCCTCCCCATCGCGATCAAGGCCGCGTTCGGCGGTGGCGGCCGCGGCCTCCGCGTCGCGCGCCGACTCGACGAGGTCGAGGAGCTCTTCGCGGCAGCAGGTCGCGAGGCCGTCGCCGCGTTCGGTCGCGGCGAGTGCTTCGTCGAGCAGTTCCTCGAGTCGCCACGCCACATCGAAGCGCAGGTGATCGCCGACGAGCACGGCAACGTGGTGGTCGTCGGCACGCGCGACTGCTCGCTGCAGCGCCGCAACCAGAAGCTCGTCGAGGAGGCCCCCGCGCCCTTCCTGACTCCCGAGCAGCGGGAGCGCATCCACACCTCGGCCCGCGACATCTGCGCCGAGGCCGGCTACCGCAGCGCCGGCACGGTCGAGTTCCTCCTCGACGCGAACGGCATCATCTCCTTCCTCGAGGTCAACACGCGCCTGCAGGTCGAGCACCCCGTGACCGAGGAGACCGCGGGCGTCGACCTCGTGGTGCAGCAGCTGCGCATCGCCGACGGGCTCGCGCTCGAGGCGGCAGAGTTCGAGCCCCGCGGGCACGCGTTCGAGTTCCGCATCAACGCCGAGGACCCGGCGCGCGGCTTCCTGCCAGGGCCGGGCACCATCTCGCTGTTCCGCGCGCCGTCCGGTCCAGGCGTGCGCATCGACACCGGCGTCGAGACCGGCTCCGTGGTCTCCGGGCAGTTCGACTCGATGCTCGCGAAGCTCATCGTCACGGGGGCCACCCGTGAGGAGGCGCTCCGCCGCGCACGCCGCGCGCTGGCCGAGTTCGAGGTCGAGGGCGTGCCGACCGTGCTGCCCTTCCACCGCGCGGTGCTCGACGACCCAGATTTCATCGGCGGCGAAGGCCGCGACGGTGAGCCGGGCTTCGGCGTGCACACGCAATGGATCGAGACGACCTTCGCCGCGCGCATCCCGGAGCAGTCGCTCTCGGTCCAGCCGACGGACCCGTCCGTCGTGTCGACCTGGATCGAGCTCGACGGGCGACGCGTCGCCATGCGGCTCCCCGCGACGCTCTTCGCCGCGGGCGGCTCGGCTGCCGCGGTGTCGCCCGCCGGCGCGGCAGGTTCGGCAGCTTCTGCGGGGGCAGCGGATGCTGGCAGCGGGTCCGGCTCGTCAGTCGCGGCCCCCATGGCGGGCACGCTCCTGCGGTGGCTCGTCGATGACGGTGCAGCGGTCGAGGCGGGCACCGCGATCGCCGTGGTCGAGGCCATGAAGATGGAGACGCCCGTGCAGGTGAAAGCCGCCGGCACCCTGCGCCACCGGGCCGAGGCGGGCAGCCCGATCGCCGCCGGCGAGGTGCTCGCGGAGGTCGCTCAGGCGAGCTGAGCTCCGAGCCGCCGCGCCCCGAGCCAGACGAGGTGCCACCCGGAGCCGATTGTCGGTGGGTGCGGGCAGACTGGTTCGCATGACGGAACCAGCTGCCCGAGCCCACCATTCGATCGACTACCTCGAGTTCGGCGTCACCGACCTCACCGTCGCCAAGCAGTTCTACGGCGACGCCTTCGGGTGGATCTTCAACGACTACGGCCCCGGCCCCAACTACGTGGGCATCCGTCGACCGGGTGGCGAGGAGACCGACGAGGTGGGCGGCTTCCGCCTCGACCCGCAGGTCACCCCAGGAGGTGCCCTGGTGCTCCTCTACTCCGACGACCTCGAGGCGAGCATCGCCCAGGTGCGCTCGGCGGGTGGGGAGATCGTAAGCGGACCGTACGAGTTCCCGGGCGGCCGGCGCTTCCACTTCACCGACCCGGCGGGCAACGAGCTCGGCGTCTGGTCGAGCTCCTAGCGCGCTACGGTCGACCCTCCGGCGGGTCTTGGTCGAGCCCGCGCGAGCTCGCTACAGCGCTGCCGCCTGCGCGGCGATGCTGGCTCGCACCTCGTCGAGCACCGCCATGATGGCGATCGATTCGTCGAGCGGCATGCGCGGGCTCTCGAGTTCTCCGGCGTGCAGGCAGCGCTCCACCTCGAGCGCCTGGAACTGCATGCCGCGACCAACGTGCTGCGGTCGGTCGAAGCGCAGCAGCTCACGCTGCGGCCTGCCGCCGTCATAGACCGTGAACGAGGTCGACGCGTAGAAGACGGCATCCACGTCGATCCACCCGTCCGATGCGACGATGGCTGCACGGTTCGAGCCCGGCGCGTCCATGCGCGTGAGCGTCGCCGAGCTGCGGCCAGCGCCGTGCCGCATCAGCACGGAAGCGGAGAGGTCGACGCCGTGCTCGGACGCCTCGCCGTCGACGAGGATCGTCGTGGCGGGCCCGAGCAGCTGTGAGGCCATCGAGATGCCGTACACGCCGAGATCGGCCATCACCCCGCCGCCGAGCGAGGGGTCGCCGTGCCGGCTCGTCGGAGACACGTCGAGGTTCTGGAAGTGCGAGCTCGTGAAGCTCACGAGCTCGCCGATCGCCCCGCGCTCCAGCACGTCGCCGATCGCGTCCGCCGTCGGCAGGAAGCGGGTCCACATGGCCTCCATCGCGAAGACGCCCTTGGCGCGGGCGGCCGCGACGACCCGCTCCGCCTCGGCGGCCGTGCTGGTGAACGACTTCTCGACGAGCACGGGCTTGCCGGCTCCGATCGCGAGCAGCGCCTGCTCCGCGTGGAGCGTCTGCGGCGTCGCGATGTAAACCACATCCACGTGCGGGTCGGCGACGAGGTCCTCGTAGCTGCCGTGAGAGGCGGGGATGGAGAACTCGGCGGCGAACTCGGCCGCCTTCGCCGCATCCCGCGATCCGACAGCCGCGACCTCGAGCCCCTGGGCCAGCAGGTCGGACACGAAGGTCTTCGCGATGTTGCCTGCCCCGAGAACTCCCCATCGAACGCGTTGTGTCGTCACGGGAAAAACTCTAGCGACGCGACTGACGAATCCGCCACAGCTCGAGCCGCGATGCCAGCCGCGAGAGTCGTGCGTCACGCTCTCCTGCTGGCCTCCGACCTAGTCGCAAGTGATCTAGCATTTCCTACGGTTCGCGGGGAGCGAATCAACCGCACGCCGTCAGGAGAACCCCATGCGCCAGCTCATCGTCACCGCCTTCGTCTCTGCCGACGGGGTCATGGAGGCCCCCGGAGGTGAAGAGGGCTACCGCAACTCGGGGTGGACCTGGCAGGGCATCGAGTTCGATCCGGCCGCCTACACGATCAAGGGCACCGAGCAGCTCGAAGCCGGCGCGCTGCTTCTCGGCCGCACGAGCTACGAGGCCTTCGCGCCGGTCTGGCCCGGCATGACCGAGGAGTTCCCGAACTACAACTCGATGCCGCGCTACGTCGTCTCGACGACGCTCGAGACCGACGACCCGCGGTGGCCCGCCACCGTCCTGCGCTCCATCGACGACGTCGCCGCCCTCAAGGACGGCGACGGCGACCCGATCATCGTGCACGGAAGCGCCGAGCTCGGTCAGGCGCTCGCCGACGCCGGACTCGTCGACCGCTACAACCTGCTCGTCTTCCCGCTGCTCCTCGGTGCAGGCAAACGGCTCTTCAGCGAGACCGACAAGGCCACCCAGCACCTCAAGCTCGTCGAGCACGAGGTCTACTCGAACGGCATCCAGAAGCAGGTCTTCGACGTCATCCGCTAGGGCAGGCGGATGCGGGGACGCATCAGTCCGCGAGTCCCGCACGCCTCGCGAGCACCGCGGCCTCCATGCGCGAGGTGACCCCGAGCTTCGCGAGCACCCGGGAGACGTGTGTCTTCGCGGTCGACCCGCTGATGTGCATCCGCTGGCCGATGCCGACGTTCGAGAGCCCCTCGCCGAGGGCGGTGAGCACCTCCCGCTCCCGTGCCGTGAGCTGCTCGATGCCGGGCACCGCCGGCGTTGCCGTGGGCACTTCCTCTCGTGTCTCGGCGAAGCGGTCGAGGAGGCGCCGCGTCACCTCAGGCGAGAGCGCGCCGTCCCCCCTCGCCACTGCCTGCACCGCCGCCTGCAGGGCGGGCCCGGTCGTCGACTTGAGCAGGAACCCGGCGGCACCCGCGCGAACCGCGCCGAAGACGTACTCGTCGAGGTCGAACGTCGTCAGCACGAGCACCTGCGAGAGCGACTCGGCGATGATCGCCCGTGTGGCCGCGATGCCGTCGGTGCCAGGCATGCGAACGTCCATGAGCACGACGTCCGGCCGAAGCGCCCGCGCGTTGCCGATCGCCGCCGCACCGTCAGCGGCCTCACCCACGACCTCGATGTCGTGTGCCTCCAGCAGGAGCCGCAGCCCCGCCCTGATCGCGGCGTGATCGTCGGCGATGAGCACGCGCACTCGTGGCCGGGCAGCACCGACCGCCCCGGTTGCCTTGCCTCTCAGGTGGGCCTGGTCCGCCTCGCCTGCTTGATCGGCTCCGTTCACGATGCCCTCTCGGTTCGGCGACCGGCTCCGCGCTCCGCGCCTCCCCCGGTCCGCGGCACTCGCGCGCTGACGCGCCACCCTCCACCGTCCGCGATCGGCCCCGCCTCGAGGCGCCCGCCGAGACGCTCGGCTCGCTCGCGGATCAGCCCGAGCCCGTTCCCGGTGCCCGGGGCGCCGTCGACGGGCGTGCCGCCCACGGACGTGACGAGCACGGAGATCGACTCGGTGTCCTCCTCGAAGCGCACCTCGACGTCGGCCCCGGGAGAATGGCGCTCGCTGTTCGCGAGAGCCTCCGCCACGACCCGCGCGAGCGCTTGCTCGGAGGCGGCGGATGCGCTCGGCACCTCGCCGACGACCGTCACGTCGACCGCGCGCGTGGCCGCGACGATCTGGGCCACCTGAGCGAGCCGCGGTGGTGCGGCCAGCTCCTGACTGTCGCTCTCACCGTGACGCAGGATGAGGATCATCGACCGCATCTCGTCGAGTCCCTCGAGGGCGGAGGCACGGATGGCTTGGAGGGCGCCGGCCTCCCGGGGAGCGACCGCTGGCCCCGCGAGCGCCGCCTCGGAGGTGATCGCGATCGCCGAGAGGTTCGCGGCGACGACGTCGTGGAGGTCGCGGGCCATGCGCTCTCGTTCAGCGCGCACCGCTTCTTCGCGTTCCAGCACGAGCAGGCGCTCGGCGTCGTCGGCGCGTGCCTCCTGCACACGAGCCAGCTCCGCGCTCTGGCGCACCGAGCCCGCCCACCACAGCGGGGTGCAGAAGATGGCGAGGGCCTGCAGGCAGAAGAAGACCGCTTCCCGGAGTGTCGCCCCGAGCAGCAGGGGCGCGACGAACGCTGTCAGCACGGCCGCGACGACGACCCACTCCACGACCCGGAGCGCACGCCTCGAAGCGAACCTCCCCACGACATACAGCGCGTCGAGGACCAGCACGATCACGCCGAGCGCGCCGCCGACGACGAGCGTCAGCGCGGCCAGTGCGACGCAGACGGTGAGCACGGCCACCGGGAACCTTCGCTTCTGCGTGAGCGCTACCGCGCCGATCGCGATCGCCACGAGCGTCGGACCGAGCTGCTCAGCGGAGTCGAAGAGCGCCAGCACGACGGCGATGGTCACGACGACGACGGTCGACGTCGTGTCCTCGTCGAGGTGCCGGATGCGCGTCTTCGCTGCCGCGAGCGTCCCACCGGGTTCCGTCATCCGACCATCCCAGCACACAGACGCAAGGAGGGTGTCCGCCGAAGGATGTAGCCCGGCGGCCGTGTCGACGCCCTTTGGCGGACGCGGTCCCGCGCTCACGCGCCTGAGGCTTGCCCCATGACCACAGAACTGCTGCTCTCGCTCCTCGGACTCGCACTCGTCGACAGCCTGAGTGCGGGCACGCTGCTCATCCCGATCTTCTTCCTGCTCGCGCCCGGCCGCATCCGCCTCGGGCGCATGCTCACCTACCTGGGCACGATCGCCGGCTTCTACTTCCTCGTCGGTCTCGCCCTCACGGCCGGCGCGTCCGTGCTGCTGGACAGTGCCGCCGCGGTGCTCGAGACGCCCACCGCCTACGCCGTGCAGCTGTTCCTCGGCGCAGGCCTGCTCGCCGTCGCCATCCTCATGCCGACGAAGAAGAAGGAGCCGCAGCTCTCGCCCGCTGAGGTCGCCCCGGCCGGGAGCGGCATTCCTCCCGCACACCTGAACCCGCAGTCCGACTCGGCACCGGCCGCTCCCGGGCGCCTTGGCCGCTGGCGCGAGCGGGCGCTCGGCGGTGGCTCCCCGGCGACCGTCATCGTGCTCGCCCTGGCCGCGGGTCTCGTCGAGCTCGCGACGATGATCCCCTATCTCGCGGCCGTGGGCCTACTCACGAACTCGGAGCTCGGCGTCGCCGGATCAGCTCCGCTGCTCGCCGCGTACTGCGTCGTCATGATCGTCCCGGCGCTGCTGCTCCTGCTCGGACGGGTCGCGGCACGCCGCACCGTCGAACCCCGCCTCCGTCGTCTCTCGGACTGGCTGAGCCGGAACGCCGCCGAGAACACGGCCTGGATCATCGGCATCGTCGGCTTCCTGCTGCTCCGCGACGCGCTCTCGCATTCCGCGGGCTTCGAGTTCTGGCCCTTCAACTCCTGATCGGCGTCGAACGCCACGCGAGGCCCGCGCAGCTCTGGAACGGCGGAGGCAGCCGCCCGGTCAGCGCACGCTGAGCTCGATGAGCTGCGCCTCCACCGACTCGCGCAGCGGCGCCCCGTCGAAGCGGCCGGCCCGGTTGCCGTCGGCGTCGAGCAGCAGCACCGTGGGAGTGACGACGATGTCGTACGGCAGCACGAGCTCCGGGCGGATGCTCGTGTCCACCTCGGCGAGCACAACCCCCGCCGAGGTGGCGGCGACGTCCTGCAGCATCCACCTCGTCACGGCGCATTCGGGACTGTCCGGGGCGGTGAAGAGCACGATGGTCGCGCGGCGACCCGGCAGCACGCCCTCTGGCAGCAGTTCGAGGTCGATCTCCGACTGCTCGGGCTCCGGCTCCCCCTCGCCGTCGAAACGGCTCACACCGCGCCTCGCGACCCAGCCGACCACGGCCACAATGAGTACAAGTGCCATGATCACGAGCAACACCACTGATGCGTCCACGCGGACAGCCTCGCATATCCGGGGGTCGAACGGTGAGGTCTGTGGCGCCGGGATCAGGCGCTCAGCTGCTGGAGCTGCGCCTGCAGCTCGGCTCGCCTCGGCGGCCCGCCGATGCGAGCGACCCGCGTGCCCGCGTCGTCGAGCACCAGAACCGTGGGCGTCTGCCTCACGTCGTAGCTGCGCGCGAGGTCCTGACGATCGGTGAGGTCGACTTCGGCGACGACCACGCCGGGCGTCTGGGCCGCGAGGTCCTCGAGCATCCGCTTGGTCGCGGGGCATCTGGCGCAGAACGCGGTGGAGAAGAGGATGAGCGTTGCGCGCTCCCCCTGCGGCGGCCCGTCGGCGAGCAGGTCCAGGTCCGGGGCACCGTCGAGCTGCTGAGCTGCGCGCTTCAGGCGCCCGCTCGTGCGCTGCATCGCCACTCCGACCACGGTGGCGATCACGACGAGCGCACCGACGAGCAGCGCAGCGGTGGTGGCGTCCATGCTGGTGCGGCTCAGCCCTGCGCAGCCCGGCGGCGGATGATCCCGCCGCGCAAGAGCAGCACGTACAGCTGGCAGCCGAGGCAGTAGCCGATGACGGCGTTCAGGAACGCCGCGATGAACGCGGCCCCCGCGGCGACCGGCACGGCGAGCGGCACCCCGAGGAGGTGCAGGACGACGCCGACCAGCGTGACCGCGAAGCCGACCCCCTGCGCGAACGTCGGCGGGGCCGCGTCCTCCGCCTCGACCGGAGGGGCGAGACGCGGCCGGATGAAGCGGGCGAAGAAGCGGCCGTACGGGTGGCGCTGGATCCCCGCAAACGCACCCCACGCGAACAGCGCCGACAGCGCGACCAGGAGGAGGAACCCTGGCTGCACGATCCGGTCGGGGAACGAGGCCGCGGCCGGTGCCACGAGGCCGAGATACACCGTCACGAGAAGGAGCAGCGCCGAGATGGCCGCGCCGAAGCGCGGCCCCCGGGGGTCGATTCGAGTCTGTGCCGACATGATGCTCCGTCGTGGGTGTGGCTTCTGGAGGATGCTCCTGGAACGCCCCGGAGGGTGCGCTCCTCTCGACGGCGGATGCCGTGCCGAAAGGCTAGGCGTGCGCGGCGAGCGGGGGAACGACTGTGACGCTCCGCGACGCCCGAGGTCCTCGATGCAGCCAGGTTCCTCGGCAGCGGAGTTGAGATGATGCCAGCATGAAGACCTTCACACTCCCGCAGACCGACGTGCGTGCATCCAGCATCGTGCTCGGCCAGATGCGCATCATGGACCTCGACGACGAGCAGCTGCGCACCCTGGTCGGCACGGCCCTCGACGCCGGCGTCAACGTCATCGACCACGCCGACATCTACGGCGGCGAACGCCACGCCTGCGAGCGCCGCTTCGGCGAGGCCATCCGCTTCTCCCCCGCCGAGCGCGAGAACGTGCTCATCCAGTCGAAGGTCGGCATCCGCGAGGGCTACTTCGACTTCTCGGCCGAGCACATCATGCGCACCGTCGACGAGTCGCTTGAGGCCCTCGGCACGGAGTACCTCGACGTGCTCCTCCTCCACCGCCCCGACACGCTCGTCGAGCCCGACGAGGTCGCTACGGCCTTCAGCGAGCTCCACAACCGCGGCAAGGTCCGCCACTTCGGCGTCTCCAACCACACGCCGGGCCAGGTCGACCTGCTGAAGTCGGTCGTCGCGCAGCCGCTCATCATCAACCAGGTGCAGCTGAGCGTCACGCATGCCCCGATCATCGCCTCGGGCATCGCCGCCAACATGGTGGGCCTCGACCAGTCCATCGACCGAGACAACGGCATGCTCGACTACGCGCGCCTGAACGGCATCACGCTGCAGGCCTGGTCGCCATTCCAGAAGGCGTTCTTCGACGGCGTCTTCATCGGCGACCGCGAGAACTTCGCCGACCTCAACGACGTCCTTGACGCGCTCGCCGAGGAGTACGGCGTCACGCCGACGGGCATCGCGACGGCCTGGATCACCCGCCACCCCGCGAACATCCAGGTGGTGCTCGGCACGACGACCCCGTCGCGCGTCGCAGAGTCGGCGGCTGGCTCGGACGTGCATCTCACGCGAGAGGAGTACTACCGCATCTTCACGGCGGCCGGCCACACGCTGCCGTAGCCAGCGCCGCCCGCGCGAGGCCGCTCGGGCCACCCGACGCCGCTGACGGCACGAAGAGTTGTGGCCTGTTGCTGTTCCCGAGTTCGGGAACAGCAACAGGCCACAACTCTGAGATGCGGGAGCGAGGTGCGCGCGGGACCGGAGCGCGGACCGCGAGCGTAGGCCGGAGCGCGGGCCGTCAGTCGACGGCGAGGGCCGCGACCGGGGAGACGCGCGTTGCGCGGCGAGCCGGCAGCAGCGACGCGGCGACCGTGATGAGCAACGTCACGAGCAACACGGCGGCGACCGTCACCCACGGGATGCTCGGCAGCATGATGCGCCCCACCATTGATCCGAAGGTGGCCTGCGCGCCCACCCACCCGTAGAAGACGCCGAGCAGCAGGCCGAACAGCGCCGACGACGCGATCATGGCGACGGCCTCGGTCACGATCATCCGCCGCACCTGCCCCGCCGTGAACCCGAGGGCCCGCAGCAGGCCGAGCTCGCGCCTGCGCTGCATGACGCTCAGCGACAGCGTGTTGACCATGCCGACCGCGGCGAGCAGCACCGAGAAGCCCAGGAGCACGCTCATGATGGCCGTCGTGACGTCGATGACCTGCTCGAACGCGGCGTACATCTCGGGCTCCATCTGCCCGAACTCGAGGGTGATGGTGCGGAACGTCTCCGTGGCGACGGCGAACATCGTGACGAGCGTGATGCCGATGACGAGGCCGATGACCGCCCGGCTGCTGCGCGATGGGTTGCGCACGGCGTTGGCGGCCGCGAGCCGCGTCACCGGGCCGCGCCCGAGGGCCCTCCCGGCGAGGCTCATGAGGGGCGGGAGGATGACGGGCGAGCCGATGACGACACCGACGAACGACAGCATGCCGCCCACGACGCTCACGAGCACACCGGTCGGGCTGGAGAGGCCCAGGTAGACACCGCCGACGAGCATGGCGACGCCCAGGGCGATGAGGATGACGGCCGTGATGCTGCGCCCACGACCGGCGCGCAGCTCCTGCATGGTCGGCTCTGCCGTGGACGAGGTCGCCGCGATCGGGGACACCGAGAGGACCCGGCGCGAACCGACCCAGGACGCGATGATCGTCGCGGCGGTGACGGCGATGACGGGGGCGAGCACCGCGGGATGCACGATGGGGAAGGCGAACGGCTCGAGTGCCCCGTTCATGATCGCGAGCTGCGCACCGAGGGCGGTCAGCCCGACGCCGAGGACGGCTCCTGCGAGCGCGCCGGATGCTCCCTGCACGAGTCCCTCGCGGACGGTGCGGGCTCGGAGCGACTTCCCCGAGGCGCCGATGAGGCGCAGCAGCGCGATCTCCTTCGTGCGCCCGGCGATGACGGTCGCGACCGAGTTGGAGGTGACGACGGCGCCCACGAAGAGGGCGATCGTGAAGAAGAGGGCCGCGACGGTGCCGAGCACCGTGGCGAGCTGGCCGATCTCGCTGAGGCCCATCGCGTCGAAGTAGGCGGCGAGGTCGGCGACGATCATGATGAGCACCGTGCCGAAGGCGGCCGAGAGGGCAGAGACCAGCACGACGGCCGCGCCGCCGCTGTTCTGCTGCGACTCCGGGGCGCGGCGCGGCTTGCCGGCGCTCCTGGTCCCCGCACTGCTCGTGGCGGTCGCGGTTCCGGCGGCGCTCATGCTGCGGTCTCCATGGAGAGCATGAGGTTGGAGATCTCGGCGGCGCTCGTGCGGGGCCGGTCGGCGACGACCTTGCCGTCGGCGAGGAACACGACGCGGTCGGCGTGGCTGGCGGCGATCGGGTCGTGGGTCACCATCGCGATCGACTGGCCGTACTGACTGCTCGCGGTCGAGAGTAGCGAGAGCACCTCGCGGCCCGTCTTGGAGTCGAGGTTTCCCGTCGGCTCGTCGGCGAAGATCAGCTTGGGCCGTGTCGCGAGGGCTCGCGCGATGGCGACGCGCTGCTGCTGCCCGCCCGAGAGCTCGTAGGGCCGGTGGGCGAGGCGCTGGGAGAGGCCGAGGGTCTGGATGAGGTGCGTGATCCACTGCTCCTCGTCGCGGGAGACGGACCGGCCGTCGAGGTCGAACGGCAGCATGATGTTGCCGCGCACATCCAGCGTGGGCACGAGGTTGAAGGCCTGGAAGATGAAGCCCACCGCTCGGCGCCGGAGCACGGTCAGCTCGGCGTCGTTCATGCCCGTGATCTCGGTGTCGCCGAGGAACACGCGGCCGGAGGTGGCACCGTCGAGCCCCGCCATGACATGCATGAGCGTCGACTTGCCGGAGCCGCTCGGGCCCATGATCGCCGTGAACTCGCCGCTTCGGATGCCGAGGCTGACGCCATCGAGGGCGGCGACGCTGCCGTGGGTGCCGTAGATCTTTCGAACGTCGACGACGCTCGCGACAAGGGAGGATGTGGTGTTCATGTCGACGACGCTACGGATGGCAGCCCGCACGCCGCGTCCGCCCCTGGTCTCGCCCGCATGGTCCTCTGGGATGACACTGCCGCGCCTCGCGTCCAGCCTCCGGCCGAGGTTCGAGCAATAGCCTTGGCGCATGGCCTCCCCTACGCTCGTCTGGTTCCGTGACGACCTGCGCCTCCACGACCACCCGGCTCTGCACCTTGCCCTGGAACGGGGCGGGCCCGTCATCGCGCTGTTCGTGCTGGATGAGGAGTCCCCCGGCGTGCGTGCGCTCGGAGGGGCAGCGAAGTGGTGGTTGCACCACAGCCTCGATGCCCTGCGCGCGAGCCTGGACGAGATCGGCGGCTCGCTGGTGCTGCGGCGCGGGCGCGCGGAGGAGATCGTGCCGAGCGTCGCCGAAGAGGCTGACGCGGGGCTCGTCGTCTGGAACCGCCGCTATGGCGGGGCCGAGCGCGACATCGACGCACGCATCAAGCAGGGCCTCATCGATGGCGGTGCCGAGGCCCACAGCCTCCCCGGCTCGCTCCTCACGGAGCCGTGGCAGATCCAGACCGGGCAGGGTGAGGCGTACCGCGTGTACACGCCCTTCGCCAACGCCTGCCAGAGCCGCTTCGACCATGAGCCCCCGCGGTTGCCCCTGCCGGCACCGGACGCGCTCCCCCGCGGCTCGAAGGCGACCTCGCTCGACTCCGACGCGCTCGACTCCTGGCAGCTGCTGCCGACGAGGCCAGACTGGGCCGAGGGACTTCGGGAGGAGTGGACGCCCGGAGAGCGGGGCGCTCACGACCGGCTCGAGGAGTTCCTCGACGGGGTCGTCACCAACTACAAGGCGGACCGTGACCGACCGGACCTCGTGGGCACGAGCCGGCTCAGCCCGCACCTCCGCTGGGGTGAGATCTCCTCCGCGCAGGCCTGGCACGCCCTCGATGGGCGCACCGGAGAAGGCGCCGCGACCTTCCGTCGCGAGCTCCTCTGGCGCGAGTTCGCCTGGCACACCCTCTACAGCTTCCCCGAGCTCCACACGCGCCCCTGGCGCGCGTCCTACGAAGACTTCCCGTGGCCGGAACTCGACCGCGACGCGCTCGAGGCGTGGCAGCGGGGCACCACCGGGATCCCCATCGTGGATGCGGGCATGCGGGAGCTGTGGCGCACCGGCAGCATGCACAACCGCATCCGCATGGTCACCGCCTCTTTCCTCACCAAGCACCTGCTGACCGACTGGCGGCGCGGCGAGGAGTGGTTCTGGGACACGCTCGTCGACGCCGACCAGGCTTCGAACCCGTTCAACTGGCAGTGGGTCGCGGGTTCCGGAGTGGATGCCGCCCCGTACTTCCGGGTCTTCAACCCGGAGCGCCAGGCCGAGCGATTCGACCCGCACGGGGCCTATGTGCAGCGCTGGGTGCCTGAGGCGGGAACCGACGAGTATCCGGCACCGATCGTGGGCCTGAAGGAAGGCCGCGAGGCCGCGCTCGCGGCTTGGCGGGAGGTTCGGTGACCTGCATCCCGCTGCAAGAGCCGTGACTGTCCGAACTGTCGGTGGCCGATGCTACATTGCCCGCACGTTCGAGTCGCAGGGGACTCGAGCGCCGCAGGACTCATGCACGAAAAGGGGAACACCATGGTTGAGTACCGCATCGAACTCGTCGGCCTCCCGGTCGCCGACGTCGACCGCTCGCGAGCCTTCTACGGCGACACGCTCGGCTGGCCGGTCGACCACGACCAGGTGGTGAGCGACCAGATCCGCTTCGTGCAGGTCACACCTCCCGGCTCCGCCTGCTCCATCGCCTTCGGCAACGGCATCAGCGACATGCAGGCCGGTTCGCTGCGCGCCCTCCAATGCGTGGTCACCTCCATCGAGGAAGCGCACGCCGATCTCACGCACCGCGGCGTCGAAGTCAGCCCCATCGACGACCAGCCCTGGGGGCGCTTCGCGTACTTCGCGGACCCGGACGGCAACACCTGGTCGATCCAGGAGCTGCCCGACTACTCGAAGATGGCCGAATGGCAGGAGGGGCAGGGCGCTGACGCTCCCAGCTGACCGGCCTCCACGCAACCCAGCAGTCCCACCACAACCGAAAGAAGGACGCAGAACATGACTGAGAAGAAGAACGGCTACGAGGAGTTCAAGGTCTCCGGCGAGAACCTGCTCGGCAAGGTCAAGGAGCTCATCCACGAGGGCAACGTGCGTCGCGTGTTCATCAAGAACGACGACGGCACCACCCTCCTCGAGATCCCGCTGACCGCGGGCCTCGCGGTCACCGTCGTGGCGGCCGCGCTCGCCCCCGTCCTGGTCGCCGTCGGCGCCATCGCGGCGCTCGTGACGCAGGTGACGGTGGGCGTCGACCGACGTGAACCCGGATCCGCGTCTGACGCGGACGAGAGCCCCGTGGGCGCCAATGGTGTCCCCAAGACCGACTCCGTCGCGCCCGCACCGACGGCGCAGGCAACCGACCCCGACCTGGGCCCGACGACGTCCTAGCCCACTGGGGCCCTCGGGAACACACCACGACCGCGGGCTCTGCGACGACCCGGAATGCCGACGGCATCCGGGTCGTTGCACCCCGCAGTCCACTTCGACACGACGGAAGGCGACCACATGAAGGTGTTCCTCACCGGGGCGACCGGTTATATCGGCTCTGCAGTGCTTCGGGCGCTCCTCGCGAATGGTCACACCGTGACCGCCGCGGTGCGCACCGAGGAGAAGGCGGCAGCCGTGCGGGAGGCGGGCGCGCGGGCCGTCGTCGTCGACCTCACCGACCGCGTCGCCCTGGCGCCGCTGCTCCGCCAGGCGGAGGGCGTCATCCACACGGCGTCGGCGCCAGACGTCGACCCGGTCTTCGTGCCCACCGTGCTCAACGAGCTCGTGCACTCCCCCACCCAGTTCGTGCACACGAGCGGCATCTGGCTGTTCGGGAACAACCCGGCCATCACTGAGGAGTCCGAGCCTGAGCCGCCCGAGATCGTGTCGTGGCGCGTGCCTCTCGACCGACAGGTCATCAACAGCAACGTCAACACGGCCATCGTCGCGCCCGCGGTCGTGTACGGCGGGCAAGGTGGTGTCACGCAGCTCCTCGCCGGGAACGGGTCGGCTCCGACAGCTCTGGTTGGCGACGGCGGCCAGCGGTGGACGCTGGTGCACGTCGACGATCTGGCTGAGCTCTACGTGCGCGTCCTCGAGAAGGGCGCCGCCGTCGGCTACGTCATCGGTGCGAGCGGGGAGAACCCCACAGTCCGGGAGATCGCCGAGTCGGCTGGCCCTGGCACCCAGGTGCTGGAGGAGGCTCCGGATGCGAGCCGCGAGCGCCTGGGCGCACCCTTCGCCGATGCGCTCCTGCAGGACCAGGCCGCGACTGGCGCGTACGCGAAGGCGGCCTACGACTGGGCGCCATCGCACGGCGACTGGCTGAAGACGGAGCGTGCCTGACCTCGCCAGGAACGGCCGGACACGGACCCGCACCAGCACCCGCAGGTCGACTCCGTAGGCTTGCCCCGTGTTCCCCCTGAAGCCAGTGGATGTGCCCGACGTCGACCGGCGCAGTCTTCCCGTCTTCGAGGCGGGCTCCATCGACGTGCCGTACGTCATCGACGGCATGGACGAGGCCATCAGTCGGAACACGTTCTGGGAAGAGCATTCGCATCCGACGCACGAGCTCATCTGGAACACGCGGGGCGCCTCCTCACTGACGGTCGGCTCCCGCACCTGGATGATCACGCCGACTGTGGGCCTCTGGATCCCGGCTGGCGTCCGCCACACAGCTCGGACGCCAGCCGGCACCTGGTACCGGACCGCCATGTTCAGCGTGCAGAGCACCGCCCCCATCGCAGACGGCCCGGTCGCCGTCGACGTGACCGACCTGCTGCGCCTCCTCCTCGACCGACTGGCCGAGCCGAGCCTCGAGGGCAGTTCGCGGGCGACGACCGAGGCGATGGTGCTCGACGTGCTCGCCCCATCCCCGCACGAGCTGCTCCTGCGCATCCCCGACTCCGAGCTCTTGGCTCCCATCGTCGAGGCGGTCCGTGCGGATGTGCGGGATGCCGGCACGCTCGAAGCGTGGTCGGCGCGGCTCGGGGTGAGCTCGCGCACCATTACCCGTCAGTTCCGAGCCGAGACGGGTCTCGGCTTCAGTCGCTGGGTGGCCGCGTTCCGAATCCAACGCGCGATCGTGTTGCTCGCGGACGGCGACAGCATCGACGAGGTGGCGATGACGGTGGGGTTCCGCTCGGCGAGTTCCTTCGGGACGGCGTTCAGACGGGTGACCGGAACGAGCCCCGGTCAGTTCCGCGTGCGGTGACGTCGCGCGCCGAAACGCGCACGGTAGTCACCCGCACCTCCATGCGGCAGCCTCACCGCATCGTGTCTGTTTCGCGAAGATTCGTGTCGTTTTGGCTCGATTGCAAAGCAGACCCGCGTCGCCTAGCTTTGGTAAGGCACGCCTAACCGGACCCGCTCTCGGGTCGAGGCTGCCACCGACTTCGGACCCGTCCGCCGTCGCTGCCGTACTGCGGCGGCGATCGGCGTGCGGGGAAGCTCCTCAGGTCCACCCCCGAAAGGACACCATGCCCCGCGCCTCCAAGCTCGTCGCGCTCGCCGCGACCGCGTTGCTCACCGCAGGCCTCGCCGCCTGCTCGACCTCCCCTGCCGCCGACACCGGCGCGGAGCCCGGTTCGACGAGCGGCGACTTCACGCCGATCACCATCGAGCACGCGCTCGGCACGACCGAGATCACCGAGAAGCCGGAGCGTATCGCGACCGTCAACTGGGCGAACCAGGAAGTCCCCCTCGCGCTCGGCGTCGTCCCCGTCGGCATGGCCCGCGCGGACTTCGGCGACGACAACGGCGACGGCATCCTCCCCTGGGTGAGCGAGAAGCTCGACGAGCTCGGCGGCGAGACGCCCGTGCTCTTCGACGAGACCGACGGCGTCGACTTCGAGGCCGTCGCCGACACGAACCCCGACGTCATCCTCGCCGCCTACTCGGGCCTCACGCAGGAGGACTACGACACGCTCTCCGAGATCGCGCCGGTCGTCGCCTACCCGGAGACGGCCTGGGCGACCTCGTGGCGCGACATGATCCGCCTCAACAGCCAGGGCATGGGCCTCGAGGCCGAGGGCGACGCGCTCATCACCGAGCTCGAGGGCGAGATCGAGGCCACGGCCGCGAAGTACCCGTCCATCCAGGGCAAGAAGACGATGTTCCTGACGCACGTCGACGAGACCGACCTGAGCCAGGTCAGCTTCTACACGACGCACGACACCCGTAGCGCCTTCTTCGAGGACCTCGGCATGACCTTCCCGCAGAGCCTCGTCGACGCTTCCGCGAGCACCGACCAGTTCTCGCAGACCATCAGTGCCGAGCAGACCGACACGCTCGCCGACGTCGAGATCATCGTCACCTACGGTGGCGAGGAGCTCGTCCAGACCCTCCAGGGCGACCCGGTCCTCTCGCAGATCCCCGCTGTCGCGAACGGCTCCATCGTCAACCTGCCAGGCACCGAGCCGCTCGGCACGGCCGCGAACCCGACGCCGCTCTCCATCTCGTGGATCCTCGACGACTACGTCGCCCTCCTCTCGCAGGCAGCCGACAAGGTCCAGTGACACTCACCGCTCCTCCCGCAGCCGCCGGGGGTGTCGCCACCGTGCGACGCCCCCGGCGGCTGCGGGCGCTGTGGTTCGTCCTCGCGCTGGCCTCGTTGGGGGCGCTTGTCGTCGTCTCCGTCATGATCGGCTCGCGCGACGTCAGCTGGGCGGATGCGGTGGCCGCGCTCGGCGGTTCGACCGACGGCTTCGACGAGGCCGCGGTCGCGAAACGCATCCCGCGTACCTTCCTCGCCGTCGCGGTGGGCGCCGCACTCGGTGTGTCCGGCGCTGTCATGCAGGGCGTGACGCGCAACCCGCTCGCCGACCCGGGCATCCTCGGCGTCAACATGGGAGCATCCCTCGCCGTCGTCACCGGCATCGCCTACTTCGGCCTGACCTCCGCGTCCAGCTTCATCTGGGTCGCCATCACGGGCGCCGCCATCGCGGCCGTCTTCGTCTACGTGGTCGGCTCGCTCGGCAGAGGCGGCGCGACACCGCTCAAGCTCGCACTCGCGGGCGCGGCGACCTCCGCGGCGCTCGCCTCGTTCGTGACGGCCATCATCCTGCCCCGCGGTGACATCAGCCAGAGCGCCAGGTCGTGGCAGATCGGCGGCGTCGGCGGCGGAACCTGGGACAGCATCTCGCAGGTGCTCCCCTTCCTCGTCGTCGGGTTCCTCATCAGCCTCCTCTCCGCGAAGGGGCTCAACTCGCTCGCGCTCGGCGACGACCTCGCGGCGGGCCTCGGCGAGAAGGTCGCGCTCACTCGAGGTGCCGCGGCCCTCGGCGCCGTCATCCTCTGCGGTGCCGCCACCGCCGTCACGGGACCCATCGCGTTCGTCGGCCTCGTCGTGCCGCACGCCTGCCGCCTCATGTTCGGCGTCGACCACCGCTGGGTGCTGCCGTTCTCCGCCGTCGTCGGCGCGTCGCTGCTGACGGGGGCCGACGTGCTCGGCCGCATCCTCACGCGCCCCTCCGAGATCGACGTCGGCATTATCACCGCCATCATCGGAGCCCCCATCTTCATCTGGATCGTCCGCCGCTCGAAGGTGCGTGCCCTGTGACCGCAACGCGTGCATCCGGGCAGCGCTCTCCCGCCTCGTCCCCCAAGTCCCTGGCACCGTCCTCGCCGAATTCGGCGATCGAGGCGACAGCCCGCGCCGTCGCCGCCAGCCGCGGCCGACGCGCGGCGCGCCGCCGCCTGCTCATGCTCGTGCTGGTCACGCTCATCGCGGCCGTCTTCGTGTTCTCGCTCATGTACGGGCAGACGTTCTACGGCATCGACCAGGTCGTCGCCGTCATCCTGGGCCAGGACGTGCAGGGCGCGACCTTCACGATCGGGCGCCTCCGGCTCCCCCGCGCCGTGCTCGCAATCCTCGCCGGCCTCTCGTTCGGGCTCGCCGGCGTCACCTTCCAGACGATGCTGCGCAACCCGCTCGCGAGCCCCGACATCATCGGCATCTCGTCTGGCGCGAGCGCTGCGGCCGCGTTCGGCATCATCACCCTGTCGCTCGGCGCGAGCGAGGTGTCGTTCTTCGCGATCTTCGTCGGGCTCGGCGTCGCGATCCTCATCTACGTGCTGTCGTTCAAGGGCGGCGTCACCGGCACGAGGCTCATCCTCATCGGCATCGGCATCGCGGCCATGCTCGACAGCATCACCAACTACGTGCTCTCGCAGGCCGCGCAGTGGGATCTGCAGGAGGCGCTGCGCTGGCTCAACGGCAGCCTCAACGGTGCATCCTGGAGCGCCATCACGCCGGTGGCCGTTGCGATCGTCGTGCTCGTGCCCATCCTCCTCGCGCAGAGCCGCAGCCTCGCCGCGACGCAGCTCGGCGACGATACGGCGGCCGCCCTCGGGGTGCGCGTCAACCGCACGAGGCTCGTCGTCATCGTCACCGCGGTCGGCGTGCTGTCGTTCGCGACGGCCGCTGCCGGCCCCATCGCGTTCGTCGCCTTCCTGGCCGGCCCCATCGCCGCGCGCCTCTTCGGCGGGGGCGGGTCGCTCCTCATCCCCGCCGGGCTCGTCGGCGCGCTGCTGGTGCTCGTCGCCGACCTCGTCGGCCAGTTCCTCCTCGGCACCCGCTACCCCGTCGGCGTCGTGACCGGCGTGCTCGGCGCACCGTTCCTCATTTACCTGATCATCCGCACGAACCGCGCGGGAGGCTCACTATGACCGCAGACCACACCCTCCTCGTCGAGAAGCTGAGCCTCGGCTACGGCGACCGAGTCGTCATCGATGAGCTCGACCTCCTCGTGCCGCCAGGCAAGGTCACGGCCATCGTCGGCGCGAACGCGTGCGGCAAGTCGACGCTGCTGCGCTCCATGTCGCGGCTCCTCTCGCCGCGAGACGGGCACGTGCTCCTCGACGGCAAGGAAGTGCACAAGACGCCGGCGAAGCAGCTGGCACGGATGCTCGGGCTCCTGCCGCAGTCGCCGATCGCCCCGGAGGGCATCACGGTCGCCGACCTCGTGGGCCGCGGCCGCCACCCGCACCAGAACCTCCTCTCCAGGTGGAGCCACGACGACGACCTCGCCGTCGCCGCTGCCCTCGAGGCGACCGAGACGACGGCACTCGCCGACCGGCACGTCGACGAGCTCTCCGGCGGGCAGCGCCAGCGTGTGTGGATCGCGATGGCGCTCGCCCAGCAGACCGACCTCCTGCTGCTCGACGAGCCGACGACCTTCCTCGACGTCAGCCACCAGGTCGAGGTGCTCGACCTGCTCACCGATCTGAACCGCTCGCGGGGCACCACCATCGTCATGGTGTTGCACGACCTCAACCTGGCCGCACGCTACGCCGACCACCTCATCGCGCTCGCCGACGGCGGACTCCACGCGGCCGGTCGGCCCGGTGACGTCCTCACGGTCGACACCGTTCGCGCCGTGTTCGGCCTCGAGAGCCTCGTCGTCGAGGACCCCGTCTCCGGCCGGCCCCTCATGGTGCCGATCGGACGACACCACGCGCCAGGCGCATCCGTCACGCACTCCGAAGGTTCATCCGCGACAATTGGTGCTCGCACAACCGTGTGATGCACGCGCGCCGGCACCGGGCCCGCCTGCCGGACGAAGGACAGGAGGCGGCGCATGAGCGATGCAGGCGTCGAAGTCCTCGCCTCTGTCTCGTCGCCCGCTGAGGGCGCGAGCATCTCGGAGTCGCCGGCGCCGCTCGCGGAACGTGCCGAGGAGGCCGTGCCCGCCGGCTTCCCATCTCCCGCGCAGGGCTACTACTCGGGCCCCGTCGACCTCAACCGGCACCTCATCAACGACCCCGCTGCGACCTTCATCGTGCGAGTCAGCGGTGACAGCATGATCGGGGCCGGCATCTTCGACGGCGACGAGATCATCGTCGACCGCTCCCTCGAATCGCACGACGGCAACGTCGTCATCGCCGTCGTCGACGGCGAGCTCACCGTCAAGCGCCTCCGCTTCGACCACGGCCGCGTCCGGCTGGTGCCCGAGAACCCCGCCTACGCCGACATCATGCTCGAGGAGCTCAGCGAGCTCACCGTGTGGGGCGTCGTCACGAGGTGCCTGCACCGTGTCTGAGACGAGCCAGACTCGCGACGCGCCACAGTCAGCGATCGCGATCGTCGACGCCAACAACTTCTACGCATCCTGCGAGCGCATCTTCGACCCGAGCCTCGAGGGCACGCCCATCGTCGTGCTCTCCAACAACGACGGATGCGTGATCGCGCGCTCGGAGGAAGCGAAGGCCGCGGGAATCCCGATGGGCGCCCCCTGGCAGGCCATCGCGCCGGAGGCCGCGATGAAGGGCGTCGTCGCCCGCTCAAGCAACTACGAGCTCTACGGCGACATCAACGCGCGCACGATCGAGCTCCTCGGCCGGTACACGCCGTCGCAGGAGGTGTACTCGATCGACGAGAGCTTCATCCGCCTCCCGGGCAGCCGCGCGGAAGCGCTCGCCGTCGCGCGCGAGATCAGGGCCGCCATGCGCAAGCTCATCGGCATCCCCGTCAGCATCGGCATCGCGCCGAGCAAGACCCTCGCCAAGCTCGCGAACCGCGGCTCCAAGTCCGAGCCGTCGCTCGGCGGGGTCTGCCACCTCGACGCCTACGGTCGGGAGCAGCTGAGCGGCATCCTCGGCACGATCGACGTCGGCGATGTGTGGGGCGTCGGCCGCAAGATGGCCGCGAAGTACGTGGGACTCGGCATCCGCACCGCCCTCGACCTCCGCGAATCGTCGCCGACCGCGATCCGGCGACGCTACGGGGTCGTGCAGGAGCGTGTCGTGCAGGAGCTCCGCGGCATCGACTGCCTCCCCATGGATGAGGTGCCGTCGGAACGCGAGCAGATCCAGTTCTCGAGATCGTTCGCCGTGCCCATCTCGACCGTGCAGGAACTCGAGGAGGTGCTCTCCGTCTACACGCAGCGCGCCTCAGCCCGCCTGCGGTCCCAGGGCTCGCTGGCCCGGGCGATGAGCTGCTACGCGGCCACCTCCCCCTTCCGCGAGGGGCACGAGTCGCATGCTGTCTCCGTCGCCTTCCCCGAGCCGACGGACGACCCGGTCGTTCTGTTCCGGGCGGCTGCCACGGCCCTGGGCCCGCAGCTACGCAGCGACCTGAAGTACGTGCGCGTGGGCGTCTCGCTGTTCGAGTTCGTCGCTCGCGACTCGTACGCCGCGCTCGACATCTTCGGCGAGCGCAGCGAGGACCGGCGCGTGGGAGAAGCCCTCGACGCCGTCGCCGCGAAGTTCGGGCAGGAGTCGCTTGGCCTCGGCGTCGCCGGTCTTCGAGGTGGACGCAGCTGGACGATGCGTCGCGAGATGATCTCGCCGCGCGCCACGACGCACTGGGATGAGCTGGCCGTCGTCAAGGCGGAGTGAATGCGGGGACCCCAGAGTTACAGCAAGTTCACTTGCTTGAACTGCTCGCCCTCGTGAATACATACGAACACAGCTCGCTGAAGTCGCGTCCAGATCCGGTGATAGCCAGCGCATGAGCCCGTGGAGAGCAACTCACGGGCGAGGAAGTTATCCACGAACCCGCAGAATGTCGGTGGTGCTCCGTAGAGTTGGGGGCATGCAGCAGCACCGCGATGGCCACGTTCCGGACCTGGGGTTCGATCCCTCGGATCCGGGGTCGGTCGCGGCGCGGCGGTCGGAGATTCTGGCTCTGGAGGAGGCGGCTGCGGCGATGCTGGCGGCTGGCACCGCGCTGCAGTTGCGGGCGCACGCGGCGGCGTACGAGTTCGGGCACGCACTCGATGTCGCTGAGGGATGCGCGGAGTCGGCGATGCACGTGAGGTCGATCGCGAACGAGGTGGGGCTGCTCGTGAAGCTCGCCGCTGGCACCGCGCAGGGGCACCTCGCGTCCGCGTCGGTGACGTTACGCGAGTTCCCGGCACTGGCCCTCGCGCTCGAGGAGAACCTGGCGACTCCCGCGCAGGTGACCACGCTCGCGAGTGTCGGGTTGAAGGTGAACCACGCGGACCCCGACGAGCAGTCCGCGCGGCGCGCGGAATTCCTGCAGGTCATGCTGGAACGGGTGCGGGTGGAGCCGTTGCCGCCGAGAGCGTTGCAGAAGGCGGCCGAGCGGGTCGCGGAGGAGCTCACCGGGGAGTCTATCGACGACCGCTACGAGCGAGCGAAGAAGCGCCGCCGCGCGACGGTCGAGGATCTCGGCGACGGCATGAGCGTGCTCCGCGTGCTGATGAGCTCGTTCGTCGCGAACGCGGTCCTGGACCGGGCACGGAAGCAGGGGAAGGCGGTCATCAAGGCCCGCCCCAAGCCCGGCGCGCAGGCGGCAACCGGAGCGGGCGCAGCAGCCGACGCGAACGCGAACCCGTCGAACGCGGCGAGCGGTGGAGACAGCACGGCCCTCGCGCCCGACGAACGCACCCTCGATCAGGTCATGTCCGACGTCATCGCGGACATGCTCCTCACGAGCGACCCCATGGCGGCGAGCCTCGCGAAGGGCATCCAAGCCATCGCGCACATCAGCATCCCCGCGACGACGATGCTGGCCGGCCCCAACACCGGCGGCCCAGGCAGCACGGGCCTTGCCCCGGCGCTGCTCGATGGCATGTCCCCCATGCCGCTCGAGGAGGCGAAACGCCTCGCCGCCACCGCCCCAGCCTTCATCCGCGTGCTCACGCACCCCGTGACGGGCGCAGTGCAGGCCGTCGACTCGTACAAGCCGACCACGGCGATGCGGGCGTTCCTCCAAGCCCGCGACATCCACTGCCGCTTCATCGGCTGCCGACAACCCGCAGCCAGATGCGAACTCGACCACACCAAGGACCACCAATACGGCGGCGAGACCGCCGTCTGGAACCTCAGCGACTTCTGCCTCGCACACCACATCGTGAAACACCACACCGCCTGGAAAGTCCGACAACTCGGCGGCGGCGTCCTCGAATGGACCACACCCAGCGGGAAGATCTACATCGACCGACCCGAACCCTACGACGTGATCTTCAGACCAAGCGACGAGCTCCCACGGATGGCTTCGGGGCGCCCAACGCCCGGAGCAGCATCAGCGACGGCGACTACGACGACGGATGACCACCCGCCAGGAGATGACCTGCCTCCGCGCCCACACGCTCCAAAACCACCGCCTTTCTAGGCTCGCCGGTTGCGAGAGAGCATGGCGAGATGGTTCCTGCCCGGTGCGGGCAGCCGAGTGGGGGTATCTGCGAAGGGGGCCCGGAACAGCTGCGAACGGCAGCTGGGAATAGCCGCGAAGCGGGCCCGGTTGCAGTGCGTGTGACGACAGCAGCGCAGAACGCACCCCAGACCTCTCCGCAAGCCAGCCCAGAGCAGGCACCGATCCGCATCGACATCTGGTCGGACATCGCGTGCCCCTGGTGCTACATCGGGAAGCGGAAGCTGGAGAGCGGTATCGAGCAGTTCTCGGCGTCGGGCGATGCCCCGGCCGTGGAGATCGAATACCACAGCTACGAGCTCTCCCCGGATACGCCCATCGACTTCCACGGGTCGACGACCGAGTACCTCGCCGAGCGCAAGGGACTCCCCCTCGTGCAGGTGGAGCAGATGCTCGACCGTGTGACCGGCATCGCGAAAGACGTCGGCCTCGACTACGACTTCGACTCCGTGCAGCACGTGAACACTGTGCGCGCCCACGAGCTCATCCATTTCGCCAAGGCGAACGGCCGCCAGCTCGAGGCAAAGGAGCAACTCCTCAAGGCGTACTTCGTCGAGGGGCGTGACCTCAGCGATATCGCCGTGCTCGCCGACCTGGCCGACGAGCTCGGACTCGACCGGGCCGCGGCCGTCCACGCTCTGGAGGAGCGTGTGCACCACGACGACGTGCTCGCCGACCAGCAGCAGGCGCAGGCCTACGGCATCCAGGGCGTGCCGTTCTTCGTCATCGACGGCAAGTACGGCGTCTCCGGCGCGCAGGAAGCAGCAACCTTCGCGGAGGTCCTCGCCAAGGTCACGAGCGACCGCGACGAGGCGAACGCATGAACGCCGAGACCGGCATGAGCGACACCAGCACGAGCGACACCAGCACGACTACGACCACGACGCTCGAGGAGCTGCCAGGAGCAGGCGCAGCGGCCCCGGCCGACGGGGTCGCGCCGGCCGCCGGTGGCTTCACGATGCTCGGCGTCGCGGGCACAGCCTGCGAGGGCGACTCCTGCCTCATCTGAACGTCACCTCGCCTCCGGTGTGATGGACTCTCCCGCATGGGATTCACGAGTTTCGCGGCCGTCGGAGACAGCTTCACCGAGGGTGTCGGCGACGAGCTGCCGGATGGACGCGTCCGTGGGTGGGCCGACCTGGTCGCGCAGGGCCTCGCCGTCTCGTCGGCGGAACCGGTCAGCTACGCCAACCTCGCGATCCGCGGTCGCCTGCTCGACGCGATCCTCGAAGAGCAGCTTCCCGCCGCCATCGCGCTCAAGCCACAGCTCCTGAGCCTGAACGGCGGCGGCAACGACATCCTGCGCCCACGCGTCTCCATCGACGCCGTCGCCCAGCGCCTCGTCGACGGCGCCAAGCAGGCCCTCGACGCGGGCATCCACGTGATCCTCCTCTCGGGCGCCAACCCCTCCGACCACCTGCCCATGGGCAAGCGCATCAGCGCCCGCGGCGACGCCCTCGCGGCCGCCGTCCACGCGAAGATCCCCGCCCAGCCGGGCCTCACCTTCGTCGACAACTGGGCAGACCCCGAGCTCACGCACCTCGACTACTGGTCGCGGGACCGCCTCCACATGGGCGTCAGCGGGCATCAACGAGTGGCGGCCAACGTGCTCGCCGCCCTCGACGTTCCCGCGCCGGACTTCGGCCCCCGCGCCCCGAGCATCCAGCGCCCCCGCAACTCCGCGTACTGGCGCGAATACGTCCTCCCATGGATCGGCCGGCGCCTCACCGGGAAATCGTCGGGCGACACCCGGACGGCCAAGTACCCGACGCTCGAACGCGTCATCACCGAGTAGGCAGCCGACACCACGACCCCGAAGGCCGCAGCGCCGGTCAGGGAGACCCGGGCTTGTCCAGTTACCTGTAGAACCCTTCGCGGAGACGAATACCGTGCTCGAGCCACACCTTCATGGCCGCGAGCATGCCCGTCCACCCCATCGAGTTGCCAAACGCAGCCTTCGCACCGGCATCGCTCAGGCGCCAGGCCGCCTCGCTGATGCGCACCCTCGTGCGGGATCCGTCGTCAACAGGATCGAACTCGAACGTCGTCGTCGTGAAGCCTTGCCTCGCGCTGTCCTCATCGGCCTCCCACCGGACGACGATGCGGCTCGGTGCAACCGCCTCGATGACGTCGACGGGGAACGCCCCAGGGAAGTCCGCGAAGTCCCACTGCACCTCCGCTCCGGCCTCCAACCGCCCCCTCGCGCCTCCCGTCGTGAAGTACTCGGAGAGGACGGAGGGGTCGGCGACCGCCTCGTAGACCTCACGCACCGGCTTCGAGATGAAGCCCGAAACCGTGAAACCAAGCTCCGTCAACTCACCGCTCTCACTCGCGCCGCCATCCTCGCCGACGCTGCTCTTCGTGTCATCGCTCATAAGAAAACCCTCTCACTCAGGCTTTGTGCCGTATAGTCGTGGAGTCGACGCATGATCACCCCGCTTCTCGCGGACATTCCAGATCTTGCCAGTCGCCATCCGCGCCACCGGATCCGTGGCCACCAGGACCCAAGTCCGAGACGCCGTTCCACTCAACAGCAGACGCTGCTCGCGAAGACGCTCTCCACGAGAGCACACGGCTGACCAGCACGCGCCCACCCGGGCGCACACATGCTTGAAAGAAAGCGCCCCGCCAACGCAGGCGGGCTGCGTCGCAACGAAACGAAGATTCGCATCACACTCGCACTACCATTCACTCTGCCCGCACCTCGAGTCTCCTGGCGACAAGCCGACGACGACGTGTACGCGGCAACCATCAGCGACGAGTTCGCTGGCTTCATCACGATCGCAGACACCGGTCTGCACACGCTGCAGGGCCCTCAAGGCCAGAGCATCGGCGACTACGAGACGCTCGACGAAGCCCAGGAGGCACTCGCCGCAGCCCTGTTCCCGCTCGAGCACGACCAGTCCGACGTCGCGGCGGCACGACCGCGTCGCCGCCGCGCGGGCCGACGCAGCGCCGTTGGCACGCGCACTGCCGGATAGCTAGGCGAACTGCTATACAGAGCTTCCGGCGCAACGGCCCCTTGAACGGGAGCCGCCGAGGAGTCGACGCCGTCGCTGACAGCGAGTAGCCGCAGCCCATTTCCGGGCTGCGGCTACACCTGTATCAGGGGCTAGAACTCGGCGTCAGGTTGAAACCGAGACGGCCGCTCAGCTCTCCCCCGGGTCGTCGCTTTCGGCCACTGCGACCGTCGTCGGCGCAATGGCCGGGTCCGTCGCACCCGGACGCGCCTGTCCCGGCAGCACCGGGTCAGGCCGCCAGCCGTGCGTGTGAAAGTGCGTGCTCTCCCCAGAACCGCCCTCGTCTCTCCAGCGCTCCTCGCCCTCGGGAACTCCCTCTTCGATGCTGTCTTCACCCATGATCGTCGCCGCCTCACTGCGCTCGGATCCCGCGGGCGACTGACTGTCGCCCGACTCATCCCAGAGAAGCACTCGAGGCTCCGAACCGGATGAACGCGAGTCGAGCAGTCGCTCCGCATCCGCACCAGCGCTCGCACGCCCACCCGCATCCAGCACCAGGCACCCGCGCTCGCATCCGCACCAGCAGCAGCACCAGCAGCAGCACCAGCACCAGCACCAGCGCTATCACCCGCACCGGCACCGGCTCCGGCCGGAGCTAGTCCGCGAGCGGCTCGATCGCCGTGATCTTCGCCGACCACGGGCAGTACACGTCGCTCGTGACGGTTCCGTCCTCGACGTACTCGGGAAGACCGTCGCAGACCTCCGTCGTGAAGTCTGCGAACTCGAGCGTTGCCGGGTCGATGTGCCACGTCCACGGTTCGTTGACGGACGCGTCGCCGCGGACGACGGTACCCAGAGGGATCGACGACACGTCCTCGCCGTCGAGGAGCTTCTGCGCGTGCTCGACGAGCTCCGGGGTTGCGAGCTCGACCTTGAAGGTCTGATCGACGACCTGGAACGTGGCGACCGCCCGCGTGAGGGGCGCGTCCGCTTGCGGCGAGCATCCGCTCAAGGCGGCAACCGCCCCGGCACTCAGTAGCACCGCGAGGCCAGTGGATGCGGCGCGACGGGTCTTGGACATCAGGAGCCTCCGTTGTCGGGGACGTGCTGTTCGAGCCAGCGTTCCAGCTCGGGAAGCGCCTCATAGGCGATCGTGCCGTGGCTCGCGCCTGGCACGGTCACGGCATGGACGTCGACCCCGATGGATTCCTCGTGGGCGACGAACGCCGCGGTATCGGCGGGCAGCACCAGCTCGTCCGCGCTCCCCTGCGCGACGAAGAGCGGCGCCTCGAACGCCTTCGCCCCGGCCGAGTTCTCTGCAAGGAGCGTCGCCCAAGGCTCAACCGTGGTCGGGTCGTGCAGCGTGAAGTCACCGACGAGCGGCTGCCCGATGTCGTGCAGTTCGGTGAGGCTCGTGAGCAGGCACAGCGAATTCATCTGCGCGACCTTCGCGATGGCAGGTGGAGTGAGGATGCCCGCGAGCTCCGCCCCCGGCACGTCCGCGTAGACCTCGGCGAAAGCCGGGAACGCGTACGAGCCGATCGTCACGCCCGAGATGTCGTCGAGGTGCGAGCCCATGAGTTTCGTGAGATCCGCGGCGGGTGCCGCCGCCGCAACCGCCACGACCTTGAGCTCGGGCGCGTAGCTCGGCGCTTCCTGGGCCGCGAACAGCACAGCCTGGCCGCCCTGCGAGTGCCCCCAGAGCACAACCTCGGTCCCGGCCTCTGCTGCTTCGATCTGCTGCGCCGCGCGCACCGCGTCCAGCACGCTTCTGGCCGCCGTCTCTCCCACGAGGTACGAATCCTGCCCGGCCTGCTTGCCGTCGGCCGTCACAACGCCCATCCCGAGATAGTCGGTCGCGACGACCGCATAGCCGCGGTCGAGCATGAGCCGCATCCCCTCGATTCCGAGGAACGGATCGAACGCGCGTGAGGGAGCGCACGACGGGTCGGTGCCGGTCGTGGGGTGCCCCCAGGCGAGCACCGTGCGGCCCCCGGCGGGCGCCTCCCCATCCGGGACGACGACAACGCCCGTGACCAGCACCGGCGAGCCGTTGAGATCGGTCGACGAGTACATGATGCGCCACGCCTGCGAGCCGAGGGGTGTGCCGAGGAGCTGCTCGCTCCGCACGAGGGTGCCAGGCTCGCTCGGCGCGTCCCCGCCCGGCAGCTCGTAGAACGCGGCAAGCTCACCCTGCTCGATCGTGTCACCGCTCACACGCAGCACCTCGGCGCCCACGATGATCGCGACGAGAGCGAGCGCCCCGGTCAGGACGAACGCGGCAGCACGCTTCGGAGCTCGATTCCGGGTCCGAGCCCCGCTCGGCTGGGGCGGGCGCGAACCGGTCGCTCGACGCGGGGATACCTCTGGCAGGTTCGCTGGCATCTCGGCCACTGGCGGTCCTCTTCTGAGCTGCTCCGGCCTCAACTGCTTCCTGAGGCGAGCTTCGACGCAGCCTGCGGGGATTCGGGGCTACGAGATCAGTGTCGGCCCGCCCAGGCAGGCGGTCAAGCAGCAGGCGTTGACGCGAGCGCCGGTTGCTCGCGCGGCACCTCTCCCCCTCGCGAACCGCGCCGGAGTTCACCGCCGGGCATGACGCCGGCGATCACCAGCGCGGCGAGCCCGGCAAGCGTCACCGCGGCGCCGGCCCAGAGCGGCGAAGCGTAGCCGAGCCCGGCAGCGATGGTCAGCCCGCCGATCCAGGCGCCGAACGCGTTCCCGACGTTGAAGGCGGCGATGTTCGCGCCGGAGGCCAGCGTCGGGGCGTCACCAGCGAAGTTCATGATGCGCATCTGCAGTCCGGGGACCGTCGCGAACCCGAAGCCGCCCATGAGGACGAGCAGCACCAGCGTCGCGACCTGGCTCGACGCGAGCAGCGCAAACGCGACGAGGATCACGATGAGTCCGACCAGCAGGACCAGCAGGGTGCGCCCAAGGTTCCGGTCGGCGGCCCGGCCGCCGACGATGTTGCCGACGAAGAGGCCGACGCCGAAGAGCACCAGGAGCCAGGGGACGGTGGACGCCGCGAACCCGGACACCCCGGTCAGCGTGAAGGCGATGTAGCTGAACGCCCCGAACATGCCGCCGTAGCCGAGCACCGTGATGGCCATCGAGGCCCAGACCTGCCCGGAGCGGAAGATGCGGAACTCGGCGAGGACGCTGCCGCCGCCGCTGCGCCCGGCGGACGCGGGGATCAGCACCGCCATGCCGACGAGAGCGACGACGCCGATCGACGCGATCACCCAGAACGTCGAACGCCACCCAGCGGCCTGTCCGATGAACGTCCCGATCGGCACGCCGAGCACGTTGGCGACCGTGAGACCCGCGAACATCAGCGAGATGGCCGCTGCCTTCCGGTTCGCGGGAACCAGGTTCGCGGCGACGACCGCCCCGATCCCGAAGAAGGCGCCGTGGCTGAGGGCCGCGACGATGCGCCCGAGCATCATCACCTCGTAGCTGGGTGCCAGCGCCGAGAGCACGTTGCCCGCGATGAAGATGATCATGAGCCCCACCAGCGCCTTTTTGCGGTCCAAGCGGGTGAGAGCGACCGTGAGTCCGATCGCGCCGACTGCCACCGCCAAGGCGTAGCCGGAGATCAGGGCGCCGGCGACAGCCTCCGAGACAGCGAAGTCGGCAGCGACCTCGGGGAGCAGCCCCATGATGACGAACTCGGTCAGACCGATTCCGAACCCGCCGAGTGCGAGCGCGAAGAACGCGATTGGCATGTTTCCTCCAGCGATATACGGCGCGTGCAGTAGTTGCACACGCAACGAAGATGATCGTTGCACACGCGCTATATCCGCGCAAGTGGAGTAGTATTGGCAGCCACGCACCTGAGGAGGGCACATGGGAATCGCCGACGACGCCGTGGAGATCCGCGCCAGAGGCTGGCGCACGCTCGCGGCCCTCCACGGACTCATCGAGATGGAGCTCGAGCGCTCCCTGCAACGCGAGCACAAGCTTTCGGTCGTCGAGTTCACCGTCCTCGACGCCCTGAGCCGCCAGGACGGATGGCACATGCGGATGCGTCAGCTCGCCCGCGCCGCCGCACTCTCGAGCAGCGCGACCACTCGCCTCGTGACCCGCTTGGAAGACCGGAAGCTGCTGACGCGCATCCTGTGCGACGACGACCGACGTGGCATCTACACGGAACTGACGCCGCTCGGCCGCGACCTCTTCGAGCGTGCACGTCCCACGCACGATTCAGTGCTCGAGCAGTCCTTGTCCGAGGCAGCGGAGGTGCCTGAGCTCGCACCACTCGTCGGAGCCCTCCACGCCGACACCCTCGTGTAGCCACTCCCGCCGCAAGGACCAACTGCCGGGGCTCGACACCAGGCCTCGGACCACAGGCCCGGAACCGAGGCTGCGACGGGGCGCCGAACAGGGGCGCCGTCGCCGCGCAGCGTCGGAGTGCGCGACCATAGAACAATGACCGCAACCCTCGTCGCCAAGGACCTCGCCGGTGGCCACGACCACCGAACGCTCTTCTCCGCCCTCGACCTCGTCGTCGCCCCGGGCGACGTGGTCGGAGTCGTGGGTGCGAACGGTGCCGGCAAATCGACGCTGCTGCGCCTCCTGGCCGGCATCGATGAGCCCCAGGAAGGCAGCGTCTCGCTCGCACCCGCCGACGCCTTCATCGGCTGGCTGCCACAGGAGCACGAGCGCGTCGCCGGCGAGAGCGTCGCGCAGTACGTGGGCCGCCGAACCGGCACCACCGAGGCGACCAGGGAGATGGATGCGGCCGCCGAAGCCCTTGCCGAGGAGGCGAAGCCCGGCGCCCCCGACCCCGGCGAGATCTACGCGGTCGCCCTCGAACGCTGGCTCGCGAGCGGCGCTGCCGACCTCGAGGAGCGCCTCCCCGCGGTCCTCGCCGAGCTCGGCCTCGAACTGAGCGCCGACGCCCTCATGACGTCCCTCTCCGGCGGGCAGGCGGCCCGAGTCGGCCTGGCAGCGCTCCTCCTCTCACGATTCGACATCGTGCTCCTCGACGAGCCGACCAACGACCTCGACCTCGACGGGCTCGATCGCCTTGAGGCGTTCATCCAGGGCCTTCGCGGCGGAGTGATCCTCGTCAGCCACGACCGCGAATTCCTCGCCCGCAGCGTCACGCGTGTGCTCGAGCTCGACCTCGCCCAGCACAGCAACCGCGTCTACGGCGGCGGCTACGAAGCCTTCCTGGAGGAGCGCGCCACCGCGAAGCGGCACGCGCGCGAAGAGTACGAGGAGTTCGCCGAGAAGAAGGCAGACCTCGTGGGGCGCGCGCGCACGCAGCGTGAGTGGTCGAGCCAGGGGGTGCGCAATGCGATGCGAAAGGCGCCAGACAACGACAAGATCCGTCGCAAGGCGTCCACCGAGTCCAGCGAGAAGCAGGCCCAGAAGGTGCGCCAGATGGAGAGCCGCATCGCCCGCCTCGACGAGGTCGAGGAGCCGCGCAAGGAATGGCAGCTGCAGTTCACGATCGGCTCGGCTCCGCGTTCGAGCAGCGTCGTCTCCACCCTGTCGCGCGCGGAACTCCGTCTGGGCGAGTTCACGTTCGGCCCCGTGTCCGTGCAGGTCGACGCCGGCGACCGCATCGGCATCACTGGCCCGAACGGCGCTGGCAAGTCGACCCTCCTGCGCCTCCTCCTCGGGCGCATCCAACCGGATTCGGGCACCTCGAGCCTGGGTTCGAGCGTCGCCATCGGCGAGATCGACCAGGCCAGGGCGGCCCTCGCGGGCCCCACGCCGCTCGCCGAGCAGTTCGAAGCGCAGGTGCCAGACTGGCCAACCGCCGAGGTGCGCACCCTCCTCGCGAAGTTCGGGCTGAAAGCCGACCACGTCGGTCGAAGCGCCGACGAGCTCTCCCCCGGCGAGCGAACCCGGGCGGGCCTCGCCCTTCTCCAGGCCCGCGGCGTGAACCTGCTGGTGCTCGACGAACCCACCAACCACCTCGACCTCGTCGCCATCGAGCAGCTCGAGCAGGCGCTCGAAAGCTACGACGGCACCCTCCTGCTCGTCACGCACGACCGGCGGATGCTCGAGACCGTGCAGCTGAACAGGGCCTGGCACGTCGAAGGCGGGCAGCTCACCGAGCGCTGATGCCGCGCAGGGACTTCCCGTGACGCACCGATTAGGGTGACTCGCATGGCCACCGTCATCCTCGTCCGCCACGGACGCACCACGGCGAACGCGAGCGGACTCCTCGCGGGACGCACCCCGGGAGTCCTCCTCGACGAGACCGGGCGGGCGCAAGCCGCCGCGACCGGGGCGAGGCTCGCGTCGGTGCCCCTCGCCCGCCTCGTCACGAGTCCTCTCGAGCGATGCGTCGAGACCGCAGCCGCGATCCGCGCGCAGCAGCCCACCGACTCCTTCGACGCCCCTCACGTCGACCCCTCGCTCGACGTCATCGACGAAGACCTCACCGAGTGCGGCTACGGGGCCTGGCAGAACCGGAGCCTCGCCGACCTCGCGAAGGAAGACCTCTGGGCGACCGTCCAGACGCAGCCGTCCGCCGTCACGTTCCCCGACGGAGAATCGATGGCCGCGATGCAGTCGAGGGCGGTCGCCGCGGTGCGTCGGCACGACGCCGACGTCGAGCGCGAGTTCGGGCCCGGCGCCGTCTGGGTCGCCGTGAGCCACGGCGACATCATCAAGGCCGTGCTCGCCGACGCGCTTGGGATGCACCTCGACCTGTTCCAACGGCTCGCCGTCGGACCCGCATCGACCTCGATCATCAGCTACGGCAAGGCACGCCCGAGCGTCCCCATCATCAACTCCGATGCCGGAGACCTGTCCTGGCTCGCCCCGTCGCACGCTGCCGCGGCAGGTGGCCCCCAGACGGGAGACGCGACCGTCGGCGGCGGCGCGGGCAGAGCCTCCTGAGCATAGGCTTGAGACCATGACGACCCTCGTGCATGAATTCGACTGGCCGGACCGATTTGTCGTCGGCACGCTCGGCAAGCCCGGCGAGCGAACCTTCTACCTGCAGGCACGCGACGGCTCCCGCGTCGTGAGCGTCATCCTCGAGAAGGAGCAGTCCGCTCTGCTCGCCGAGAAGGTCGACGAGATCCTCGACCAGCTCATGCTCGAAGACGGCAACCGCTACAGCGTTCCGAGTTCGACCCCCATCGAGCTCATCGATGAGGAGCCGCTCGACACGCCCGTCGACGGCCGCTTCAGAGTCGGCACGATCGGCCTCGGCTGGGAGCCGGCAACCGCACAGGTCATCCTCGAGGTGATCCCCGTCGTCGAGGTCGAACTCGAGGTCGACGCGGACGTGGACACCGAGGCTCTCGAGGCAGAGCTGGCCCGCATGGCCGGCCTCGACGAGCTCGTCGAGGCGGCCGAACCCGAGGAGCTGCTCCGCGTGCGCATCCCCGTGGGCTCGGCCCGTGCCTTCGCGAAGCGGACCCTCGAAATCGTCGGCGCCGGCCGATCGCTGTGCCCCCGCTGCGGCCTCCCGATGGACCCGGAAGGCCACGACTGTCCGGCAGACGACGGCCTGTGACCGAACCCGAGCCGAACGAGGAAACCGCGGACACGGCTCAAGTGCCCGAGTCCGAGGGGCCGACGGCGTCCACGTCGATCGCCTCCGACCCGGGCGACACCGACCCGGGCGACACCGCTTTGGGTGACGCCGCTCCGAGCGGTCCGGTGCTCGAGCTCACCGCCCGGCTCATGAGCGCGTCGAACGCGACCTTCGTCGGCACCTACACCGTTCCAGGTGCCGACCCTGTCGACGTCGTCTACAAGCCATCCCGCGGCGAGAAGCCGCTCTGGGACTTCCCGAACAACGACCTCGCCAATCGCGAGGTCGCCGCGTACCTCGTCTCAGAGGCCCTTGGCTGGAACATCGTGCCGCGAACCTGGCTCGGTGACGGCCAGTTCGGGCCCGGGATGCTCCAGCTGTGGCAGGACATCGACGAAGCGCAAGACCCCGTCGATCTCGTCGCCGCGACCGAGGTGCCGGGAGACGGTTGGCGGACCATCCTCAGCGGCGAAGACGAGACCGGTCGCGAGGTCGTCCTCATCCACGAGGACTCCCCCATCATGCGGCGCATGGCGATCTTCGACGCCATCGTCAACAACGCTGACCGCAAGGGCGGCCACGTGCTCGCCATGCCGGACGGGCACCGCTACGGCATCGACCACGGCCTCTCATTCCACGTCGAGCCGAAGCTGCGGACCGTCCTGTGGGGGTGGGTCGGCGAGCCGATCAGCGACGATGAGACGACGAGCATCCGAAAGCTCCACGAGGCGCTTGCCGATACGCGTGACGGCGGCCTCGGAGCCAGGCTCGCCGAGCTCCTCTCGGTCGCCGAGCTCGGGCAGCTCGCCGCCCGCGTTGAACGCCTCACGGCCGAACGCGAGTTCCCGGCCCCGGAGGGCGACATGCCCGCGGCGCCCTGGCCGCTCTTCTGAGACACGACCCTCGGTCGCCGGACTGCACGGCGCGCCGTGCAGTGACGAGGCACGAGGCCCCGGTGACGCGCGTTGTCGGGGAGACTCCAACCCTGGGTACCTAGCCTTGCTGCAGGCCGACGAGCTGACTCCACCGTGGCCAGCCGCGACCTGAGTCGCGGTGACGCAGCGTCGATGAAGACCGCGTCGACGAAGACAGCGTCCACGAACACGCAGAGGAGTCAGCCATGACCAGCCCGGAAGCCGTCGCACAGCCGGAGTTCGCCCTCAGCCGCACCGTCGCCGCTCCTCGCGAGCGCGTCTGGCGCGCGTGGACGGACGCCGACGACCTCAGCCACTGGCACCACCCCGTGAGCGTCTCGACGCCTCGCGAGACCATCACCCTCGATGTCCGAGAAGGCGGCGCCTACGCCTACACGATGGTGAACGACGACACCGGCGACGAGTATCCGACGGCGGGCACCTACCTGCTGGTTGCCGAACCGGAACGCCTCGTCTTCACGTGGGGCTCGCCCGACGACGATCCGGCGGCATCCCCCGTCGTCAGCGTCGACCTCACGACGGGCGACCATGAGACCGACACCGAGGTCGCACTGCACGTCCGGGGAATCCCCGGCCAGCCCGGTGACGACAACGTCTACGACGGCTGGATGCAGGCGCTCGACAACCTCGCCGCCTACCTCGCCCGATAACCACACCAGTGTCAACGTGCTGAGGTGAGCATGGACAGGTGATCGTGTCGCATGCTCGCGTCCACCTGCTGTAACCTATCGAAAATCGATAGAAAAGCATCGCTAGACAGCAGGAGATCACACCGTGGGCACCGTCACCATCTTCGTACTCAAGGCCGTCATCGCGGTCTCGCTCCTCGGGTCGCTCGCAGTCCAGCTCCTGCTCCTGCCGCTCGCCTGGGCGGACCTCGCGGGCGTTCCGACGCCGGCCCGGGTCGCTCTCGTCGCGCTCGCCGCGATCTTCGTGCTCACCCTGCAGGTCAGCGCTGTCAGCATCTGGCGTCTGCTGACGATGATCCGCCGAGGCTCGGTCTTCTCCGCAGGAGCCTTCCGCTACGTCGACACGATCATCGGCGCGATCACCGTCGCCTCACTCACCATCCTCACGCTGGCCATCCTGCTCGCTCCGGGACTCGCGGCACCCGGCCTGATCGGCCTTCTCTGCGGTGCCGCGCTCGTCACGGCCGGCGGCGCCCTCCTCATGGTGGTGATGAGGATGCTGCTGCGCCTCGCCACCAGGCGCGAGGCCGAGGCCGAGGCGCTCCGCGGCGAGCTCGGCGAGGTCATCTGATGCCGATCGCCATCGATATCGACGTGATGCTCGCGCGCAGGAAGATGTCCGTGGGCGAGCTCGCGGAGCGGGTCGGCATCACCCCGGCCAACCTCGCCGTCTTGAAGAACGGTCGAGCCAAGGCAGTGCGCTTCACGACGCTCGAGGCGCTCTGCGTCGCCCTTGAGTGTCAGCCGGGCGAGCTCCTCCGCTGGGAACCCGCCGCGGCTGAGTGACTCCTCTGGACGGGGCTCAGCCGCGAGGCTTCAGCACGACCTTGATGCACCCTTCGGCTTTCTTCTGGAACACCTCGTACATCCGTGGCGCGTCTTCGAGCGGCATGCGGTGCGTCACGAGATCCTCCGTGCCGAGCGGGTCGCTGCGGTCTTCCACGAGCGGCAGCAGCTCCGGGATCCAGCGCTGCACATTGCACTGGCCCATGCGCAGGGTCAGCTGCTTGTCGAACATGGTCATCATCGGCATCGGGTCGGCCGTTCCCGCGTACACGCCGCTCAGCGACACCGTGCCGCCCCGGCGCACCGCGTCGACGGCGAGCATGATCGCCGACAGCCGGTCGACACCGGCGGTCTTGATGACCTTCTTCGCGACGGCGTCCGGGAGCAGGCCGGCACCCTTCTGCGCGAGCTCCGCGAAGCCGGAGCCGTCTCCGGAACCGTGCGCCTCCAGGCCGACCGCATCCACGACGGAATCGGGGCCACGCCCGTCGGTGGCGGCGCGAAGCGCGTCCGCGGTCTCATCGTCGTAGTCGAAGACCTCGACCCCGTAGCGCTCCGCGAGCGCCCGACGCTCGGGCACCGGGTCGACGCCGAGCACCCGGTAGCCCAGGTGCCTTCCGATGCGGGCAGCGAACTGGCCCACCGGCCCGAGGCCGACGACGGCGAGCGTCCCGCCCTCTGGCACAGCGGCGTACTTCACGCCCTGCCAAGCTGTCGGAAGGATGTCGCTGAGGAAGAGGTACCGTTCGTCGGACAGCTCGTGCCCGACCTTGATGGCGTTGTTGTCGGCGAGGCGCACCCGGAGGTACTCGGCTTGCCCGCCGGGCACCGAGCCGTAGAGCTCCGTGTACCCGTAGAGGTCGGCACCGGTGCCCTGCTCGGTGTTCTGCGTCACCTCGCACTGCGTGGACAGCCCGGAATGGCAGGCCACGCAGTCGCCGCAGGCGATCACGAAGGGCACGACGACTCGGTCGCCGACACTGAGCTTCGTCACGCCGGAGCCGACCTCCTCGACGATGCCCATCGTCTCGTGGCCGAGGATGTCGCCCTTCGCGAGGAACGGCCCGAACACGCTGTACAAGTGCAGGTCGGAGCCGCAGATGGCCGCCGACGTCACGCGGATGATCGCGTCGCCCGCCTCCTCGATCGTCGGTTTGGGGACCGTCTCGACGGACACTTCGCCGGTCGACTGCCACGTGAGCGCGCGCATGGGGATTCCTCTCGTCGGGGGAGGCGCCATCGTCGAGCGGGCGCCGGACATTCTGGGGTACGCCTCGAGGCTACGAAGGAACGCCCCTCGGATGCGCGGGGTTGACTTCACAGGCGCGCCCACGGCTCGCCGATGGGGCCTCGACGCGGTAGCGTCAGGGCTGTGAGTCGACCGGGAGCCCATTGGCGCATCGTGCACGCGGAACGCGCGGCGCTCATCGCCGACCTCCGCAACCTCGACGACGCCGACTGGGTCACCCCATCGCTCTGCGCGGGGTGGACCGTGCACGACGTGCTCGCGCACCTCGTCAACGACGCGACGACGACTCGCCTCGGCTTCGTCGCGCAGCTCACGGCCGCACGCTTCGACTTCGACGCCCTCAACCAGCGAGGAGTCGAGGCGGAGCGTCGAGCGCATCCCCTCGACACGCTCGCCCGATTCGGTGAAGTCGCGGACCGCACGTCGAGCGGGCCGACGCCGGCCGCGACGCGCTACGTCGAAGCCATCGTGCACGGTGAGGACATTCGCCGCCCCCTCGGCATCGCGCACGACTATCCGCAGGACGCCGTCCTCGCCGCGATCGCTCATCAGCGCAAGACCCCCGTCTCGATGGGCGGCGGACGCGAACTCGCCGCCGGCCGCAGACTCGTCGCAACCGACGCGGTCACAGCGAATGGAAAGCCCCTCGCGCTCGGCGAGGGCCCCTCCGTCCGGGGAACCGCCATCGACCTGCTCCTCTGGCTGAGCGGTCGCGACATCGAACCGGAGGCGATCTCATGAACGAACGCGCAGCATCCGCCGCAGACACGCAGAACGACGCCGCGGGCTGCGAACTGGCGAGCGCGCTCGTGATCGGCGAGGCGCTTGTCGACCTGCTGCCCGGTGACGAGCATTCCCCGGAGGGGCGGGCCCTCCCGGGAGGCTCCCCCATGAACGTCGCCGTCGGCCTGGCTCGGCTCGGCCACCGCTCTCAGCTCGCCGCGCGGCTCGCCGACGACGAGCTCGGCGGGCTGGTGATCGCCCATCTCGCGGAGTCCGGTGTCGAACTGGTCGATGGCGCGCTCGACGGCCAGCGCACCTCGACCGCGAGCGCCACCCTTGATGAGCACGGCAGCGCGAGCTACGAGTTCGATCTCGACTTCTCGCTGCCCACGCCAGATCTCACGCGCGTCGACGCGCTGCACACGGGGTCCATCGGCGCGGTCGTCGACCCCGGAGGCGCAGTCGTCCGAGCCGTGTTCGAGGAGGCATGGGGCCGCGGCGGCATCCTCACGAGCTACGACCCCAACGTGCGCGCGGCCATCATGGGCGAGCGCGAGGCGGTCGTCGAACGCGTCGAGGCCCTGGTCGCCCTCAGCCACGTCGTGAAGCTCAGCGACGAGGACGCCGCCTGGCTGTACCCGCAGCTGAGCCCCTCAGATGTGCTCCTTCGCCTCACCGAGCTCGGCGCCCGCCTCGCCCTCATGACGCGCGGCGGCGATGGCGCCCTCGCACGCACGGCCGAGCGCGAGTTCACCGTGCCGGCCCCGGCCGTCCGAGTCGTCGACACGGTCGGCGCGGGCGACGCCTTCATGTCGGGCCTCCTCCACGCCGTCTCCACCCCGAACATCCGCAGGGTGATCCTCGGTGGCGCTCACGGCAGCACCTTCGACGACTCCTGGGTGGATGCTGCCCTCGCGACAGCCGCGCAGAGCGCCGCCGTCACGGTGGCCCGCGCTGGCGCGAACCCGCCGTGGCCGGAAGAGCTCGACCGCGCGTGACGACGAGCCCCGCGTGACGACGAGCGGCGCGTGCCGACGCTCGAGGCGTGGCGGGACCGATTCCATCCCCGCCAGCACCGCGCTTGTCGTCACGACAGGACAAGGACGGCCCCGGCCCTAGACTCGACAGGTGCTCGAGCTGATCCCCCAACTCCCCACCTTCGGATGGGTCCTGCTCGCAGTGGCCGCCTTCGCCGTCGGAATCTCGAAGACGGCACTGCCAGGCGTCACGACGCTGTCGGTCGCGACCTTCGCGGCCGTGCTCCCCGCCAAGCAGTCGACCGGGGCCCTGCTCGTGCTGCTCATCGTCGGCGACATGTTCGCGCTGTGGACGTATCGCCGCCACGCGGACTGGTCAACGCTCGTCAAGCTCATCCCGGCAGTCGCGGTCGGCCTGCTCGCGGGCGCCGCCTTCCTCGCCTTCGCCGACGACGACTGGGTGCGCCGCGTCATCGGCATCATCCTGCTCATCCTCGTCGCCATCACCGTGTGGCGCCGCTACCGCACCCCAGAGACGCCGAGCGACCGCGCCGCCAAGATCGCGCGTGTCGGCTACGGATCGCTGGGCGGGTTCACGACGATGGTCGCCAACGCCGGCGGTCCCGTCATGGCGATGTACTTCCTCGCCGCCAAGTTCCCCGTCAAGGCCTTCCTCGGAACGGCCGCCTGGTTTTTCACGATCGTCAACATCGCGAAGCTGCCGTTCTCGATCGGGCTGGGCCTCATCACGCCGAGCACCCTCGTGCTGGACCTGCTGCTCGTTCCGCTCCTCATCGGCGGCGCATTCCTCGGGCGCTGGCTCGCCCCGCGGCTGAGCCAGCAGCTCTTCGACCGCATCGTCCTGGTGCTCACGATCGCCGGTGCCGTCTACCTGCTCGTGTGAGGGCACCCGGCACCGCGTGAGGGCGCCGCGGCTCTCGAGACGCCGCCTACTTCGCGCGACGGAAGAGCGACTTCAGCCGCGACACGTGACGGTCGGTGAAGTCGTTCGAGAGCTTCATCGTCTCGGCGGTGAGATTGCCACCGGACATGATGGAGCGCAGCGTGGCCTCGGCCCGCTCCTGCTGCGTCAGCTCGAGCGGCTCCGCCGCGGTAGGGGCGGCTGAGTCCACAGCCGAGTCCTCTGGCCTGTCCTCGACATTGCCCTCAGCGTCGTGCCCGGGAGCGCGCTCACGTCCAACCCCGTGCTCCCGCTCGCTCGGGACCTGCGCTGCATCAGCCATGTCGGCCAGGCTACACAGGAACGGGAGCGCCCCGACCCGCGGCGAGAGCACCAGCATCACGCCGCCCCCGCCGCGCTCCCCTCGCAGACTCCCCCGAACTCGCGCAGCCACCTGATGCCCACCTCGCGGGTGCGCGTCACGCCCTTGTACTCGGCCATGTCGGCTGGCAGCTCCTCGAGCACCTCCACCGTTCTCGCCGCCCACTCTGGCACGGTCGCCAGGGCCGCGAACGGCAGCAGGTAGCTGCGGATCAGGAACATGATGGCGTTCGACTCGGGGAGGCGGATGAGGTGCTGCACCTCGGTCCGCAGGTGCAGCCTGTCGCCGACCGCGACGAGCGGGCCGTCCACGAGCGAGGTCCGGTCCGGACCCCACTGCGGGTACGTCTCCGTCGACGTGTCGAGCTTGCCGTCGACGGTCAGCGTCCAGTTCGTGCGCCGGTAGTTCTGCCCGGGCTCGAGCCGCATGATGAAGGCCTGCGCCCGTGGGATTACCCCTTCGTCGTGGACACGCGGCACCGGTCCGTGGATCTCGAGGAACGACATCCCGACATCGAACCCGAACGACCAGTCCGCGGCGAACGTCACGAGGCCGGCGTCGGCCCACAGCTCGCCGTCACGCTGGTCGAGGAGCACGACGTCCTCCTGCAGCTGCTGGCCGATGAACCCGAGGGGCCCTTCGGGCATCGACGAGGTCTCGCCGACCGCGAAGCACCGGTCGATGCCGAGGAGAGCGTTGTGCCAGTGCCAGCCGCCGCCCTCCCTGGTGAGGCTCATGTGCTGCGGGTACGCATCGGCGAGCTGCTCCATGAGCACGAACATCGCATCCCACGCGGCTGGCACCATGTGCGGCAGGCACTGCAGACGTGACGGGTCGGCGCTCAGGATGCGTGCCCGCTCGGCGAGCTCATCGCCATAGCAGTGGTCGATGTCGACCGGATGCTCGCCCCAGGAGCCGGCCGCCGTCGGCCGCGGCACAGAGGCCGGCTCCACGTTGGTGCTGTAGCGGTAGGTCTCTTTCGGGAAGGGGAACGGGAAGCCGGCGACGGCGACGGAATGGTCGGCCTTGCCGGTGGCGGATGCGGTCACAGTTCGATCTCCAGGATCTCGCCTCTCGGGCGGGAGACGCACGGCATGAGGCAGTCGCCGCGGTCCTTCTCCTCATCGGTGAGGAAGCTGTCGCGGTGGTCGATCCCCGCGGGGCCGCGCGCGTCAGCGCACTGGGAGCCGGACGGCGCGCGGACGGCGACGCGGCACTCGCCGCACACGCCTTGCCGGCACAGGTTCGGCACTGGCACGTTCTCGGCGAGCAGCGCATCGAGCAAGGTGACGCCGGACTCGACTCGGATCGTCCGGCCGAGGCCCAGGAGCCGCGCCTCGAATGGCTCGCCCGGGTCGAGGGCGGGCGGGGTGAACGCCTCTGCGTGGAGGCGCGCCTCGGGCCAGCCGGCCGCGCGAGCGGCTGCCTGCACCGCGTCGATCATGGCGACCGGACCGCAGACGTAGAGGTGCGCGCCGAGTGGCTGGTCGAGCAGGGCCGCCGCGAGGTGCGTGTGCAAGGCGGCGCGGCTCGCGCAGGCGGTCAGGCGGCCCCCGCTCAGGCGCTCCAGTTCATCCCGGTGCGCTCCCCCGCCCTCCCCGTACGCGTACACCACGTCGAAGGAACGCCCCCACTCGGCTGCGGCCCTGGCGTGCGAGAGGATCGGGGTGACCCCGATGCCGCCCGCGATCAGCAGGTGGTGGCGTGCCGCGAGCACAGGCGGGAACGCGCTGGATGGGACGCTCACCGTCACCTCGTCGCCGACGCTGAGGCCGTGCATCCATTTCGAGCCGCCCCGGCCCGCGTCGTCGAGGCGCACCGAGATCGCGTAGTGGTCTGGGCGCCGCCCACTGCCGGTCAGCGAGTACGAGTTTCGGCCGCCGTCGCCGAGCTGCACCGCGATGCTGCTGCCCGGCGCGAAGGATGGAAGGGAACGGCCCCGCGGGTCGCGAAGCGTGAACGAGCGGACGCCCCTGCTCAGCTCCGCGATGCCGGAGACGACGAGGTGAAGCGCGGCGCCGGCAGCAGGACGGCGGGTCGTCGCAGCGTCGGCTGCGGGAGCGCCGGTCACGCGAGCACCGGTTCGCTCTGGCTGCGCTCTGGCGCGATGTTCCTGGTCCGGATACCGGCATCCAGGTCTGGTTCAGCCAGCTCGGCGTCGGCGAAGTACCCGAGGTAGGCACCCTGGCGGCGCGAGAAGTGGGGGTAGACCGTGAGGTGGAGGCCGCATCCCGAGCACGGCACGCTTCCGCCTGTCGGCGCACTCGTCTTCGCCTGGCAGTGCCCGCAGTGCACGAGGACCTCGGCGACGCCTGGCCCCGGGGCCGTGAGCGCGAACTCGATCTCCTCGTCGAGCACCCCAGCGTCGTGCAGGATGGCCCGCAGCGCGCCGAGCGCGAGCTCGTCGCCGACGACTCGGAACCGCCACCCCGTGCGCGCGGCCCGGAGCGCCTCGAGGATCCGGGCTCGCGACGCGGCCGAGGTCGCGTCCTCGAGCTCGACCGGCACCGTGCCACCGGACGTCGACCGCGCCGTCTCGGCGGGCCGGGAGCCGCTGGAAGCCGTGTCGCCTGGCCCTGACTCGTTGGGAGCACCGCGTTCGGGCACCCCGCCATCTGGCGCTGCGCCGACCACGAACGTCATGGTGCGCGCTGGGCAGACCGCGTCGCACCCGGAGTCGGTCGCCTGCTGGTTCCCCGCTTCGAGCAGCTGCCGCCATCGAGCTGAACTGGTGGCGGTTGCGCTCACGCCCGGCCCGACCTCGGCCGGTTGCATGGTGGACATCGCCATGATCGTCAGGGAGCGACGGAGCGGTGGCCGACGTAGAACGCGAGCGCCGAATCCTCGGTGCTGAAGAGGATGCGCGACCCCTTCGGGAAGAAGATCGCGTCCTTCGGGCCGGCATACGACACCTGTCCGGTGTCGACGTTCTCGAGCCGGAACGTGCCGGAGATGACGACCTTCATCTCGTCGTAGTCGTAGAAGTAGTCGAGCGGGGCGTCGCTGTGGGTCAGGGCGAAGTAGCCGGCCGACATGGCGGAGTCGTCCGGGTTCGAGTAGACGTCGGCGATGTAGCCCTCAGTGCCCGGGTACTGCTCGAGCGGCATCCTGGGCAGCTGTGACCAGAAGTCCGGGGTCACGCGGAACGGTGGAACGGCGGTGGCCACGGCATCGGTGCTCATGAATTCTGTGCTCATGAACCAAGTATCGAGTGAACGGAGTTTCCTGGGTGTAAACACTGGTGGTCGATCATGTGCCCGAGCGACCCGCCGCGATCGGCAGCGTCAGACGCTCTCCGGGGTCGTCCGGTCGAGCTCGTCGAGCTCAGCGAGCGCCTCCCGGGCCCGCTCGAGTCGAGCCGCCTCCGGTTCCTCCCACCAGCGCGGACCGCGCTCGCCCAGCCCGTGCTTCGCGAGCCCGACGCGCTTGCGCGACGCCGCCACCGCGGAGTCGTCGCCCCGACGCTTCGCAGCACCCACGCCCGATCGCCCGCGGCCGAGATGCGACTTCAGCCGTTCGACGACGTCGGTGGGGAGACTCGGATCGGTGCGCCGCCAGCGCCGGCCCTTGACGACGAGCCAGCGCTCCTCGTCGGTTGCCGAATCCAACTCAACATCGGCGTGACGTTCCGGCTCGCCAGCGCGCTTGATGGCCATACACCGACACTACGCGGGTACGGCCATCAAGCGAGGTCGCCGACTACCGATCAGCTCGTGACACCAACAGCACCGTCGACGCGGCGCAGGATGCCGAGCGGGTTCGCCTCCTTGAGACCATCGGGAAGCAGAGAATCGGGGAACCCCTGGTAGGCAACCGGCCGGAGGAACCGGAACACTGCAGCCGCCCCGACCGACGTGGTCGCGGGCGCCGTTGTCGCCGGGTACGGGCCACCGTGCTGCTGTGCGTAGGTCACGGACACGCCCGTCGACCACTGGTTCCAGAGAACGCGGCCGGCTTTCTCCTGTGCGAGCCGCACGAGCTCGCGCACACCCTCGACCGCCGCATCCGCCTCCTCACCGAAGACACTGACCGTGAGCTGTCCGGCGAATTCGCGGAGGATGCGCACTCGGTCGGCCTCGTCGCTGTACGTGACAACAATGGCGGCCGGACCGAAGTGCTCCTCAGTCAGCTCCGCAGCATGCTCGAGGAAGGTGACGGTGTCGGTGCTGTACAGCGAAAGCCCGCGAGCACCCGCCGGGGCCCCGCCGGCGTGCGCGAGCGTCGCCAGGCTGGGGTTGGCGTGCAGCCACTCGAGAGACCGCTCGAACCCAGACTCGATGCGAGAGTTCAGAAGCTCATGCGTCTCGAGCTGCTGGGCCCCCTGGAGCTCGGCCAGCAACGGGCTACCCGCGGGCACCACCAGGACGCCCGGCTTGGTGCACAGCTGGCCCGAGCTGCCGGCGAGGTCGCCGTGACCGTCACACCATCGAAGGCACGGGCCGTCACCGTCTACGAAGTCGACCAGGACCTCGTGAAGGCCCGGTTCGCGCAGTGGCGCACGCAGGGCGTCGCGGTCGCCACCAGACTCATCGCCGACGTGCCCCACCTCGCAGGACTCGAGGCGGACTTGGGGGACGACGCCGACGGCCGATTCGACGGGCTCACCAGCCTCGGTGAGGAGCTCGGAGTCACCGCAGCGCTCCTCTCCTCCCCACCCAACTTCAGCGAAGCCACCGGCACCCGCGCTCAGTCCAGCGAGATCGCGCTCTGGCTCGCCGAAGGCAATCGTGTCCTGGTGATCGCGGAAGCCGCCAACCGCGGAGTCGCGGGCACCCCCCTCGGCAGCTTCGACTCGGCGGCCGACGCCATCCACCACTTCGCTGGCGACGCGCACCTGGCCTTTGAGGAGCAGTGGGAGACGACGGCGCTTGCGCTGGCGCTCACGGAACGAGGGATCACGCTCATCTCGGCGTCTCGCCCCCTCGGATCCTGGCGCGATGTGCGCGACCACGAAGACCTCGCCTTCCACGTTATCGCCGCCCGCGCGAGCGTCACGGCAATCGAGGCAGCCGTCGCCTGGGCTCACGAGCAGCTCGACGCAGGAATCGACACCAACGAGCGCGAGATGTATGGCGTGTACCTGGGCGCTCTGGACACCTTCCGACGCGACAACGGCATCCCCTTCGCCATCGAGCCGTACTTCACGAACCTGCACTCCTCGAGCCGGATGCTCTTCCCTGGGCCTCCCGTCGACTTCCCGCTCAACTCAGAGACGAAGTGCATCCAGCTCGACGCCGGGGTCAAGGTCACGATCGACGAAGTGACCGTCGCCACGACCGACATGGCTCGCTCCGTGCTGCGCAGCGAAGAGGGCAAGGAGGCGTACGAGATTCTCACGAAGGCGGTCCGTGAGGGCATCATCGCGACCTTGCGGCCAGGGGTCATCTGCGAGGACGTCCACGCCAGCACGCTCGACTACCTCGAGCCGGTCCTGCCGCGCATGATCGAGATCGGGCTGCTCGGCCCCGAGGTCGATTTCAACACGGAGTACCGGAAGCGCAACGTCGGCCACCTCATGGGCAAGCAGGAGTCGTTTGCCAACGAGCTCCGCCCCGGCTACACGCACGAGCTCGCTGTTGGCTCGTACGGCGCCGCCGAGATCCCGTGGCGCTACGGAGAGCACGCGATCGGCACCGAGGACCTCTGGTTCATCGGCAGCGAGCGCACCTACAACCTCACGTTGGCTGACTAGATCCTCGCCAGTCCGCTTCGCCGGGCCCTCTTGTCTCATGGCAACGGGGCCCGGCGAACGTCGTCTTAGGCCGAGTCGGCACCGACGCGCCCACCGCCCCCCGAGCGACCAACCGGTGGGTTTTATCCCACACTTCAGAGTCGATTCAGGGGGAACGATCCCCCAGGCGAGCCCTGGGTCGTGGGACGAGCACCCTCGTTCCCGAGATCACCGCGCGGTGAGAATCCTCATTCCACCCGCCCACCTCCTAGGAGCATCCATGACCACCGATGTTGCAATCGCCGACGTCGCCATCGAACGCGACCCCTCGACGACCAGCCGCCTCGCCGCCGAGTTCTTCGGCACCTTCCTGCTCGTCTTCGGCGTCATCAGCGCCGCGATCTTCGCCGCCGCCAACGGCGTCGCCGAGACCGGAATCGGCTGGGTCGGCGTCTCGCTCGCCGTCGGCATCACCGTGATCGCAGGCGCCTACGCGGTCGGCCACATCTCGGGCGGCCACTTCAACCCGGCCGTCACCGTCGGTGCCGCTGCCGCCGGCCGCTTCGCGTGGAAGGACGTGCCCCTGTACGTCGTCGCACAGATCCTCGGCGGCATCCTCGCCACGACCATCGTCGTCCTCATCGCCTCAAACGGCCCGGACGGCTTCCTCGCCGCGGCGCAGGCGGGCGGCTTCGCGTCGAACGGCTACGGTGAGGCGTCGCCAGGCGGGTTCGGCCTCGTCGCCGTCATCGTGACCGAGATCGTCGCGACGGCGCTCTTCCTCTACGTCATCCTCGGTGTCACCGACCGTCGCGCGCCCAGCGGCTTCGCTCCCCTCGCGATCGGCCTCGCGCTGACGCTCTTCCACCTCATGACGATCCCCGTGTCCAACGCGTCGCTCAACCCGGCCCGCTCCATCGCGACGGCCGTGTTCGGCGGCTCCGAGCCGCTCGCGCAGCTGTGGGTGTTCATCCTCGCCCCCGTCGTGGGCGCCCTCATCGCTGGCTTCACCTACAAGCCGCTCTTCGAGGGGCTTCGCAGGTAGGGCCCTCCATTCCGACCACCGCTCGCCTCGAGCGAGACCGCCGCGGGGCGGCACCAGTTCCTGCTGGTGCCGCCCCGCTGTGGTCCGCTCGCGCTGCCAGCATCAGGCGTCAGGCGTCAGGCGTCAGGCGTCAGCGCCGACGGTGCCGGCCGCGTACTCGGGCAGCTCTCCTGCGTCGCTTTCCCATGCTTCGAGCACGGGCGTCACGATGCGCCACAGCTCCTCGGCGACGTCGCCGCGCACCGAGAGCAGCGTGTTCCCGGTCAGCAGGCCCGCGATGACGCGCGCGTACGGATCGGCGCTGCTGTCGCCCGCAGGGGCGCGGAGCGGGATGCGCGTGGGCGCCGACCCGTCGCCAGGGGTCAGGACGATCTCTTGCCGCGCCTCACCGATGGCCTTCGCGGAGCGCAGCACGAACGGCACGCCGCGCCACCTGGGGGTGTCGACCTGCAGTGTGATCTCGGCGAGCGTCTCCGTCCCGCGGTCGGCATCCACGTCGTCCTCGTCGACGTACGCCCCGAGCGGCTTCCCGTCGACCTCCCCGGCCGCGTAGCGGGCGCGGCGGGCGGACACTGGATGCTCGTCCCACAGGCGCACGGCCCGCAGGACCTCCGCGAGGGCGTCGTCGAGCCCACCGGGCTCCTCGTCCGGCTGCTCCATGGCCGTCAGCGCGAGCATGAGCATGAGGTGGCTCTGCAGCATGTCCCGCAGCGCGCCGGTCTCGTCGTAGAAGGCGCCTCGCCCCTCGATGCCGAGGCCTTCCTCGAAGATGATCTCGACGCGGCCGGGCGACTCCGCGTCCCGAGTGTCCTCCGTGTCCTCCGTCTTCGACCCAGCGTCGGCAACCGGCACGCCGCTCGCCTCGATGCGGTCCCGCGACCGAATGAGCTCCACCGCTGCCGGGGTCCCGAGGAAGTGATCGATGCGCCACAGGCGTTCCTCCGGCACGACGGTGGCGAGTGCCTCGTTGAGCGCCCGCGCGCTTTCCTCACTCTCGCCGAACGGCTTCTCGATCCCGATCCTGAGGTCGTCGGGGAGATCGAGTCCGGCGAGGGCCGCCGCGACCTTCTCGCCCATGACCGGCGGCAGCGCGACGTAGAGCAGCGGCGAGCTCGGGCACGCTTCGAGCAGCTCCCGCAGCTCGTCGGCGGAGGACGCGTCGGTCGGCACGAAGTCCGAGCGGGACACGAGCGCGTCGATCGTGTCCTCCGAGACGCCTGTGCCCTCGAGGCTCTGCCGGACGACGTCACGCCACTCGTCGCGCGACTGCGGGGTGCGGGCGGCGCCGATGATGTGCAGCTCGAGGCCCGGGCTCGCGTCGGCGACCCTCGCGATCCCCGGAAGGAGGAGGCGCTCCGTCAGGTCGCCACCCGCGCCGAGGATCGCGATCGTCCGCCTGACCTTGCCGCCGGTGGCGACCTCTGGAATCTCGGTGCTCGTCTGCATGTGACCTCCGGGTGCTGGCTTCCTCGGCTGGGCTGTTCCGGCGCGAGACTACGCGCTCGTGCCCGAGAATCCGCCGGTCATGTCAGGGCTCGCTGACGGTCACGACGTCGTACGCGAATTCGCCGACGTAGCGGAACACGTCGCCGATGATCGGCGACCGCAGGCGCACGTCAACGCATTGGCGACCGTCGCCGTCAGGATGCGCCCGCTCGTCGAGCGTCATGGTGACGACGCGAGGCAGTGGCACGCGAAGGACCGCGACTGCGCCCGGGACCCGCATCCGGAGCCACAGGCGCGTCGAGCGCATCCGCACACCGCCCTCGTGCACTCGGACCTCGAGCTCGACCTCGAGGCCCCGTCGGCGACCGAGCCGGTCGACGAGCCGCGGCCTCCCGCCCGGCACTGGGATGGCCCTCATCGTGTCCTCCATGACGCGCGTGACGAGCGGGAACGCGAACTCACGCCTGGCGGAGAGGGCACCATCGTCCTCCGGTCGGTTGCGGATCGTGAAGGGAACGCTGCGCCCGCGCTCCGGGAACAGGACGTGCCGCCAGGCGAGCCAGGCGAACACCGGCCGCAGCACCGAGTGGCGGGGGCCCGCCCACGAGTAGACCCCACGACCCCGGCCCTCGTGCCCGGCGGGTATGAGGCCGAAGTAGCGGCGGAGCTGCGGGTGGAGGAGTTCGATCTGCGACCCGAGGACCTGCTCGTAGACCGACTGCAGCGGCTGGGTGCAGCGCTCGTCGACCGCGCTGCGTCCGGACGAGGCCGCTCCGGGTCCGAACACGGAGCGCGCCATCAGGCGCGCACCTCCCCCGCGAGCGCGAGCAGCTCCCGCAGCGGCGCCCGAACGACGGGGATGCGCGTGAGCGGCAGCGTCATGCGCAGCAGGTTGAGGGCGCGGTCGAGGATGCGGTGCGTGCGCTCCCGCCCCGGCGATGAGTCGTAGACCCAGAGGAGCGCCAGCAGCAGGTGGCTCAGCACCAGAACCTGCGGGAGGCCGGTCTTGAACTCGTCGGACAGCGGGGACTTCGCGTCGTCGACGGCACGCTCGAAGAGGCCGCGGATCACCGCGAGCGCGGGCGCGGACTCCTCGGAGAGCGGGTTGATGGGCGACCTCGGCGACACTGCGGCGGCGAGGAACTCCGGCGCGTGCGGGTGGTAGGGCTCGAGCTGCTCCAGGCCGGTGCGGTAGACGATGGCGAGGCGCTCGGTGAGCTCGCGGACGCCCTCCAGCTGCGGGATCGCGGCGTCTGCGTGCGATTCCTGCACGTCCAGGTACAGCTCCTGCACGAGGTGGTTCTTGGTCGCGAAGTGGTAGTTGGTGGTGCCGACTGACACCCCGGCCTCTTCTGCGATGCGACGGATCGTCGTCGCGTCGTAGCCGCGCTCGCGGAAGGAGCGGAGAGCGACGCCGCGGATGAGCGCCCGGGTGCGCTCCCTCTTGGTGGACGGCACCGCTGATCCTCGCTCTTCTCGGGGTGCCTCGTCGACGGAACCGCCCGAGTCGCCGCTGCCACCGGATTCAAAACTGAACATGTTCAGAAAGTACTACACTCGGCGTCATGGAACAGCACAACCACGCCAGTCACGGGGCAGAGCGCCCCGACGCGCTCCGGGTCGTCATCGCGGGAGCGAGCGGATTCGTCGGCCGAGCGCTGGAGGACGACTTCGAGAGCCGCGGCTGGGAGGTCGTCCGCATCGGCAGGCGCGAGGCCGTGCGCTGGGGCGACGCAGACGCCATCCAGCGCGCCGTCGACGGTGCCGAGGTGCTCATCAACCTCGCCGGCAAGTCCGTCAACTGCCGCTACAACGACGCGAACCGCGCCGAGATCCTGCGCTCGCGCGTGGAGACGACGGCCGAGCTGCGGGCCGCGGTCGCAGCAGTGCCGAACCCGCCGCGGGTGTGGTTCAACGCCTCCACTGCCACCATCTACCGTCATGCGACCGACCGGCCGAACACGGAGTCCGAGGGCGAGCTCGGGCAGGGCTTCTCCGTCGACGTCGCCCGCAACTGGGAACGTGCCTTCTTCGAGGGCACCCTCCCGAAGACGCGTCGCGTCGCACTGCGCATGGCCATCGTGCTCGGCGACGGACCCGCCGCGAGCACCCTCTTCACCCTGGCCCGCCTGGGCCTCGGCGGCCCGAACATCGACGGCTGGGCCCCGAACCACCGGCGCTATCGCGGCATCGGTCCCGCACCGAGCGGTGACGGGCGTGCCCCGCAGTACCGGACGCGGGGTCGGCAGAAGTTCAGCTGGGTGCACGTCGACGACGTCATCGGCGCCGTCAGGTTCCTCATCGACCGCGACGACCTCGACGGTGTCATCAACGTGAGCAGCCCCAACCCGAGCGACAACCGAACGCTCATGGCGAGCATCCGCCGCGTCGTGCGCGCCCCGCTCGGGCTGCCATCCTGGCGGTGGATGCTCGAGCCCGCGATGGCCGTGCTGCGCACCGAGCCCGAGCTCATCCTGAAGAGCAGGTGGGTGACACCGCAGCGGCTCACGAATGCCGGCTACCACTTCGTGCACCCGGAACTCAACCCCGCGCTGCGCCAGGTCGCGCGGGAGCTAAGATAACTCGCCCCCACCCACCTCGGCAGGTTCGGAGACCTCTCCCCTCGATGACGCACGCCACCGCACGCCTCGCGCACTACGCAGACTTCTTCGCCTCCGGAAGCGACCCGTCTCCTGCCGGGGACGACCTGCCCATCGGCCTCACGATCGGCAACTGCCAGGCTGAGTCCCTGCGTCTCGCTCTCGGCGACGACGTGCGCTTCGTGCGCACGCCGCCCGTACACGAGCTCGAGCCAGCCGACCTCCCGCACCTGGAGTCGTGGCTCGCACGCGCCAGCTTCCTCGTCGCGCAGCCCGTGCGCGACGACTACCGGGGGCTGCCCGTCGGCACGAAGCAGCTCAGCACCAGGCTGCGCGCCGGTGCACGCACCGCCCTGTTCCCCGTCATCAGGTTCGCGGGGCTGTACCCGTTCCAGGCGATCGTCCGGCCACCATCCGACACCTCGCTTGTGCCTCCCCTGGTCCCCTACCACGACCTCCGAATCCTGGCAGAGGCCGCGGGCCTGGACGCGCTGCCCCAGTCGCCGTCGCGCGATGCGATCACGGCGGTCGGCGCCGAGTCGATCGCACAGCTGCGGGCCCGCGAGGACCGCCACGGCACCGTGCGCGTCTCCGAGCTCTTCGCGCACCCCTCGTTTGCGCAGGCTCGCACGATCAACCACCCGGGAAACCCCATCTGGCTCGCGACCGCGGAGCGCATCCGCGAGCGCCTCGACCTCCCGGAGCGGGAGCTCACGCTCGACCGGGAAATCCTGAACTCGATCCACGCGCCGCGCGAGCAGGCGGTCATCGACGCCTGGGGCCTCGACGCGGAGGCGACCGAGTCGTGGACGCTCGACGGCGAGCCGATCGACAGCGAACGCATCCGTGCCGCTCACCTCGAGTGGTACGCCGAGCATCCCGACGCCGTTGCCGCCGGATTCGCGAGACACGGCGCGACGATCGAGACGTTGAGGGCCGCGTGAACGCCCCTCCGCTGCTCCTGCACCGCGACGACGAGACCCACGGTGTCGACCAGTACGCCCGCGCCGTCGCGACGGCCGTCGCGAAGCTCGACTCCGCCGTGACCTACCGTAGCGCGCACGGGCTCGTCTCGTCGCAGCTCGCGCACGTCCACTTCACCGACCGCCTGTGGGGTAGCACGCCCGAGCGGGCGGCTGAGCGGTTCGAGCGTCTCGCCGCGCGCGGCCCCGTCAGCGTCACGCTCCACGATGTGCCGCAGGCCTCTGACGGAGCGAATGGCTTCCCCCGCCGCACCGAGTGCTATCGCCGAGTGGTCGCGGCAGCCGCCGGTACCGTCGTCAACAGCACGCACGAGCAGCGCCTGCTCGAAGTCGCTCTCGGGAGCCGCGTGCAGGTGCACGTCGTGCCGCTCCCCGCGCAGCCACCCCAGCCGCGACCCGACGGGTGGCTCCCGACCGACGAGGTCGCCGTGCTCGGTTTCTACTACCCAGGCAAGGGGCACCTCGAGGTCGTCAACGCGGTCGCCGCCATTCCGAGCGAGCGGCGGCCGCGCGTCGTCGCGCTGGGATGCGCGTCGGCCGGGCACGAGCAGGAGCTCGCGGAACTGGAGCGGTACGCGGGCGGGCTTGGCGTGGAGTTCTCGAGCACCGGCTTCCTCTCGCCCGAGGAGCGCCTCGAACGCAGCCGCAGCGTGGCCGTTCCGATGATCGCCCACCAGCACGTCTCCGCCTCCGGCTCCCTCACCGACTGGCTCTCCGCAGGCCGCAGGCCCCTGACCGTGGACTCCGCCTACTTCCGCGAGATGGACGCCATCCGGCCAGAGACCATGCACCTCGTTCGGTCCGGCGAGCTCGCAACGGCGCTGCAGCTCGCGCTCCTGCAGCCCGAGTCGACGTGGCTCGACGACGGGACGTCGACCTCCCCGAGCATCGACGAGATCGCCCGCGCCTACCTCAGCTGGTGGGCGGCGCTGTGACCATCAGCACCCCGAGCCGCCCGCCGTTCGGACGCACGGTTCCGGGCAACCGCTGGGACCTGGCGGATGCGGACGGCGCTGACGGCGGCACATCCGCCAGGTCGGTGTCGGTCATCGTCGCGCACTTCGAGCAGCAGGCCGAGCTCGACCGCACGATCGCCGCGCTCGCCAGGCAGACGCATCCGACGCAGCTCATGGAGGTCATCGTCGTCGACGACGGCTCCCGCGTGCCCCCGACGGTCCCGGCCGACGTTCGAGTGCTGGCGCAGGAGAACCTCGGGTTCCGGGCCGGCTCCGCCCGCAACCTCGGAGCGCGGGCTGCGACGGGAGACATCCTGTGCTTCCTGGACGCCGACACCTCCCCCGAGCCCGACTACGTGGCGCGCATGGCTGCGCTTCCGTCGTCGCTGCCGGAAGCGGTCGTCGCGGGCCACCGCAAGCACGCCGACTTCACCGGGGTGGACGTGGATGCTCCCGTCGAGACTGCCGGGCCGGCGCGCGAGCTCCCCGAACCCAGCTGGCTGGCTTCCGCCTACCGCGCGTCGAGGGACCTGCTCGACGCGGACGACCGCTCCTATCGGTTCGTCATCGGGGCCGTCTTCTCCTGCACGAAGTGGTTCTTCACCGAGACCGGCGGGTTCGACGAGGACTTCCTGGGCTACGGCGGTGAGGACTGGGATTGGGCCAGCCGCGCCTGGCTGGCCGGCGCCGTGCTGGCGCACGAGCCCCTCGCCGTGGCCTGGCATGACGGTCCGGACTGGGCGGGACGGAGCTCAGGCGATGCGAAGCGGCAGGAGCAGAAGAACCGAGAGACGCTGCTGCTCGCGCAGAAGATCGGCGTCGCCGGCTCCCGCCCGCGCGCCCTCCGCACGGTCGCCGCCGACGTCGTCGTCGTGCTGGGTGCGGCGCCGAGCGACGGCGCGGCCTTCGTCTGCGTCGACAGCCTGCTCGAGCAGCTGCCGCACGCGAGTGTCGTCGTCCGGGCCGACATGCATCCTCTGTTCGCGTCGGACCCGAGAGTGCTGTCCGCTTCGGGACCGATCCCGCGGGGTCGTGTGCGCATCGACGTCGACGCCGCCGTGCACTTCGGCAGCCCGGCTCAGCCTGACCGAGGGACAGGGGCCGCGACGATCGCGTCAACTCCTCTCCAGGACGCCGCCGCCCGAGTCGGCAGCTCCGACCTCGGCGCGGTGCGCATCGGCGAGCACGTCATCGTGCGGTCCGAGCGCGCGCTGCGACGCGAGGAACGCTGGGGCGAGTCAGCGGGTTGGCGCACCGAGCTCGTGACCGACGACGCTGTTTGCCCGTTGCCCGCCGACGTCAGTGTGGCCGCCCACCTCGGCGGGTGGCTCTCGCTCGACTGAGCGGCCACCGCGTCGCGACCACTTCAGTCAGCGCCACCGCCACCGCCCGGCAGCCTGCTCCGCCAGCTGGCCTCGAAGTCCGGATGCTCGTCCCAGGTCGCCGCGAGCGTCACGAGCAGCTGCAGACTCAGCCGCTCGCCCTCGCTGGCGGGATCCGCGCCGAAGAGGTACTCGATCGCCTTCTCCTCTTCGTCGGCCCCGAGCAGCCAGTCGACGATGTCGTCGTCCTCCCCACCGGTGACGGCTTCGCCCGCGACGACGAGCAACTGCCGATACGTGCGCTCCACACCGTCAGGCAGTCCGCCTTCGTCGAGCCGCGCCACCACGAAATCCCTGGGATTCATGCGCTCATTCTGACGCGACGTGCCCGCACATCCACAGGGAGTGGGCGGAATTTGCGTTTGTAGGGAAAAATGGGGAGGTCGCCCTCACCACGGGCGTCGCTCGTTGCGGCTTCGCGCATCCGGAGCGTCCCGACCGAAGCCGCCAGGAGGCCGCCGCGTGCCAGCAGCAGCTCAGACGACCGGACCGCGTCGCCTCATCGTGCAGACCGCGCTTGGCGTGAAGCGCTGGCTGGCGCCCGCGACCACCCTGTTCGTCTCGCACCAGCTGTGCGAGGTGGCAGTGCCGGTCGTGGTCGGGCTCGTCATCGACCGCGGCATCGTCGACCGCGACCTCCAGCAGCTCGCGGTCTGGGCCGCGGTGCTCGTCGGCGTCTTCGTGCTCCTCGCCTGGTCGTACCGGGCGGGCGTGTACTTCCTCGTCAACGGCATCCAGCGGGCCCATCACGAGTTGCGCATGCGCGTCAGCGAGCGCTCCCTCGACCCGCGCGGCTTCGGCGACCGGCAGCGGCCCACCGGCGAGCTGCTCGGCATCGGCGGCTCGGATGTGCAGCGCGTCGCGTTCGGCGGCCTCCTCTTCGTGCACCCGGTCGCCGAGCTGGCGGCGGTCGCGGCGGCCGGAGCCGTCCTCATCAGCATCGCCTGGCCGCTCGGCCTCGCCGTCATCCTCGGCGGCCCCGTGTTCCTGCTCCTGCTCGACCGCTTCGGGCGGCACCTCCGCGCGAGGGCTGAGGACCAGCAGCGGCTCACCGCAGACTCCGCCTCGCTGGCGGCGAATGCCATCGCCGGCTTCCGCACGCTCACCGCCCTCGGAGCCACGGGGCGCGCCTCGCGCAGCTATGCCGAGGCCAGCGAACGCGCCCGCGTCGCGGCGATCGCGACGCGCCGCGCCGAGGCGTGGTTCGTCGCCGTCTCGAGCACGGCGACCGGCATCTTCGTCGTCGCGATCGGCGTCATCGCCGCGGCCCTCGCATTCCAGGGCGCCATCACGGTCGGCCAGCTCATCACCGTGGTCGGCGTCGTCCAGGTCGTCATGGGCCCGATGGAAGCGCTCGCCGTCAACGTCGGAGCGGTGTGGGCCCGCGCGGGCGCCTCCGCAAAGCGCGTGCTCTCGCTGCTGGAGGCGCCGTACGCGCGGGAGACGCTCGTCGACACGACGAGCGTCGGCGAACCGCGAGACGACGATCGACGCCCGAACGGGACGGAGCCGGCCCTCGCCGTCGCCCGGCTCGCAGGCGAGCACCTGCGCGACCTGAGCTTCACCGTCGAGCGAGGTGAGACCGTCGGCATCGTCGCCGAGGCCCACGAGGCGGCCGAGCTCGTGCAGCTGCTCGGCGGTCGCATCCACCCGACGCAGGGAACCGTCACAGTCGACGGCCTGCCCCTTGCTGAGGTCGACGCCGCCAGCCTCCACGAGCTCGTGACCGCGCCTCCGCACGCCGCGCACACGCTGCCCGGCACCATCGCGGCTAACGTCGTCGGCATCGGCGCAGCCTCGCGTTCGCTTCGTGAGGCGCACGACGCGCTCGACGCGGCAGCGTTCACGGACGTCCTCAACCAGCTCCCCCATGGCATCCGCACCCCGCTCGGCGGCGCGGGCAGAACCCTCTCCGGCGGCCAACGCCAGCGCCTCGCCCTCGCGAGGGCCCTCGCGGCACCAGCTCCCGTGCTCGTGCTCCACGAACCGACCGGTTCCGTCGACGCCGTCACCGAGCAGCGCATCGGCGAGCGGATGCGCGCGGCAACCGCGACCCGCGCCACGGTCGTCGTGTGCTCGAACCCGCAGCTGCTCGTGCGCGCGCACCGCGTGCTGGTCGTCCGCGACGGCGCCCTCGCCGCCGAAGGCAGCCACGACGAGCTGCTCGCGACCAACGCCGACTACGCGGAGGCGATCGCGTGAGCGCCACCACCCCGGGCTCGCAGGCCGAGGCCCAGCCAGCCGCACCGGAACAGCCAGCCGCACCAGGGCTCCCCATCGCAACCGGGAAGCGCTCCGCGCGCCTCGCCTGGCACCTCCTGACGCTGCGCCCGTGGATGCTCGTGCTCGCGATCGTGCTGCTCGGCGCGGCCGCCGCGGCCGCCCTGCTGGTCCCAGCGGGGCTCGGGCGCCTCGTCGACGCCGTCACGGGTGTCGACCGGAGCCTCGTCGAGGTCGCCCTCATGCTGCTCGCCGGTGTCGCTGGCAGCGCGGCGCTCGGAGCGCTCGGGTCGATGGCGCTCGCCGCGGTCCTGGAGACGGCGCTGGCACGGCTCCGGGAGGACTTCGTGGCGGCGTCGCTCGCCCTCCCCGCCGTTCTGGTGGACGAGGTCGCCGACGGCGAGCTCGTCTCGAGGGCAACCGACGACGTCGACACGGTCGGCGAGGTCACGACGGGCGCCGTTCCCGCGGTCGTGTCCGCCGGCCTGGCGGTCGTCGCGACGGGCGTCGGGCTCGCCGTGCTGAACCCGCTGTTCCTGCTCGCCATGCTCACGGTCGTTCCGGTGCACGCGTTCGCGCTCTGGCGCTACCTGCGGAAGGCGCCGCGCCTCTACGCCGCGGAACGCGTCGCCATCGCCTCGCGGTCCCGCGAGATGGTGTCCGCAATCCAGGCCCTCCCGACCGTGCACGCCTACGGGTGGGGCGGGGCTGTCACGGAGCGCCTCCGCACCCGCTCCTGGAACGTGCTCAGGTGGGCGCTGCGCACCCGCATCGTGCAGAGCCGGTTCGGGTTCCGCATGAACATGGCGGAGGCGGTGGGCCTGACCTCCGTGCTCCTGGTCGGGGCGTGGCTCGCGTTCACCGGTGCCGCGACGATCGGCGAGGTCACGACGGCGGCGCTGCTCTTCCAGGCCTTGTTCGGCCCCTTCATCTCGCTGCTCATGCTCGTCGACGACCTGCAGTCGGCTGGCGCCTCGCTCGCTCGCGTCGCGGGTGTCATCCAGCTGGCGCCGGTCCCACCAGACGAGCAGCCGCGTGTGCGCGTTGCCCTCGGGGAGAGCCTCGCGAACGCGGGCGCGGCGATCGCCGGCGCCGCAGCTGGCGAACCGCCGGCCCCCGAGATCGCCCTCGAGTCCGTGGAGGCCGCCTACCCCGGGCGCCCGGTCGTGCTCTGGATCGACGAGCTGCGCATCCCCGCCGGCCAGCGGGTCGCCGTGGTCGGTTCGTCCGGCGCCGGCAAGAGCACGCTCGCCCGCGTGCTCATGGGCCTCCTCGAGGTGCGCGATGGGCACGTCGACGTCGGTGGCCTCGATCCGGCGGAGATGAGCGAGCTCGAACGCGCGAGTCGCATCGTCATGGTGAGCCAGGACGTGCACGTCTTCTCCGGCACCCTCCGCCACAACCTGCTCATCGCGAGGGAGTCGGCGAGCGACGACGAGCTGCGGGAAGCGCTCGAGTCGGTCGCGGGCCCCCGCTGGCGGCACACCTTCAGCGACGGACTCGACACGATGATCGGCGAGGGCAACGCAGAGGTGAGCGCAACGGATGCGCACCGCCTCGCCCTCGCGCGTGCGCTCGTGACGCGGGCGCCGATCGTGATCCTCGACGAGGCGACGGCGGACGCCGACACCGCCGACGCGCGCGACCTGGAGGCCGCCGCGGGGCGGGCGCTCGCCGGGCGGACGGTCGTGACCATCGCCCACCACCTGTCGCAGGCGAGCAGCGCCGAGCGGGTGCTCGTCATGGAGCATGGCCGGGTCGTCGAAGATGGAACGCACGACGAGCTGCTCGAGATCGAGGGACCGTACCGCGAACTCTGGGCTGCCTGGACCTCGCACCGCGCGTAGGCGCCGGGCGGCGGTGAGTGTCAGCGCTGAGCACTACCCGGCACGCTCGGAGTGGCTTGTCGCCCCGCCACTTCGCTAGAGGGGTCCGAGCGCTGCCGCCGGGTCTGCGTCGAGAGCCAGCGTCTCCAGCACCCCGAGCAGCTGGCGCTCCTCGTAGCGGAAGTGCGACTCCATGATCGCCGCGATGCCCTCCAGGTGCCGGTCCAGCTCGCTCGGCGACTCCCCCGCATCCACGGACGCCTGCAGCCCGGAGATGAGGTGGCCGATCATCGAGTGGTCCTGCTGCAGGCGGGCAAGCGTGTCGCGCAGCTCGGGATGCGCCGCAGCGATCGCGGGGAACAGCTCGCGGTCCTCGCCCCGATGGTGACCGTCGAGCGCGGTGCAGAAGCCGTGGCAGTACAGCAGCAGGTCGCGGGTGGCGGGCTCAGCCGGGTCGCCGCGCTGCACTGCCTCACGCGTGACGGCCAGGGCCTTGCGCAGCCGCGCGTGGACGGCCCTCAGCTCGCTGCTCCACGCGGCCAGCCGGTCCTTCTCCTGTGCACTCATCTGATCGCCTCGCTCACCAAGATAGTCATCGCGTGGCAAGTACGCTCGACGGCATGAGTGCCGCCGACAGCAAGACCCGGCGCGACCGCTGGACCTCCTCGGAGCTCTCGTCGCTGCGGACCCAGCTCGCGCGGCTCTCCGAGGTGGTTCCAGGGCCGCATCGCATCACGCCGAGCTGGCACGATCCGGAATCCTCGGTGACCGACCTCCGAGGGCTGCAGGCCGGCAGCCTCGGCGTGAGCATCACCCACCTCGAGGTCTCCGAGGTCGACGCGAGCGGTTTCACGGGCGGCCTCACCATCCGGGACAGCACGCTCACGCACGTCCGCTTCGAGCACGCGAAGGTCACGGCGCACGCACGACTCGAGGGTGCTCTGCGGGCCTGCACCTTCACGGGGGCGAACCTCCCGCAGGCGTCCATCGGACCCGAGGTGTCGGACTGCTCGTTCGCCGGCTCGAAGCTGCGCCGCCTCCGCGCTGTGCCAGGAACCGTCTTCTCGAACTGCACCTTCGACGGCGCGGAGCTGACGGGGGCGGAGTTCACCAACACGCGGTTCATCGACTGCAGCTTCACCGGCGCGAAGTTCAATGCGGCCACCACGTTCCGCGGCTGCGCGTTCGTTGGCGCGTCCCCGAAGTTCGGCAAGGCGAGCGAGACGGGCACGAAGATCGAACCGCTGGCTGGCTGACGTGGCCCGCCACACCCGGGAGCGCGCGGGCTGAGAGAGTCATAGCAACCTCATACGCGCTGGTACGTACTGAACGGGGCCGTGCTCGAGCCTTCCACGCGCAGGCACTGCGTTCAACGGCGCGTGACTGGTTCGTGAACGGCGTTTCTCATGCCGAACTCATGACCCGGGTCGTTCCCCGGGTTTCGCGGTGGCACGGTCGGCCGCCCCTCTCAGCATTCAGCTGAGGGGCCTTCCGACCGTCGAGCGCATGTCATCTTCAGCGAACGCCGCACTGCTCATCCTCCGACTCGCCCTCGGCGCCACCATGCTGCTGCACGGCATCGAGAAGCTCACGACGACCGGGATCGGCGGCGTGCAGGAGATGCTCGGCGGCCTCGGCATCCCCCTCGCGGACGTCGCCGGGGCTGCGCTCCCATTCGTCGAGATCGTCGCCGGCGCCCTGCTCATCGTCGGGCTGTTCACGCGAGTCGCCGCCGCGCTGCTCGCGGTCGTCTCCCTGGGGGCCATGTTCACCGTGCACTTTACTGCTGGCTTCTTCGCCCAGGACGGCGGATACGAGTTCGTGCTCGTGCTGGCGCTCGTCGGCATCGCGCTCGTGCTGACCGGTGGGGGCCGCTGGGCGGCGGACGCGCTCATCCGTCGGCCTCGGAGCAACCGCGAGAGCCACCCCGAGAGCCACTCCGAGCGTCGGTCTGCAGCTCAGGTGGCCTGATACCTAGGCCGCCTAGCTACTTACGGCGGGTCGCGCCCGAGTGGCCGCGGTTTGCGATACGGTCCAATCCACCGGCCCCCCTGCTCCGAATCTCCTCGCACACGGGTGAAGTGACCCGGCGCGCGAAAGGCGGCTGCAGTGCTGGAATCGACCACCCCTCTCCTTGTGGGCCCCGAGACCATCGGATCCGCGGGCACGTACCGAAATGTGACCGACCTGCTCGTCCGACGCCTGGAAGTCGCGCCAGACCACGCCGCATTCGACGTGCCGAGCGACTCCGGTGACCGCTCAGCTCTCTGGCGTCAGGTTTCCACGCGCGAGTACACCGACGCGGTCCGGGCCGTCGCGAAGGGCCTCATCGCCCTTGGCGTGCGCCCCGGTGATTCGATCGCGATCATGGCGCCCACCCGGTACGAGTGGGCCGTCGCCGATCTGGCGGTCTGGTTCGCCGGGGCCGTCGTCGTGCCCATCTACGAGACGTCGGCGCCCACGCAGGTCTCCGCGATCATCCACGACGCCCGCGTCGTCCTCGCGTTCGGCGGCAGCGCGCAGCACGTTCGTCTCCTCGAGGAACCGCTCACCGAGCGCGGCGCGGACGCCCTCGGCGTCTGGTCGATGGATGCGACCTCTGGTCGGAACGAGGGACGCGACCTCGACCGCCTCGCCGCGCTCGGGGCCGGTGTGGCGGATGAGGCGCTCGAGGAGCGCCGACTGCTCGCGACGCCCGACTCCCCCGCGACCATCGTCTACACCTCCGGGACCACCGGCGAGCCCAAGGGCGCCGTCCTCACGCATGAGAACTTCCTCGGACAGGTGCTCAACATCGCGGCCGCCTACGGCGAGGTCGTGCACCCTGCCGGCAACACGATCATCTTCCTGCCCCTCGCCCACGTGCTCGCGCGAGGCCTGCAGCTCATCTGCCTCGCCAGCGGCATGCGCATCGCCCATCTCGCCGACCCGGCCGCTGTCGTGGGAACGCTCGGGCAGCTCACGCCAACATTCCTTGTCGTCGTGCCTCGAGTGCTGCAGAAGATCCAGGCCGCCGCGGGGGCCAAGGCCGCGGCCAAGGGCCTCGGCAAGGTCTGGGCTTCGGCGCAGCGCACGGCGGTGCAGTGGGGCGCGTTCCGCGAGACCGCCAGCCCGACGACGCGTGCGCCGATGGGTCTGCGCCTCCGCCACGGCGCCTTCGACCGGCTCTTCTTCAGCCGCCTCCGCGAGGTCATGGGCGGCCGCGTCACCCACGTCCTCTCCGGCGGCGCCACGCTCGATGCCGAGCTGTCCCTGTTCTTCGGCGGCATCGGCGTTCCCGTCATCGAGGGCTACGGCCTCACCGAGACCACGGCGCCGCTCACCGGCAACCTGCCGAACGACATCCGCTCCGGCACCGTCGGCCGGCCGCTCCCCGGGTCCACGGTCCGCATCAGCGACGACGGCGAGATCCTCGCCCGCGGCATCGGCGTCTTCAGCGGCTACCGCAACCCGGAACACAACCGCGACGCCTTCGTCGACGGGTTCTTCCGCACCGGCGACCTCGGCCGCCTCGACGAGCAGGGGCGGGTCATCCTGGAGGGCCGCCTCAAGGACGTCATCGTCACCTCGAACGGCAAGACGATCGTGCCCATGAGGTGGGAGTCGTCGGTCGAGTCCGACCCGCTCGTCTCGCACGCCGTCATGATCGGCGAGGGACGCAACTACCTGTCCGCGCTCATCATCCTCGACCCGGAGGCGCTCGCCGAGTTCTCGGCGGAGATCGCCGCCGCCACCCACCCGGACCCCGCGCACCACGAGCTGCTCACCGTCGTGGACGCCCGTGCGCGCGACCACGTGCAGGCGGCCGTCGACCTGGCCAACGCGCTCGTCGCCCGAAGCGAGCAGGTTCGACGCTTCACGCTCATCGCGACCGACCTCGAAGACCCCACCTTCATCACGCCGACGCTGAAGCTCAAGCGCGCCGCTGTCCTGCAGCGCAGCACCGACGCCGTCGCGGCCCTGTACGCCTGACGCACGGCCCCACCGACTTTCCCCGTTCACCCGGCGCCAGTTCCAGGCGCCCGACGCCTCGAGAGGCACCAGCATGAGCAGCGAGACCACCGCGAGCAGCAGCACCGCCGGCAAGAAGAACAGGGCGACGATCGTCACGATCCTCATCGCCCTCCTCATCGGGGCGCTCGTCGCCCTCGCGGGGAGCCAGGGCGGAGCGCAGCTCGCCGGCATCCCCCTCTACGCGTGGGCGGTCGCGGCGGCCTTCCTCATCCAGGTCCTCGTGTACCTGCCGTCCGCGGCAGCGAAGACCGAGCGCTTCTTCGACCTCACGGGAAGCGCGACGTTCATCGTCGTCACGATCGGCCTCCTCGTCGCGGCCCCCGAACCGGATGCGCGCGCCTTGGTACTCGGCGCCATGGTCATCCTGTGGGCGCTCCGCCTCGGGTCGTTCCTCTTCGCGCGCATCCACCGCTCCGGCTCCGACGACCGCTTCGACGACATCAAGGGCGACAAACTGCGCTTCCTTCGCGTCTGGATCATGCAGGGGCTGTGGGTGAGCCTCACTGCGGCCGCGGCCTGGATCGCCATCGCGGGCGGCACCGACGACCGCGAGCCGTTCGGCTGGCTGGGCGTCGTCGGCATCGTCGTGTGGGCGGCCGGGTTCATCATCGAGGTCGCTGCCGACCTGCAGAAGAACGCCTTCAAGGCGGATCCCGCGAACAAGGGCCGCTTCATCCGCTCGGGCCTCTGGTCGCGTTCGCGCCACCCCAACTACTTCGGCGAGATCCTGCTCTGGGTGGGCGTCGCCATCGTCGCCGCGCCGGTCCTGGTGGGCTGGCAGTGGGTTGCGCTCATCTCGCCGATCTTCGTCGCGCTCCTGCTCCTGCGCGTCAGCGGCGTCCCGCTGCTTGAGGCGAAGGCCGACAAGAAGTGGGGCGGCGACGCCGACTACGAGGCGTACAAGCGCGAGACGCCGGTGCTGCTGCCGCGGCTCACGAGCCCGAAGGCGTAGCGCCCGGACGGGGGTCCCCAGGTCGAGGGTCTCCCGGACGCCCGCCGCGCTTGGCCAGGCGGGCGAGGATCGCACCCGTCACGATGCCGACGACGAGCCCGAGGGCGAGGCCGATCGCCCAGCTGTCGAGGATGAGGGCGAGGGCGACGCCGATCGCGAGTCCGACAGCGATGCCGGTCCCATCTGGGTCGAGCCGTTGGCGCCGCCACCTCGAGTGCCGTCCTGCTGCGTGCTGTCCATGTCATCTCCCATCGTCGTTTCCGTTGCGCTCAACGCTACGGAGCCGACGCGGGCCGTACTTCCCCCGGGCGGCTGACATCCCTCCCCTGGTGCCGGAGATGCGCCTCGCCACAGCGGAGGCCGGTGGCGCACCTGCGGGCGGATGCGTGTCCGCACCCGCCCGCCTGTCCACCGTCTCGCGGAGGTCCTACGAGAACTCCGGGACGACCTTCTCGATGAACAGCTCGAGCGAGCGCTTCTTCTGCTCGTGTGAGAGCGAGTTGTCGCTCCAGAAGCTGAACTCGTCGACGCCGAGCGCCTCGTACTCGCGCAGCCGAGCGATGACCTCATCCGCCGTGCCGATCATCGCGGTCTTGTGGAGCGCCTCGGGCGTGAACTCGGGCCGTTCGGCGAACTTCGCCTCTGGGCTCGGCTCGAGGAACCCGTCGACGGGGTCGGTCTTGTGCCCCGCGCGGAAAACGGAGTCAGATTCAGCGCCTGAGCCACCGGCCTCGGCGGGTCAACGGCCGCTCCTGCCTCCGGCGCCGTAGACGACGATCGCGGAGATGGGAATGGCGAGGAAGAAGATCCACGCCCATCCCCATCCCCCGGCGAGGAATCCGATGAGGAGGAACGCCGCGAGGGCGAGGAGGGGCACGATCGCCACGATCGCGACGCCGGTGCGGCCGCCGAGTGGCGCTCGGCGCGCGAGTGGGTTGGAAGGGTCGTCGATGCTCATGAGAAAGCTCCGGTCAGAATAGGGAGTACCTGGCAGAGGATGCACGGCGACGGCATTCACACTGGCTGACGATCACCTTCACACCAGCAGGAACCTGACGTCGCGAGATTGATGGAGCACTTCATTGTGCGCTCGTCGGCACCCGGCGTCTAGGCCCCAGCCCGTATCCCCTGCTCCGAAGACAGCTTCTCGGACAGCTCTGCCAGCGCCTCGGTGGCTGCGCCCCACCCGTCGAAGAAGCCGAGCTCGGGGTCGAGTGCTTCAGCTGTCATGTGCGCTCCAGTTCTACGATGACGAACAGCCCGATCCTGGCAGACCGCGAGCGTGCAGTCGACCCGGACCGGGCTGAATCGCCGTTCAGTTCCCGAAGAACGAGGTGTGGCTCTTGGAGCCGGCGCTGGGAGCGGACCTGTGGTCACGTCAGCTGCGTCTTGACGACCACACCGCCGCCACCGGTGCGTGGTCCGTCCGGGCCCCAGCGCGTTATTCGACGAGCTTGCCTTCGACGGAGACCTCTCCGATGAGCTCGGCGATCTCGGCTGGCACCGGCGGGATCTCCTCACGCGTGATGCCGCCCTTCGGCGACCACACGAGGTTCACCTGCATGGCCGGGTCGAGCTCGGGGAAGTCGCTGCGGTTGTGGCAGCCGCGCGTCTCGCGACGCTCGAGGGCCGCCTCAAGCGTCGCCCGAGCGGCGAGGGCGGACGACTTGAGGTCGAAGGCGTGCGCGAGGTCCTGGAATCCGGCGATGTCGGGGTGGATGCCGACGTCCTCCATGCGCGACTCGATGACATCCAGCGCTGCGATGCCCGCCTTCAGCCCTTCTTCGTCGCGAACGACGCCAGCGTATTCGGTCATCGTGTCGCGAATCGCGCGCTGCAGGGCGCGCACGTTCTCGCGTCCGTCGGCCGAGAGGAGGTCGTTGATCTCGCCGCGTGCCTGCGCGACGGCCGATGCTGAGCGGCGCTGCGCATCCAGTCCCCCGGAGTGCGCGACGGCTGCTTGGCCGACGATGCGGCCGAACACGAGCAGCTCGATGAGCGAGTTGCCGCCGAGGCGGTTCGCGCCGTGCAGGCCGCTGGATGCCTCGCCGATGGCGTAGAGGCCGTCGACGTCGGTGCTGTGGTCGTCGGGGCGAACCCACACGCCACCCATCGAGTAGTGCGCGGTTGGCGCGATCTCGATCGGCTTCTCGGTGATGTCCAGCATCTGCAGCTCGAGCATCTGCTGGTAGATGCGCGGCAGGCGGTTCATGATCGTCTCGCGGGGCAGGTGCGACACGTCGAGCCAGACGCCGCCGTTCGCAGTGCCTCGCCCCTCCTTGATCTCCGTGTAGGCGGCGAGGGCGACGCGGTCGCGCGTCGAGAGCTCCATGCGCTCCGGGTCGTAGCGTTCCATGAAGCGCTCACCGAGGCCGTTGGTGAGGATGCCGCCTTCGCCGCGGGCGGCCTCGGAGACGAGCGTTCCGGCCGCGTTCTCGGGCTCGATGATGCCGGACGGGTGGAACTGCACGAGCTCAGGGTCCCGGAGTCGCCCGCCGGCCTCGACGGCGAGGCGGAACGAGTCGCCGGTGTTCTCGTCGCGGCGGGAGGACGTGCGCCGCCAGATGCGGTTGTGGCCGCCGGCCGCGAGGATCACGGAGTCGGCGTGGATGAGGTACCGGGTTCCGTCGTTGATGTCGAAGCCGTACGCGCCGAAGACGACGTTGTCGCTCACGAGGATGCGCGTGATGTAGACGGTGTCGAGGATCGGGATGTCGAGCTGCTCGCTGCGTGCGACGAGGGAGCGCTGGATCTCGAGGCCGGTGTAGTCGCCGGCGAAGGCGGTGCGGCGGAACTTGTGGGCACCGAAGAAGCGCTGCGAGATGCGGCCGTCGCCTTCGCGCTGGAAGCCCATGCCGTAGCGCTCGAGGTCGCGGATGCCCTGCTCGGCTCCGCGGGTCACGATCTCGACGGTGTGCGGGTTGGCGAGCCAGTAGCTCTCCTTGATGGTGTCGGCGGCGTGCTGCTGCCAGCTGTCCTCCTCGTCCATGGTTCCGAGGGCGGCGTTGATGCCGCCGGCGGCGAGGGAGGTGTGGGCGTCGTGCTTGGGTCGCTTGCCGACGGCGAGCACATCCACGCCCTGCTCGGCGACTTCGATGGCGGCGCGCAGCCCGGAACCGCCGGTTCCGATGACGAGCACGGTGGTGGAGATCTGGCGTTCGATGGACGTTGTCGCGGTCATGACAGCAACGCTAGAGAGCTTCGTGTGATTACTCCAATGCATAGTCCTGCTCGTGGTGATGCGCGTAGGCTATGGCCATGAACTTGGACCAGTTGCGGAGCTTCGTCGAGGTCGCCTCGCAAGGGCACTTCACGCGGGCGGCGGAAGCGCTGCATCTCGCGCAGCCCTCGCTGAGCCGACAGATCTCGACCCTCGAGCAGGATCTCGGGGCGCCGCTGTTCAACCGCACGCCCGGCCGGGTCGCGCTCACCGATGCCGGCGAATCCCTGCTCCCCCTCGCGAGGCGAATGCTCGCCGACGCCGACTCGGTGCGCCGGGAGATGGCGGAGCTCGCCGACCTGCAGCGGGGCACGGTGCGCCTCGGCGCGACCCCGTCGCTCTGCGTGAGCCTCGTGGCGGATGCGCTGCAGTCGTTCCACGCATCGCATCCCGGCATCGAGCTGCACGTCTCGGAGAGCGGCTCGCAGGGGCTGATCGAGCAGCTCGCGGAAGGCGCACTCGACCTGGCGCTCATCACGACCCCCGAGTCGCGGCAGTCTCCGCGCGCGACGCTGAGCCGGATCCCGCTGCTCAACGAGGAGCTGCTCGTCGTCTCCTCCCTGACGGGCGACCGGGCGCTCGACGCCCAGACGCTCACCCTCGCCGATCTTGCGGCCAAGCCACAGGTCGTCTTCCACCGTGGCTACGACCTCCGCGCGACGACGGAGGCCGCCTACCTCGAGGCGGGTCTGCACCCGAACGTCGTCGTCGAGGGGCCGGAGATGGATGCGGTGCTCCGGTTCGTGGAGCTGGGCCTGGGCGTGGCGGTCGTGCCGGCCATGGTGCTCCGCGGACGTCAGGGCTTCCGCTCGGCCCGTCTCACCGACTCGAGCCTGCAGCGCACTGTGAGCCTCGCGCACCGCAGCGACGTGCCCCTCTCCCGCGCCGCACGCGCCATGGCGGCGACGATCGAATTGATCGCCGCCGCCATGGTCGGCCAGACGCCGGGAACCAGCAGCGTCTGAACCAACACGTCCCCGAGGGTTATCGTGCGTCGGAGTTCACGAGCTCCTTCTCCTCCTGCTTCGCACGCTTGCGAGCCACGAGGCGGCCGCGCACGGTGAAGGCCAGCACCAGCGCCAGGAGGGTGTAGAGCGCGATCGCGATCGGCCCCTGCACGAGCACGGAGAAGTCGCCATTGGCGCTCATCGCCGCATCCCGCAGGCTCGTCTCGGCCAGTGGGCCGAGGACCATGCCGATGATGAGCGGTGCGATCGGGAAGTCGAGAGCCCGCATCAGGAAGCCGAGCAGGCCGACCCCGAGCAGCATGAGCAGGTCGAAGGTCGAACCCGACGTGGCGTAGATGCCGAGCGCGCAGAAGATCGTGATGCCCGCGTACAGGTAGGGGCGCGGGATGAGGAGCAGCTTCGCCCACAGCATCGCGAACGGCAGGTTCAGGACGAGCAGCACCACCATGGCGATGAAGAAGCTCGCGAGCAGCGCCCAGACCAGCTCAGGGGCGCGGTCGAAGAGCAGCGGGCCCGGCTGCAGGCCGTACTGACGGAACGCGGCGAGCATGATCGCTGCCGTCGCCGAGATGGGGAGGCCGAGCGCCAGGAGCGCACCCATCGCCATGCCCGTCGTCGCGTTGCCAGCGGCCTCCGGGGCTGCGAGGCCCCTGATCGCGCCCTTGCCGAACTGCGGGTTCGTGCGGCGCGCATCCAGTCGCTTCTCCAAGCCGAAGGCGAGGAACGTGGGGATCTCGGAGCCACCGGCCGGCACCACGCCGAACGGGAGACCGATGACGGTGCCACGCAGCCAGGCCGGCATGGCCTCCTTGAATTCCTTGCGGCTCAGCCACGGGCGCCCCTTCGGACGGATCAGGCCCTTGTCGTTGACGTGCCGCTCGAGGCAGGCGACGTAGATGACCTCGCCGAGCGCGAGGACCGCGACCGTCACGGTCACCAGCGATATGCCGTCGAACAGCTGCGGGGAGTCCATCGTGAAGCGCGGGGCGCCGGAGACGCCGTCGATGCCGATGACGGCGATGCCGAGGCCGATGAACAGGGCCGTGAGCCCCTTGACGACGTTGTCGGTGACCACGGTGGAGGTTGCCGCGAACGCGAACACTGCCAGGGCGAAGAACTCCGCCGGCCCGAAGCTGCTGGAGAAGTCGGCAAGCGCGGGGGCCAGGAAGACCACCACGATCGAGGCGATGAAGCCACCGATGAAGGCGCCGATGGCAGCCGTCGCGAGCGCCTGAGCGGCCCGCCCGTTCAGCGCCATCTTGTGGCCCTCGAACGTGGAGGCGATGGCTGATGCCTGGCCGGGCGTGTTCATCAGGATGCCCATGGTCGAGTCGCCGAAGAGCCCGCCGAAGTAGACGCCGGCGAACATGATGAACGCGGCCGTCGGCTCGAGGGAGAACGTGACGGGCAGCAGGAGGGCGACCGCCATCGAGGAGCCGAGGCCCGGCAGCACGCCGACGGCGGTGCCGAGGAGGCACCCGACGAAGACCCACATGAGGTTCTGCCAGGTGAGGGCACCGGCGAACCCCTCCATGAGGAGTTGGAGCGTTTCCATGTCAGATACCTCCGAGGATGCCGGACGGGAGCGACATGCCGAGTGCCATGTCGAAGGCGATGTAGGCGAGCGAGCTCAGCGTGAAGCCCACGACGAGGCTCGCCACTGGCTTCGTGGAACCGAAGCCGCGGGCCACGCACCAGAAGAGGAGGGCGGCTGCGATGACCCAGCCGAGCAGGTCGAGCGTCAGCGAGAACACCAGGAACGAGCCGACGACCCAGGCGAACGACTTCACGTCGACGCGCACCTTGCGCGGGGCGTCTGCTGCACCCGCCGCGGCGAGCGCCTCGTCGTCGGCCAGTGCACGGGCGAGAAGCTCCTCCTCGGTCATAGTCGACGCGGAGGCCGCGGCCGCGGTCGCGCGCATCTCCCGGACAGCATCGACGGCGAGCAGAGCCGCGAAGAGGTACAGGCCGGCGGCGATGAGGCCGGGGAAGAACTGCGGTCCAGGGAAGTCGGCGCCCTCTGGCACCTTCATCGTGACGATGCCGAAGACGAGGTAGGTGGCGAAGGCTGCGATGACCAGCGGCATCGTCAGTCCCTTGAGGAGGGTGGCCGTCTTGCTCGGGCCGGCGGCGAAGGTCAGGTCTCCGCCGATGACCGCTGACGCGGCCGTCGGGTTCGCGTGGTGCGTCATTGTCCCATCTCCTCGTAGAGCTCCTTGATGCGCAGTTCCTCTTCAGCGAGGAAGGTGTCGAGCTCGTCGCCCGTGATGAGGCGCTCGTTCCAGTGGTACCTGTCGATGGCGTCCTGCCACTCGGGCGTCTCCGTCGTCTGCACCACGAGTTCGGCGAGCGCGTCCGTCTGCTCCTCGGTCAAGCCGGAGGGAGCGTGAATCGATCGCCAGTTCGTGAGCGAGATGTCGTAGCCCTGCTCGGCGGCTGTCGGAATGTCGACGCCTTCGATGGGCTCCTTCGCCACGACCGCGAGCGCCCGCAACCTGCCGGCCTCGATCTGGTCGATGTTGTCCGCGTAGCCTCCGGCCGCGGCCTGCGCCGTTCCGTTGAGGAGCGCCTGAATGGCCTCGCCACCTCCATCAGATGAGATGTAGGTGGTGTCGACGGGCTCGATGCCTGCGCTCAGCGCGAGGTCGGTCACCACGAGCTGGTCGAACGAGCCACCGCCCGTCCATGGAATGGACTTCGGGTCGGCCTTCCATGCCGTGGCGAGGTCCTCGAGGGTCTCGTACGGCGAGTCGGCAGGGACGACGATGACGTCGTACTCCTCGACCATCACCGCGAGCGGCGTGACGTCCTCGAGCTTCGCCGCGGAGTCGTACTGGATGGTGGCGGCCAGCAGGCCGGTTCCTCCGACGAGGAGGTTGTTGGGTTCACCATCGAGCACACTCACGTTGCCGAGCGCGATCGTTCCGCCGGCCCCGGGCATGTTGACCACCTGCACGTTGTTGACGAGCCCGTTGGCTTTCTGCGCCTGTTGCAGTTCGCGGGCGACGGTGTCCCAGCCGCCACCGGCAGCTGCCGGGGCGATGATCGTCATGGACGCGTTGATGTCCTGATCCGCCGCGGCGGACGTGATCGAGCCGAAGCTCGCGACGGCGATCGATGCGGCGGCCACGACCCCGCCGATGACGCGGCCGACGACGCGCCCGCCACCGGACTTGGCCCGCCGACCCGGTTCGTCCGGTGCCACCGGGTCTCTCGTTGCTCGGATCATCATTGCTCCATTCGCGCGGACATCGTTGTCTCCGCAATATCGCCCTAGGATTGCATCGCGTTCGAACGTGGGGAGCTCCACGAGGAGTTGTGCTCATAAGTGCTCGTGAGCCCGGTGCGAAGAGGCATCGAGTGGCGGCAGCGGGCCGGAGGGCCAGAGCGCGAGAGCGCGGGAGGTGAGGGTCACGTTGCCGTTCAAGCTCAACCAGCGGGCCGTGCGCCTCGGGATGCTCGTGGTGCCGAGTCTCATCACGCTCGGTTCCGTCTCGATCACGGCCGCGATCGCGTTCTCGGCGCAGGAACGTGAGCTGCGGGACACGACCGCCGAGCGCGTGCAGGAAGTCGCCTCGAGCCTCGCGGAGCTGGATGAGGTGCGGGGCGCGCTCGAAGGCGTCGCGAACGCGGGAACCGCGTCGGCGCTCGCTGACGCGGACGACCTCGCCGTGGCCACTGATGACCTGCAGCCGCTCGCAAGCCTCGTCGAGAACGCGACGGGCGTCTACTACGTCGTGGTGACCGACGACGAGGGCGTCCGCATCACGCATCCGGACCCCGCCGAACGCGGGGTGCAGGTCTCGACGGCCAATGCGTCCGTGCTCGCCGGTGAGCCATACCTCGGGACGGAGGAAGGCGCGTCCGGCCCCTCGCTGCGCGCGAAGGTCCCGGTGTTCGGGGACGACGGCGCCATCGTCGGAATGGTCGCCGTCGGCGTGCTCGAATCGAGCATCTCCGCGGAGGGCGCCGAGGCCCTCGGGGAGCTCCTCCCCTGGACGATCGGCGCGCTCGTCCTCGGCACGCTCGCCAGCTCGGCCCTCGCGTTCGCGGTCGAGCGCCGCTTCCGCAGACTCGACGCGCTCGCCGCCGAGCACGCGCAGATGCAGCGGACGACAACCGCCCTGCGGGAGCAGTCGCACGAGTTCAGCACCCGCATGCACGTGGTCCACGGCCTCGTCTCGAGGGGCGACGCCCAGGACGCGCTCGAGTACATCGACGAGGTCGTGCCGGTGCGGACGGCAGGGGTCGGTGCCCCCGACAGCACCGACTCGAGCATCCACCTTCCCCTGCTTGACGCCACGACGCAGGCGGTGCGGGCTGAGCTGCACGAGCTGGGATCGCAGGCGAGCTTCGACCTGGAGCTCGACGACGACATCGACGACGGAGTCGTGACCGTCATCGCGAACCTCTGCCGCAACGCGGGCGAGGCAGGCGCATCCCGGGTGCGCTGCACGCTTCGCGAGAGCGACAACCGCATCGTCGGGCTCGTCGACGACGACGGTCCAGGTCTGGATGCCGAGGCGAGCGGCCGCATCTTCACTCCAGGGTTCTCGTCCAAGGCGGACCCCACTGGGCTCGGACGGGGCATCGGCCTCGAGCTTGTCCGCCGGACGGTCACATCGCGCGGCGGCACCATCGAAGTCGGGGCGTCCAGACTCGGCGGATCGCGCTTCGCCTTCGAGATCGAGCGTCTGAGGTGAACGCGATCGCGGAGGCAGGCACAGGCGCGGCGGCAGCGGCAGCGCCGAAAGGGATGAGAGGAGCCGGATGAGCGATCGAGAAGGCAGCAGCCCGCAGGCGACTGCGAACCCGATCAGGGTGCTCGTCGTCGACGACGATCGCGGGGCTCGGGCGCTCCACAGCGGGTTCGTCGCCGACATCCCCGGGTTCGCCCTCGCCGGGACCGCCAGCACGGGTGAATCCGCACTCGCGCAGAGCATGAGCGGCGTCGACCTCATCCTCCTCGACATGCGGCTTCCCGACATCAGCGGCGTGGAGGTGCTGCACCGGCTCAGAACGCTCGGAGCGAAGGTGCCGGATGTGCTGGTGATCAGCTCCTCCCGCGACCAGACCACGGTGAGACAGGCCCTCGCGGCGCACGTCGTCGGCTACCTCATCAAGCCGTTCACGCAGGCGGCCCTGCAGGAGCGCCTCGACCTCTACATCGCAGAGCGTCGGGCGAGCTCGGCGAACGACCGCGAGCGGCCGCTCGGCCAAGGCGAGATCGACCGCCTGCTGGCCACCGGCAGCATCCGCCAGCCCGCAGCGCCGCGAGGCCCATCGAGCGCGGCCCGAAGCGGGGCATCACCGTCCACCGAGCTTCCCAAGGGGCTGGCCCAGGTGACGCTTGAGCGGGTCGTTGCTGCGCTCGACCCGGTGGTCCCCGCGACGGTGCTCGACGTGGCCGAGGCATGCGAGATCTCCCGTGCGACGGCCAGACGCTACCTCGACCACCTCGTGGTCACAGGGGTGATCGACCTCGCGCACCGGTACGGCAAGCGCGGGCGGCCGCAGGTGCTCTACCGGTTGTCTCCTTCCCCCGAGCGCTGACCGGCGGTCGCGGCCACCGCGTTGCTCGACTCCTACGTGCAGCGCTTCGTGTGGATTCCAGAGACCAGGTCGGTGGTCGTCCCGACGATGCTGTAATTGGCGCCGGGGTACTTCGCGGTGACCTCACTCGCCCCCGCAGGGACGCACGATTCCTGGGCGAGCACCACTGGATACCCGGTGCGCGCTGTGACGAGGAGGGCCACGGCGATGTCAGCGGCACTCCCGGAGTTCGCGATCGCGAAGCCCTTCGGGCGGACGCTGCCGGCATCGAAGTCCTTGAGCAGGGCCGCGTTGACGCTGAAGGCCTCCGAGGAATTGACCCGAGTCGTCGCCGCGACCTTGGCCTTCACCTCGTTGAAGACCGCCGCCGAGATCGATGTTCCTGTGCCGATGACGCGGGCCGAGGTGACCTTCCCGGTCGCGAAGTAGGCTTTGAAGTTGGCGCTGGTCTGCGTCGGCCCGGTCAGGAGCAGCGGCGCCTTGGCAAGTGCGGCCCGCCCGGCGGCGTTGGCGATGTCCGTCGCCATGCCGCTGTTGGCGATGTACACGGCGGGGTCGTTCGGGAAGAACCGCTTCGCCACCGCCAGCGCGGTCTCGGACTTGTCGGCCGCCGCGACGACCTCGAGCCTGGGAGTGCGCTTCCCGAGCGCCGTCTTCTGCGCTTCTGAGATCTGCCCGATCACGAAGATCGCCGAGGGTTTCAGTCTCGTCAGCTCCGCGGAGACGTTCGTCGGCAGCGCGCTGGGTTTGGTGAGCAGCATGCTGCCGCCGATCTTCGCGGAGACCGGGGCCGCGAGCAGCGCATCCACTCCCCCGTCTCCGCTGGCGATGACGAGCTTGCCGCCGACCGTGTTGAACTTCCCGGATGCCGTGACGGCGTTCGCGTAGGTGTCGGCCGAGCCGATGCGCTCGGCGACCCCGGGCTGCACCGTCGGCGTCGGCGTGGCCGTCGCGGTCGGGGTGGCGGTGGGTTTCGGGGTGGAGGTGGGCGCGCCGAACTGCGGCAGCTTCGTGCTCGAGGTGATCTCGCCCCACTTGGTGAGGGTCCACGGGATCTTGTTGATCAGGTCGACGTTGCCGTGCTTGTCGTGAACGATGCCGCCAGGCAGGTACGGGTTGGGCTTGCCCTGGGCGGTGAAGGTCACGGGATGCTGCAGGTTGAGCGCCATGGTCCAGTAGTTCTGGTCGGTGACGATGCCCCCGTACTCCTGCAGGTTCTTGACGACGACCTTCTCGAAGCTGGAGAGGCCGAGGGCCGCGATCTTCGCGTTGGTCGCGGCGTCGTTCGGGATCCAGAACCGCTGCCCCATCTTCGGCGCGTGCGCCTCGCTCAGCTTGCCATCCGTCTGATAGGCGGGCCACATCGCGACCCCCGCGCGGGTCGATGGGAAGGTCCAGCTGGTGATGTGGTTGATCGACCCGGCAGCGATCTCCTCGGCGCCCGCCATGAGGAACTCGTTCATGACGCCACCCACGGAGCTCGTGCCGCGCTCCGCCTTGAGCCACTCGTTCTGGTCGAACCAGTTCGTCGACTTCGGCGAGTTCAGCGTGGTGAGGTAGCCGCCGCCCATGAGCCAGGACCCATCGGCCTGCTTGTCGGCGACGTAGTAGCCGCGCACGATGCCCGTGGCGATGTCGACGACGGTCATCGACTTGTCCCCTCCGGGCAGCGGTCCGCCTGGTTCCGCGTGCGCCGGGATGACGACTTTCCCGTAGTTCTTGGCGTTCGACTGGAACGGGGTGATCTGGAAGCCGTAGGTGCCACCGGTGGCCGAGGCCGTCGCCTTGCCCTCCATGACGGGATGGATGTCCGGGTAGAGCGCGTAGCTCTGCATCTTGACGGTCACCCAGTTGGCGTCGGCCCTCGAGCTGTCGACCGTGTAGATGGGGATGGTGAAGTTCTCGCGGTTGGTCGAGGTCTTCAGGCGCCCCTTCCAGAAGTCGTTGAGGTACCGGTCGGGGAGGGTGTCGACCATCGCCGCGGTCTGCGCGGAGAGCGACGAGACCGGCGCACCCTGAGGTGTGGTGGTCGCGTAGCTTCCCTTTGCGACGTAGTTCGCGGGCGACATGACGTCCTGGTTCACGACCCCGAAGGACGCGGCCTGCGCGGGCGTGGTTCCGAGGAACGTGAGGGCCGAGGCCGAGAGCAGCAGCGCGGCGAGGAGGGAGAGCGCCTTTTTCATGGTCACATCCGGGTTGTGTGATCGAGCGGTGGTCCCCCCAGGGTGAATCGTAGGGTGATTTCTGGACGAAACGCCGTTTTGCGTGCAAATTCACGCGGATCCGGGCAGGCCGAAGCGGAGGTAGCGTTGCTGGCATGGCCAACTTCGACGGACATCTCGGCCTCGGCGGATGCACGATCTGGTTCTCGGATACCGGCCCCGGTGCGGTGCCGGGCTCCGTCGTCCTCCTGCACGGCGCCGGCGCGGACCATACGATGTTCGAGCGCCAGGCCGCCGCGCTCCGTCGCGCCGGTCACCGTGTTGTGCTCGTCGATCTGCGGGGGCATGGCCGGTCACGCCCGACCACGATCGCGATCTCCCCGGAGCTGCTGGCGAGCGACATCGAGCGACTCATCGCCCACCTCGACCTCGGCGAGGTGTCGCTGGTGGGGCACTCGCTCGGCGGCAACCTCGCGCAGGAACTCGTCCGTCGCGCGCCGGAGCGCTACGGGAGGCTCGCGGTGCTCGACGCGACCTGGAACGCGGGGCCGCTGACTGTCGGCGAGCGCGCCGCGCTCCGGCTCGCGGGGCCGATGCTGCGGCTCATCCCGTCAGCCCGACTCCCGCAGCTCATGGCAGATGCCTCGGCGACCACGGCCTCCGCGCGGGGCACCCTGACTCGAACGTTCGCGTCCATGTCGAAGGGCGAGTTCATCGCCGTCTGGCGCGCGACGACCGAGTTCGTGCGTCCGGACGCCAGCTACCGCACCCCGGTGCCGACCCTGCTGGTGCGGGGCGAACGCGACACAACCGGCAACATCGCACGCGCCATGCCGGCCTGGGCGGCCGCCGACCGACTCACGGAGGTCGTGATTCCCGACGCGGGGCACGTCGTCACGATGGATGCGCCGGAAGCGACCTCAGAAGCCCTCTTGACCTTCCTCGCCTGAATACCCCAGCACCCCAGCACCCCACGTCCCCACGTCCCAGCGTCCCAGCGTCCCAGCACCCCAGCGCCCCAGCGTCCTGAGGGCGCTCTCGTTGCGAGTTGACCAGCTCCTGTGCCGTTCACCGAGGGGCGAGGACCGATGGCACCTCGCGTTGACGCTGTCGCAGCGGCGAGGTCTGTCTGCGTGCTCGCACAAGATGCAGGACGAGCGCGAGGAGCCCCGCGAGCACCGCGGCCCCGAGGGCAGGGGGCGCGAGCTCTCCCGCGAGGGGAACGAACAGCGTCCTCGCCAGATCCGTCATGAGGTACACGTCTCCGAAGGCGTTCCGGGTGCCAAGCGCGTACTGCACCGAGCCGAAGACCACGGGGAGCAGCCAGACGGCGGCAAGCGACCCCGCCCAGACGCCGATGCGTGCCCATGACGAGACGCCGAGCATCCCGAGCACCACGCCGACGGCCAGGCCGGGCGCCCAGCGGACGAGCTCGTACGAAGCCACCCCGCCGCCGGCCGGGCCGACAGAGAGCATGTACCAGAGGCCGAGCCACGTCCCGATGGGGACCACGCCGAGGCAGAGGCCGAGCGCTGAGACGGGCGCGCGGCGCGAGCTCACGAGCCAGTAGACCGCCTGGGACGCACCGACGACGGCGAGCGTGCCGAGGAGCATCCCGCCCGTGTAGGCGAGCGCCCGGATGCCCATGCCGAGACCGAAGGCGAGCCCCAGGCCGAGGCCGCCCGTGAGCGCGAAGAAGCTCTGGAAGACGGCGAGGAGCTGGACTGCGACGAGCGCGAGCGCCGCCGCCCGGCGAACCTCTGATGCGCGCTCGCGAAGCAGCCGGACGGCGAGGCCGGCCAGGGCTCCGCCGAGAACGAGCAGGGCGACCAGGTCGATGACGAAGTACTGGTGGATCGGGAGCAGCACTATCGGCATGTCAGCGGGCAGCGTGTCGGACGACCAGAGGTTCTGCCCGGGCAGGTTCGCGCCGGTGGCGAGCCAGGGCGCCAGTCCGAGGACCCCGGCGACGACTCCGATGACGGTTCCTCTGCCGGGGCTTCTCATCTGATCATCCTCGCATCAGCCACCGACATCGGTGCGGTCCCGAGGTCGGCGTCGCCCGGGCCTTCCAACCGCAGCTGCGGCCACTGCTCGGTGTCCCGAAGCAGCTGGCGGTCGTGCGTCGACAGCACGACGGCGGCCTGCGTCGCGCCGAGTGCCTCCGTGAGCTCGTCGACGAGCGCGATCGAGAGGTGGTTGGTCGGCTCGTCAAGCAACAGCACGTGAGGCCGCGAAGCGAGGACCATCGCTAGATCCAGTCTTCGCTGCTGCCCCATCGAGAGCTCGCCGACCCGTTTCCCGGCCTCCCTGGAGCGCAGCAGCCCGAGGTGCGAGAGGCCGACGGTCTCGCTCGCGGCGAGCATGCCGGATGCCTCGAGTTGTCCGAGATGCGCCTCGAACAGCTCGGCGGCGCGGCGCTCGGCGGGGAGTGACGACTCCTGCGACAGGACCCCGACCCTTGTGCCAGGCTGGACCCGCACCACCCCGGAGTCCGGGGGCAGCTTGCCGGCGAGCAGACTCAGCAGCGTCGACTTGCCGGCACCGTTCGGGCCCGTGATCGCCAGCCTCCCCTCGCGTGAGAGCGCCACGGATACGGGCTCCGCGAGACGCCCGGTGACGGAGACGCCCACCGCCGTCAGGAGCTCGGCGCCCGCCCTCGCCTGGAGTTCCGGGAACCGGAAGCGCTGCGGCGGCACTGGCACCGTCACGGCATGCGCCTCGAGCGCTTCCTGCCGGCGATGCACGCTCTGCGTCAGGCCGGCGGCTCGGGTTGCGCGCCCGTGCTTGTTCGCTCCCTTCTCGGGCCGCCACCCCGTGACGAGCCGGTTCTGTGCGGCGCTCAAGCTGTCCTGCAGCCTCGCGTGTTCGAGCTGCTGCCGTTCGTACGTCTGCTCCCAGCGCTCGCGCTCCGCGAGCCGCCCCTGGCGGTAGCCGTCGAACCCGTTCCCGTACACGCGGGGAAGCCCATCCGGTGTCGGGTCGAGGTCGACGATCGTCTCGGCGACGTCTGCGAGGAGGGCCCTGTCGTGGCTCACGACGACCACCCCTCCTTTGCGGGATCGGAGCTGCTCGGTGAGGAAGTCGAGGCCGGAGCGGTCGAGGTGGTTGGTGGGTTCGTCGAGGAGCAGGAAGTCGTGGTCGGCGCCCAGCAGGCAGGCGAGGCGGACCCGGTAGCGCTGGCCGACCGAGAGCTCTGCGAGCCGTCGAGTCTGATCGGTCTCCGCGTCGAGCGCTTCCAGGGCGATCAGGACTCGACGTTCGGCGTCCCACGCGTCGAGCGCTTCGGCGGATTCGAGGGCCGCCGCGTAGCGGTCGTCGGCACCGGGTCCGCCGTCGGCGAGTGCGGCTCCGGCCAGGTCGAGCGCGGCGAGCGCGGCGATGGGTTGGGCGATGGAGTCTGCGATGGCCTGCCCCACGGTCCGGTCGTCGTCGGCGCTCATCTCCTGCTCGGCGATGCCGAGCGTTCCGACCCGATGCACGGTGCCGCTGTCGGGGGCGAGTGTGCCCGCGAGCACGTGGAGGAGCGATGACTTGCCTCGCCCGTTCTCGCCGACGATCGCGGTCCGCGACGCCGGCGTGACCGTGAGATCAACAGAGGTGAGGATTTGTGTTGCGCCCCGCATCAGCGAGACGTCCGAGAGGGTGAGCTGCGCGCGATGGCGCGCTGGAAGAGCGATGGAGGTGGCGTGCATGGTAGTTCCTTCGAGCAGGCGCACACAGCGCTGCCGGGCCAGGCGGAAGCTGGCCTGCAGCAGGGCGCGCAGAACGGCGACCCGGGAGGGTCAGAGCTTTCGGCCGCCGCCTGCTCGGAGGGTCTCGAAGAGACCGAGCTCAACGAGCGCGGAGGGCCAGCTCAGCCGTTAGGAGAAAAGCAAGAGGAACACGCGTTCACCGTACCAGCGGTGTCGCGGCTCGTCGAGGGGCCTCAAGGCGTCGAGCACGGATGCGATGAACAGAGAGGTCGGCCGCGCAGGCGAGCACGCCGGCGAGCGCGTAGACGAGGAGGTCGCGCGGGTCGAATCCCGCCCCGAGCACCAGTCGGGTTGGCGCGAACGCCTCGGCGGCGCGATGCGGCAGCTCCGTGAGCTGGAGGAACTCGACCGCGAAGGACCAGCCGACCGCGAGTGCAGCGAGCAGCCATGGTCGAGCCCGAGGTGCGAGCAGCATCACGCCGAGGTAGACCGCGACCGTGTACAGGGCGTCGCCGGCGATGTCGGAGACGGCCCCCTCCGGAAACAGGCAGTGGGTCGCGAGGCCGAGGGCGACCGTCACAGCGAGCAGCACGGCGGCGGCGGCGCGACGGCGGCGACGGCGGCGGCCAGCTGGCGTTACCCGTCCGGCGCTGTCGGGCTGCTGGGCGCGGGTCTTCATCGCGCGCCGCGCGCAGTCGCGCCCACGGGTTCGAGCGCTCGAGCCGCGCGCAGCCCGGAGACGACGGCGCCGTTGAGGGTCTGCTCGAGGCCCGTGTGCTCGCCGGCGAACGCGACGCGTCCGGCTGGGGCGTCGAACGCGTCGAGGTCGGTGGGGGTCCAGTCGAGGGACGCCGCCGAGTACGAGCCGTGAGTCCACGGGTCGGCACTCCAGTCGGTGAGCAGCACGTCGCCGTCGATGACCAGCTCGGGGCGCAGGGCGCCCAGCTGGCCGGCCCAGGTGTCTGGCCCGTCTGCCGTGCGCAGCGCGTCGAGCGTCGCGCGGCTGCCCGCGAAGCACGAGAGGGCCGGGATGCGGTGCTCGCCATCCGCAGACAGGGACCGCCACGACCACCAGCTCAGGTCGGCGCTCTGCAGTGCAACGTCGTCGTCGACCGCGGTGAGCGGCACGCCGAGCTTCGCAGCCGTGCCCATGATGCGGTGGTCGAGTGCCGTGCGCTGCGCATCCGGCAGCTCGAACCCGAGCCGCAGTCCGCGCAGGATCGGGAGCGGCACCGCGATGACGGCCGCGTCGCCGTGCAGCGCGGAGCCGTCGGACAGGGTCACCTCGACCCCGGCCGGGGACTGGTCGACGGCCGTGATGGGATGCTCGAGCCGCACGGCCGTCCCCAGCCGGTGCGCAAGCTTGATCGCCAGTGACTGGTTGCCGGCGACGAACCGCCCGCCGTCGTCGATGAACGGCTGGCCTGCGTCGGGGTCGTGGAGGAGGGCCGATTCGGCGCTGACGAGCCTCGGGTCGTTCGCGAGCGACGTGACCACGCGCCGGTACACCGGGTCGTGTCGGTAGCCGGGGCCGAGCGCCTCCCTGTGCGCCTCGTCGACGGAGACTTGCGTGGCCCCGTCGGCGAGCATCCGTCGCAGCGTCTCGGTGACGCGCGCGGTCGTGGCCTCGAGCTCGGCGAACGACACGTGCCGGCCGTCGAGGGTGCGCCTGGCGTAGCGGACGTTGTGGCTGAGGATGGGCACCCCGACCTCGGCGGCGAGGCGGCGGATCGCGAACTCGGTGGGGAACACGTACTCGCCGCCGCGCTCGGTCAGCTGCCCGTTGCCGAGTCGCTGCGACCAGGTGCGGCCGCCGACGCGGTCCCGCGCCTCGAGCACGGTGACCTCATGGCCGAGCTTGTGCAGTTCCCAGGCGGAGGTGAGGCCGGCGAGGCCAGCTCCGACGACGATGATGCGCATGCGTTTTCGGCCACCTTCCTCAGCGGCCGGAGTTCGGTCGCCTTCCGATTCTCGCGCAGCTGAGCCGCGTCCGTGCCCGCTTGGCTGAACCGAGGTCGCCTGGTCGAGCCGAACCCGTCTGGCGCAGCCGAACCCGTCTGGCTGAACCGAACCCGTCTGGCTGAGTCGAACCCGTCTGGCGCAGCCGGAGCCGCATCCGTCAGCTCTGCAGCTGCGCGAGGCGCCCGTCGACGAGCTGCACCGACGAATGCAGGCTGGGGAGGTGCGTCAGGTCGTGGGTGACGAGCAGGGTGGCGGTGTCGATCTCCCTGCTGAGGCGCAGGACGAGCTCGATGATGGCCGCTCCCCGCTCCTGGTCGAGCGCGCTGGTCGGCTCGTCGACGAGCAGCGCGCTCGGACCGTTCATGAGGGCTCGCGCGATGTTGACGCGCTGCCGCTGGCCACCGGAGAGCTGGTGCGGGCGCTTCGCCCGGTGCTCGGCGAGGCCGACCGCGTCGAGCAGCTCGTCAGCGCGGGCGGACACGTCCCGCCGGCGCCCGCGACTGCCCGGCTCACCGAGCTCGTTCATGACGAGGAGCTGCTCGCGCGCCGTCAGCGAGGGAAGGAGGTTCGGCTGCTGGAAGACGATGCCGATGGAGGATCGGCGCAGGGCGGCCGACTCGGAGCGGCTCAGCGTGCTGGCATCGACGTCGCCGATGCGCACGCCGCCGGAGTCGGGGCGGATGAGGGTGGCCGCGACGGCGAGCAGGCTCGACTTGCCGGAGCCGCTCGGCCCTGTGATGCCCGTGACGGTGCCTGGTGCGGCCGTGAGGCTGACGCGCTCGAGCGCGGTGAGGCGTCCCGCGCCGTCTGGGAAGGTGAGCGTGACGTTGTCGAGGGTGATCATCGGTTGCCTCCGAGGGCGGTGAGCGGGTCTGCTGAGGTGACGGATCGCAGCGCGAAGGCGGCGCCGGCGAGGCCGAGCGCGACCATGATCGCGCCGGGAACGAGGGTCGTGAGGGGGCTGAGCAGGAACGGGAGCGCCTGGCCGGCGAGGGCGCCAAGGATCGCGACGAGCCCGATGCCGGTGCCGATACCGACAAGCAGGACGAGGAGCGCCTGCCCCAGCGCATCCCGAGCCAGTGATCGTGTGCTCGCGCCGAGCGCCTTGAGGACCGCGACGTCGCCCTGGCGCTGCATCGTCCACACGGTGAAGAACGCGCCGATCACGAGGCCGGAGATGCCGAACAGCATGGCCACCATCAGCAGCAGCGACCCCACTTCGGAACGGAACGCGGAGAGAGCGGTGAGCGATCCGACCAGGGTCTCCGAGACGACACCGGCCTCCGCATCCACTGCGGCCCAGTCGGGGGCGCCGGCGACGGCGAGCACGGTGGCGAACGCGTCGGGTGACCCGGTCGCCTCGGCGAGTGCGCGCCAGTCGGTGATGCTGACCTCGACGACGGGCGTGTGGCTGTACCAGGCGTCCGGGCCGACGCTGTCGACCCGGAACGACGTGCCGCCGATCGTGACGTCGTCCCCCACGACCGCGTCGAGTTCGTCTGCGGCCGCCTCGGAGAGGACGATCGTGCTCTCGGCGGGTGCGGAGAAGGTATTCGCGCCGTCCGAGAGTGCGGAGCTGCCGGTGGTGTCGCCCTCCGCGGGCCCGGACATGCTGAAGTCTGCGGGGACGCCGAAGACGGCGACTGCGGTGCCCGTGGTCTCGCTCTCTGCGCGGAGCTGGCTGATCCCGAGCGGGTCGACCCGAGTGACCCCCGGCATCGCGGCGATCGTGTCGGCCTGGTCTCGGGTGGGCGACGACGTCGAGAAGCTCGGGGCGTCGTCGCCGGTGGGAACCGTGAACGCGAGCCGGTCGGCGGGCAGCGCGAGGATGCCCGAGATGTTCTGGGTGGCGAGGCCGCCGGTGAGGCCGCTGAGGAATCCGACGAGCACGGTGATGAGTGTCACGACGGCGCCGATGAGCAGGAATCGGCCGCGTGCGAAGCGGAGGTCGCGGAGGGCGACGAACATGGTGGTCCTTTCCCGTCGCCGGTTGCGGCGACTCAGGCAACCTTCTCGCCGCGGGTGGGGCGCGGGCATCGGCCGTCGGCACGGACCTTCTGCTCCACACGGCGGAGCGTCCCGTCCAACTTTCGAAGGATGCCGACGCTCCCGCTCGTGTCTAGGCTGAGCGGCATGTCCCCCTCCGCGCTCACCCCTGTCTTCGTGGGGTTGCGCACGGGGCTCCACGTGCTGCTGTTCGGCCTGCTCGCGCTCGTCGCGGCTCGGTCACTCCTGGCGCCGGAGCCGAGCACGCCCGCTGTGCTCGGCGCGGTGGCGCTGTTCGGGGTGACGTACGCCCTCGGAATCGTCGCGAGTGCCCGCGCCAGCGCCGAGCCTGTAGCTGGCGCCGAGCATCTAGCTCGCTTCGAGCCGGGCGCTCGCGACGAGCGTGTAGCCCGCTTCGAGCGTCGGCGTCGGCGTCTGCGTCTGCTCTGGCTGACCGCGCTGACGCTCGAGTGGATGCTGCTCCTGTGGCTCTCCAGAGAGGCCGCGTACCTCGTCTTCCCGCTGTTCTTCGTGGTCCTGCACCTGCTCGGTCGGCGTGCCGGGATGCTCGCAGTCGCCGCGATGACGGCCGTCGCAGTCGTCGGCCTTGGCCTGCACGAGGGGTGGTCGGTGGCTGGTGTCATCGGCCCGTGCATCGGGGCCGGCGTCGCCGTGCTGATCGGCCTCGGCTACGCGGCGCTCGCGAAAGAAGCGAGGGAGCGGGAGGCGCTGATGCGGGAGCTGCTCGAGACGCAGGCCCACCTGGTTGCGACGGAGCGGGAGGCGGGGACGCTCGCGGAGCGGGCGCGGCTTGCCCGCGAGATCCACGACACGGTCGCGCAGGGGCTGGCGAGCATCCAGATGCTCTTGCACGCCGCCGAGCGCGCGGACCCGGAGGGGCCTGGCGTCGGGCACATCCGTCTCGCGCGGGAGACGGCCGCGGCCGATCTCGCGGAGACGCGGCGCTTCATCCGCGAGCTCTCGCCGCCGGACCTCGACGGTGCTGACCTGGAGCAGGCGCTCCGTCGGCTGGGCGAGGCGACGACCGCGGCGCACGGCCTGCGTGTCGACGTGCGCGCGAGCGCCCACCCGCTGCCGATGCCCGTGCAGACTGCGCTGCTGCGCATCGCCCAGGGTGCGCTCGCGAACGTCACCCAGCATTCGGGTGCTCGCCGCGCGGCGATCACGCTCGACGAGACGGATGCCGGACTGGTGTTCACGATCGCCGACGACGGCCAGGGGTTCGATACGGATGCGGCCTCGGGGGCGGCGCGTCCGAGCTCCGACTCGTTCGGTCTCGTCGCGACCCGCGACCGTGTGCAGCAGCTGGGCGGCACTCTGGAGGTGGAGTCCACGGCGGGCCGGGGCACGACCCTGACCGTCACGCTCCCCCGCGAGGTCGCCGCATGATCCGCATCGTCATCGCCGACGACCACCCTGTGGTCCGTGCTGGCCTGAGGGCTCTGCTCGGCGGCGAGTCCGACATCGAGGTCGTCGCTGAGGCTTCGACCGCGGAGGAGGCGGTGCGCGCCGCGGTGGATACGCGGCCGGACCTGGTGCTCATGGACCTGCAGTTCGGGGCTCGCGAGAACGAGACGGGGGCTTCGGCGACGAAGCGCATCCGCGCCTTGCCGACTCCCCCGCACGTGCTCGTGGTGACGAACTACGACTCGGACGGCGACATCCTCGGCGCCGTCGAGGCCGGTGCCAGCGGGTATCTGTTGAAGGATGCCCCCCCGCACGAGCTGCTCGCGGCGGTGCGGGCGGCGGCGGGAGGCGCGAGTGCGTTGGCCCCGCCGATCGCGTCGCGCCTCATGGATCGGCTGCGGGCGCCGCAGCAGAGTCTCTCGCCGCGGGAGATCGAGGTGCTCGAGCTCGTCGCGGCCGGCCGTTCCAACACGGAGGTCGCTGCAGCCCTGTTCGTCACGGAGACGACGGTGAAGTCGCACCTCGCGCACGTCTTCACGAAGCTCGGCGTGACGTCGCGCACGGCGGCGGTCTCCGAGGCGAGGACGCGCGGCGTTCTCCGCTAGTCCCCGCTCGTCCTCCGCTAGTTCCCGCGGCGGCCCTTGCGTGCAGGTATGACCGCGCGCAGGAGTCAGGAGCAGCAGAGAACACGGCAACGGCAACGGCAACGGCAACGGCAACGGCAACGGCGGGACTAGAACGGTGGAGTCGCGCTGCTGTTGGGCCGCGGCGGCAGGGCTTCACTGACGGGACGCGCTCGTTCGCGTCGCTCCGAGTGAACGGGCTCGCCTCTCCTGGGTTCTTCCATCGGTCTGAAGAGTTGGTCGGTTGGTCTGAAGATCACCCCGTGTGGTTCGGGTCTGCTGATGTAGATCTTCCCGCTTGGTGTGGTCCATTCGAGGATGCCGCCGCCGAGTTGTCTGACTTTCCAGGCGGTGTGGTGTTTGACGATGTGGTGGTTCTTGCAGAAGTCGCTGAGGTTCCAGACTGCGGTTTTGCCGCCGTGCTGGTAGTCCGCGGTGTGGTCGAGCTCGCACCTCACGGCGGGTTGTCGGCAGCCGATGAAGCGGCAGTGGATGTCGCGGGCCTGCAGGAAGGCGCGCATCGCCGCGGTGGGCTTGTAGGAGTCGACGGCTTGTACGGCCCCGGTGATGGGGTGCGTGAGCACGCGGAGGAAGGCTGGTGCGGTCGCGGCGAGGCGTTTCGCGTCCTCGATCGGCATGGGTGTCATCCCGTCGAGCAGCGCGGGCGCCCGGCCCGGCTGGTCGCTGGCGGGGTCGCTGTCGGCGAGTACCGTCGTGATCGGGATCGAGAGCTGCACGTTGGCCTGGATGCCGGCGGCGGCGGAGTTGCCCATCGGATCGCTGGTGAGGAGCATGTCGGCGACGACGTCGGACATGACCTCGTTCAGACTCCGCTCGTCCAGGGCCGCGGCACTCTCCGCCCCGCTGTCGACACCACTGTTCAGCTCAGACGCAAGGGCAGGGTCATCGCCTGCGCGAGCATGGTCGACGGCGGCCCCGAACGCACTCGCGGATTCGGACGCGGAACTTGCCGACCCCGAGCCGTCTTGGTCTCCGACCTTCTGGCGCGCTTTGATGATCGCGAGCGCCTGCTTCCGCACCCGGTCGCGGATCGCGTGCGCGACGAACGTGTCCGTCGTGACCCGGATGATGCTCATCCCGTCGCCAAGATCTTCCACGGTCGCTCGGCGCTGCCGCCTCGCCCGCGTATGACGCTGATCGATGGACTCCCCGGTCAGCTCCTCCGCGACCCGCTCCGCGGCCTTCCGCAGTGCCTGAGGCGGCAACGGCTCCCGCCGAACCCGCTCGAGCATCACCTCCACGAACAGCGCCCGCCGCTCCGCCTGCTCGACCGGATCCTCGTGGTTGACCTTGAGGCCTACCTCGACCAGCTTGTGCACCTGCG
>NZ_JBEWYX010000014.1:0-105351 GCF_041366455.1 Pseudoclavibacter sp. JSM 162008
TTCCGAACCCGGAAGCTAAGACTCTCAGCGCCGATGGTACTGCAGGGGGGACCCTGTGGGAGAGTAGGTCACCGCCGGACTTCTTCATGAGCCGGGGTTGGTTGGTGAGTGAGCAGAGATGCTCCTCACCCACCAACCCCGGCTTTTTTGTTGCCCGAAACCCCCCCCGTTGCCTACAGTCGACCAGTCGCCTTCAGCTCGATGTAGTGGTCGGCGATCGCAGGAGGCAGCGCCGACGGAGTACCCGTGACCGTGTCCCCACCAAGACGACGAACCGTCTGACGGACCCGCTCCTGATCCAGCAAGGCCCGCTCGGCAGCCGAGGCCGCGTACGTCTGCTCGCGGGTATCCCGACGGAGCGCCACCTCGTGCACATCCGGATTCAGCACAGACCCGAGCACCACCACGTGCTTGCTCGCCAGCTGCGGCAGAGCGGCGATGACCGGTTCAAGCGTGCCACCCGTCTCGAGCGTCGAGAGGATCACGACAAGCGACCGATGCGTCGTCACACCGCGCACGAGGCCGGGGATCGCCCGCCAGTCCGTGGCGATCAGCTCAGGCTCCACATCCGCGAGGGACTCGACCATGCGGCTCAGCAGCTCGGCACCGGAGACGCCCTGGATGCGTGCGCGCACACGGCGGTCCCAGGCCACCACGTCCACCCGATCGCCAGCACGAGTCGCAAGCGCCGCCAGCAGCAGCGCCGACTCGATCGCCGTATCCAGACGCGTCTCGTCGGCAACACGGGCCGCAGAGGTGCGTCCGGTATCGATGACGATGACCACACGGCGGTCGCGCTCCGGGCGCCACGTTCGCACGACGAGGTCCTGGCGCCGAGCCGTGGCGCGCCAATCGATCGAACGGACGTCATCCCCTCGGACATACTCGCGCAGCGAATCGAACTCGGTCCCCTGCCCGCGAACCATGAGACGCGTCGCCCCATCCAGCTCCCGCAGCCGCGCGAGACGCGACGGCAGATGCTTGCGCGAATTGAACGGGGGCAGCACCCGGAGCACACCGCGGTCGGCGAGGCTCACCTGCCGGGCAGCCAAGCCCATGGGCCCCCAGCTCCTGAGGGTGACGAGCTCGGACCTCCGATCGCCGCGACGCGAAGGACGAAGCGGGAACTTCGCCACACGTCGCTCGCCGGACGGCACATCGAGCTTGGGTCGCTGCTGCGTCGCACCCGCGGTCGGCTCCCAGCCGTCCCTGACCTGGAGCCGGAGCGTGCGCGATCCTCGGTTCGTGATCGCGACCCTGCTCACGGCGTCTTCCCCCAGCCGTACTCGAGCGGGCAGGGCACGCTCGATCTCGACCTGGCGCGGGGCGCCGGCGAGCAAGACGTCTGCAATCGACGTCAGGAGAACGAAGAGCAGCCAGATCGCGAGCGTCACGTACGCAGACTCCGCTGTCTGCCCGAAGAGCACCACTGGGACGGCGCCGACCGCAGTCAGGAGCACCAGACGTCCGCTCACCACCATGCGCTCACGCTTCCCTTCAGACCTGCAACTTCGACGAACACCCGCAGCTGCCGGATCAGATGGGTACCTGGACCTGCGCGAGGATCGAGCGAAGAATCGCGTCCGCGCCGACCCCCTCGAGCTCGGCTTCCGGTCGAAGCTGCAGTCGGTGTCGAAGCACCGGAAGCGACATCGCCTGCACGTGGTCGGGCGTCACCGCCTGGTACCCGCTGAGGTACGCGAATGCCTTGCTCGCCGACATGAGGGCCGTCGCCCCGCGAGGAGAGACGCCCATGCGAACGGACGGCGACTGGCGGGTGGCCCGAGCGATATCGACGATGTACGCGAGCACGTCCGCCCGGACATCGACAGCCGCCGCCTCGGCCTGAGCGCGCCTGAGCTCCTCGGCCGTGAGCGCGCTTCGCACCCCTGCGGCGCGCAGGTCCCGCGGAGAGAACCCCGCGGCATGCCGGCGCAGCACCTCGAACTCGGCGTCCCGAGACGGCAGCTCGAGCACGAGCTTCAGAAGGAAGCGGTCGAGCTGAGCCTCCGGGAGGGTGTACGTGCCCTCGTACTCGATGGGGTTCATGGTCGCGGCGACGAGGAAGGGTGAGGGGAGCGCGCGCGTCACCCCGTCCGCGGACACTTGACGTTCCTCCATCGCCTCGAGCAGGGCCGACTGGGTCTTCGGCGGCGTGCGGTTGATCTCATCGGCGAGCAGGATGTTCGTGAACACCGGGCCCTCGCGGAACTCGAACTCGCCAGCGGCAGCGTCGTAGACCAGTGAGCCCGTGATGTCACCTGGCATGAGGTCTGGCGTGAACTGCACGCGCTTCGTGTCGAGCGACAGCGTCTCGCTCAGGGTCCGCACGAGGAGGGTCTTGCCGACCCCTGGAATGCCCTCGAGCAGGGCGTGGCCGCCGGCGAGCAAGGCGACGAGGAGACCGTCAACCGCTCGCTCCTGTCCGACGACGGCCTTGGCGACCTCGCCTCTGACTCGCTGCAGTGCTTCACGGACATCGGTGCTCATACTGGGCCTCCGGATTTCTCGGCGGTGGAACTCTGATCGGTGGTGCTGGGGCCTGTGCTGACGGGACCGCGGCCGGGGTCAGCCGCTTCGGCGACCGCTCGTTCGAGGGTCAGCAGGGCCTGGCTGAGGTCGAGCAGCTCGGCCTCGCTGCCGGGGACGGCGTCAAGGAGGGTCCAGGCGATGGCTGCTCGGTTCGCGCCGAGGATGGCCGAGCTCGAGGTGATGATCTCCTGCACGCTGCTGGCTCTGGCCAGCCCGAGCGACCTCGCGAGGCGGGTGGTCGTGCCGATGCGGAGGTTGTCGAGCGCGCGCAGACGCGCGCGCTGCTGGGCGTAGAGCCGTCCGCGGCCGTGCATGGTCTCCGACGCCTCGACGATCACCGGCAGGCGCTCCTCGACGAGCGGCCCGAACCGGCGACCGCGCCAGACCATGACCGCGAGCAGCGTGGCGAGGGCGATCAGGATGCTCGGCGTCAGCCAAGGCGGCACGAACGCATCGAGTGAGGGCTCGACGCCGAAGACGGTCTCCGCGTCCGAGATTCCAGGCGTGTACCAGACGAGCGACTGGGTCTGTCCAAGGACCGCGAGCCCCATGGCCGCGTTCGCGGAGCTCAGCACGTCGCCGTTGCTCAGGTTGTCCGTCGCCCCCAGCGCGGCAAGCGTCGTCCCCGAGGCAAGCGACGTCTCGACGTAGGCGAATCGCTCCGACTCGGCGTAGCAGGCGCTGCCGCCCGCGGCAGCGTCGTCGAGCTGATAGAGCCGAGCTCCTCGCTGCGAGATCTCGGGTGCCAGCTCGGAGAGGGGCGCAGCGCAGTCCGTGCCCGCCTCGACGACATCTCCCGCTTCACCCGCGGCCCCGACCCCACCGACCGTGATCGCCCCGCCGAAGGCTTCGAGGAGGCCGCGGCTCGGAGCGAGCAGGACAACCCTGTCCGCGTCCAGGTCAGCGATCTGAGCCGCCAGCTCATCGACCGCGATGCCGTCGCGGTCGTGCACGACCAACGTCGTCTCCCCCTCGGCGTCCTGGAGCCGCGACCGGGCGTCATCGATGCTCTCCGCGCTGCTCGTCTGAACTCCCTGCTCGCCGAGCACGGTGAACACGGCTTTCGCCCCGTTGGGGCGTGCGGAGTCGACACCGAGATAGGGGGAGTTGGCGCTCGCGACGCCGCCCGCGATGAGCGCGCTGGTCACGGCGATCACGACGGCGCCTACGGCGATGAGGAGCCACGGACGTGCTCGCCTCAAACGCTCTGCGATCGTCGGCGTCGCTTCCTGCGTGAGGCTCATGAGGCGCGACCCGAGAACGAGGTGAGCGCCACCGGCTTGGCCGCCTGCAGCGCCGAATCGACCTCGCGCAACGCGAGCCAGTCGTCCTCTGACGCGCCGAGGCCCAGGTATCTGGCTGCGTTGAACGACCGGGCAGCTCGGTGCAGCCCGGGCGCCTGTCCCGGAAACGCAGAGGTCGTCGCCTCAGCGACGGCCGTCGCGGTCATGCCGGGGCTCAGTGCGATCACGGTGCGGTCATGCACGGCCCGCGCGAGCGCCCTGAACTGCTCGATCACGGCAGTCTCGAAGTCACCCCGTGCCCCCGCGGCGGCGGCGGAGGCCCGCAGCTCCTGCGCGGAGCGCTCGTCACCGTCGAACAGATCAGGTGCGAGCGCCGACCTGCGCCTCGCGCGCTGAACGAGGATCGGGCGACCCACGAGCAACGCGATGACGGCGAGGACGACGATCGCGCCGAGCACGAGCGCGATCGGCGAGAGCCCACCGGGAACGCCGTCGATGGGCTGCAGGATGTCGTTGACCCAGTTCCAGAAGTCATCGATCCACAGGTCGAGCCAGGTCGGCGAGGCCTGTGTGTACTCGCTCTTGGCGAGCTCGCCCTGCAGCAGGTCTCGGGCTCGGTCCTCATCGATCTCCAGAGGGGGCTCTCCGGAGCCGGCCCAGGGGCCAAAGCCCATCAGCGCGCGTATCCCGGAGCGGTCATGGGCGCCGGGTGCTGCTCCCGCTGCACATCGAAGTCGGCGTCGGTGATCTCCGCGCCAGCTGACGACTGCTCCGCGTACCGCTGGAGGGTCACGCCGAGCCCTTCCTTCCGCATCCGCAGATCGAAGTACAGGATCGTGGCGTTTCCGCTGGTGAGCACGAGCACGATCGCCCCGAGCAGGACCTGCAGCGCTGAGGTGAGCAGCAGGATGACCGCGAAGGCGGCGATCGTGCCGGGCTGCGGTTCCGTCGACTGCCCGGTGCCGAGCGGCGTGAGGATGACCTGGCCCATGCTGACGGCCAGTTGCGCGACCGTCGAGACCGCCCCCGTCGCGAAGTTCAGGATCACCTGGATGACGACCACGATGCCGAGCACCCGCCAGAAGTTGCCGTGGGAGAGACCCCAGCTGCGCCGGATGGCCGCGATGGGCCCGAGCCCCTCGAGCACGATGGCACTCGGAGCGAACATGATCTTGATGCCCACCCACACCATGAGGACGACCGTCGCGCCGCCCAGCAGAAGCGTGAAGATCACGCCGAGACCGATGGAACCGGCCATCGTCGCCTCGTCTGCTCCTGAGCCAGAGAGGACCATGAACAGGATGAACGGGATGAGCAGCCAGCCGATGGCGATGAGGAGGAGCGAGCCGACGCCGACGATCAGCGCATAGCCGATGAGGCGCCAGATGCCGCGCCACCCGGCGCGCCAGGCTTCCTTGAAGCCGAGCTTCTCGCCGATCGCCCCGCGTGCGACGACGCGCACGAGAATGCCCTGCAGGAGCGCCGAGCCGACGCCGGCGATGGCCAAGCCGAAGAGCGCGGCGAGCGAGGTCAGCGTGATGGAGGACACCAGCATCGGCGTGATGTCCTCCTGGCTTCCGCCGAATGGGATGCGCGTGAACATGAGCATGCCGACGACCACCGGAAGGAGACTCGCGAAGAGCGTGGTCGCGCCCATGACGATGACGGCACTGCCGAGGGTCGTCTTGGGGGACGTGCGGAAGAGCCGGAAGGTGGCGGCGAGCGCATCCCCGAACGCGAGTGGGCGCAACGGGAACAGGCCAGGAGTCGGGGCCGGCATCCACTGACCACCGGGCTGCTGCCCGTACCCGGATTCCGGCGGAGGGCCGTACTGCCAGTTCGACGAACCGGGGGCAGGCTGCGGCGCGGGCCACTGGGAACCCTGCTCGAACCCGCCGCTCGACGGCGCTCCGGGTGGCGGCGGATACGCGTGGTTGGGCTCTGGTGCGTGCTCGTATGGGCCATGCGTCACCCGCCCATCGTGGCATACTGCTCGCCGCGCTCTCTGGGTTGAGGCTCTGAGGAGGCTACGCCCGCTACGCTGAGGGAACCGCCCGGTCTCGTGCGGGTTCTGGAACAGGGAGGGTTCTGTGGGCGAACGCATCCTCGTGGTCGATGACGACCTCGCGCTCTCGGAGATGATCGGCATCGTGCTCAGAGCTGAGGGCTACGAACCGGAGTTCTGCGGTGACGGCGCGGCTGCCCTCGGCGAGTTCCGTCGGGTCAAGCCGGAGCTCGTGCTGCTCGACGTCATGCTCCCTGGGCTCGACGGCATCCAGATCTGCCACCTGCTGCGCGCCGAATCCGGGACCCCGATCATCATGCTCACCGCGAAGTCGGACACGACCGACGTGGTGCGCGGCCTCGAGGCCGGTGCCGACGACTACATCGTCAAGCCCTTCAACCCGAAGGAGCTCGTCGCACGCATCAAGACGCGACTGCGCGCCAGCCAGCCGGAGGTGCAGAGCATCATCCGCGTCGGCGACCTGACCCTGAACGTGAACGCGCACGAGGTCCTGCGAGGCGAGGAGCAGATCAACCTGACGCCTCTCGAGTTCGACCTGCTCCTGACCCTCGCGGCGAAGCCGCAGAAGGTCTTCACGCGCGAGGAGCTCCTCGAGCAGGTCTGGGGCTACCAGTACAAGGCGGATACGCGACTCGTGAACGTGCACGTGCAGCGCCTGCGCGCGAAGGTCGAGCACGACCCGGACCATCCGAAGATCGTGGCGACGGTTCGCGGCGTGGGCTACCGCGCTGGGAACACCACCGCATTCTCCTGACGTGAGCGCAGTGATACCGCGCGCGACCTCCACCTCTCCTCGGTCCTCCGACGTCGACACGGAGGGTATCCGCGTCCCCTACCGGTGGCGGTCCGCCCGCGGTGTGTGGCGGAACCTCGTGTTCCTCTGGCGCACGTCGCTGCCGTTCCGAACGATCGCGCTCTCGGTCGCGCTGACGACCGCGACGGTGCTCTCGGTCGGTTTCGTCATGTCGAACTCGATCGCGAGCGACCTCTTCAACTCGAGGCTTCGGCCGCTCGTCTCCGAGACCGAGCGTGCCGTGACGGCGGCCCAGACCGTCTTCGCGTCGGGCGAGGAGACGGACAGCGCGGCCCTGGAGACGCTGCAGACCGTCGCAGTGGATGCGGCGCAGGACTCCGCGGCGAACAGCTACGGCGTCATCTTCATGCAGAGCGGGTCAGGGACGGGTGAGCAGTCGAACGAGCTGCGAGCACTCGCGAAGGGACCCGTGTCCGCAGACCTCGTCTCCGATGAGCTGAAGGAAGCGGTCAGCGCAGGGGCGGACACGACCGCGACCGGTGCCGCGTCGACCTCCCCGCAGACGCACTATCAGTCGATCGCGCTCGTCGACGAGCTCGGCAACGTCGTCCCCGGCATCGTCATCGGCTCAACCGTCACCGTGCAGAACCTCGGCCAGTACGAGATGTACTTCGTGTACTCGATGGAGGAGACCCAGCAGACGCTCGACTTCGTGCAGCGCACCCTCGTCGTCGCCATGATCGTGCTGGTCCTGCTCGTCGCCGTCATCACGGGATTCGTCATGCGCGCCGTCATCCAGCCCATCCGCGAGGCGGCGAAGACGAGCCGACGCCTCGCCGCCGGCCACCTCGAGCAGCGTGTCCCAGAGTCCGGCGAGGACGACATCGCCACGCTGGCGAGATCGTTCAACGAGATGGCGGACAGCCTGCAGGACCAGATCGAGCGGCTCGCGAACCTGTCCCAGGTGCAGCAGCGCTTCGTCTCGGACGTCTCGCACGAGCTGCGGACGCCGCTCACGACCATCCGTCTCGCCGGTGGGATGCTCTTCGACCGACGCGATGACTTCGACACCGTCACGGCTCGCTCGGTCGAGCTGCTGCACGACCAGATCGAGCGGTTCGAGATCCTCCTCGCCGATCTCCTCGAGATCTCGAGGTACGACGCGGGCGCGGTGGAGATCCTGCGCGAATCGAACAGCCTCGCGACGGTCGCCGACGACGTCATCGGGGCCATGACCCCGGTCGCGCTCGACCACGGCACACGCCTCGTCCTCAAGGCACCAGGCGGATACGGCGAGTCGGAATTCGACGCACGTCGCATCAACCGGGTCGTGCGCAACCTCCTCGGGAACGCCATCGAGCACGGGGAGGCCAAGCCCATCGTGGTCTCGGTCGATTCCAACGAGTCGGCGGTCGCCCTCTCGGTGCGCGACTACGGCATCGGCATGACCGAGGCGGAACGGACGAGGGTCTTCGACCGGTTCTGGCGCGCTGATCCGTCCCGCAAGCGCACGATGGGCGGGTCGGGGCTCGGGCTCGCGATCTCGCTCGAGGACGTCCGCCTGCACGAAGGACGCCTCGAGGTGTGGTCCGAGCCCGGCAAGGGGACGAACTTCCGGCTCACGCTCCCGCGGTTCGTGGGTGGCAAGATCATGGGGTCGCCGCTCCCACTCGAGCCGGGTGACGCCGGGGCCGCGACCATCACGATCGAGCAGGAGGACGTGTCCTCCGAGGCGTTCACCGACGAGGACGTCGACACGCAGCCCATCGAGCTCCCTGACCTCGTCGGCATGCGCTCCTCGAACGCGGAGCCGATCGTCTCGTCAGCCCCCACGAACTCGATGGACGTCATCGAGACCGCCTCCCTGGACGAGCCGACGCAGGCACCAGCGCCCTGGGACGACGCCGAGGCGGTCGTCGTGACGAGCTCGGCCCCCGACTCCGTGCCGTCGCTTCCCAGCAGCGACCACGACGATGGCCTGGACAGCGACACCGCCGGTGCGAGCCGCGATCAGGACCAGGAGGACCCGAAGTGACACGAGCAGCGTACCGACGTCGCGCCGCGCGGAGCGCGACCGCCGCGATCGTGGTCCTCGCCGTGCTCGTGCTCGCCGGATGCGCCCGCATCCCGACCTCCGGCCAGGTCCTGGCCGGAGAGTCCGAGCAGCAGGAGAGCGACCAGTCCTACAGCTTCTTCCCTGACGCCCCCCGCGACGGGATGAGCCGCGAGGAGATCGTCGAGGGGTTCCTCGACGCGGGAACCGGAACGCAGAACGACTACGAGGTCGCGAGAGAATACCTCGCGGACTCGTACCGACAGGAGTGGGACCCGAACGCGCGCATCCTGATCACGGCATCCGTGCCGGACGTGGTCGATGCGGGGCCGGACAGCATCCAAGCCAGCTACAAGTCCTCGGCGAGCGTCGACTCGGAAGGCCTCTACAGCGAGCTGAAGAGCGGAACGACGGAACGGCTCGAGTTCACGCTCGCCCAGGACTCCGCCGGCGAGTGGAGGATCACGGAGGCCCCACCGGGCATCGTGCTGCTCAGCCAGAACTTCCGCAGCCTCTTCAAGAGCTACACGCTCTACTTCTACGACGACACCCTCTCGCGGCTCGTGCCGGACGTGCGCTGGTTCGACGCGCAGCAGACAGCGCTGACGCGGATCGCCCGCGCGCTCGTGAACGGCCCAGCCCCCTGGCTCGCCGAGGGCAACGTCGTCAGCGCTATCCCGTCCGGTGTCTCACTGCTGGGGGCGGTCACCGTCGAAGGGGATGTCGCCGACGTGGACTTCTCGTCGAGTCTCTCCTCGACCTCACCCGACCAGTACTCGCGGATGCTCCTGCAGCTCACCGAGAGCTTCGCGGACTTCGAGGCGATCACGAGCGTCACCATGTCGATCACGGGTGTCCCCATCGACCAGGAGCTTCCTCCGGAGGATGAGGTCGTGGTCAACCGCCAGGTGACGAGCACGCCGCTCGTGTACAAGAGCGGCGAGCTCGGCTTCCTCGGCGGCGTCAACGTCACGGCATCGCCAGAGACGGCGGCCCTGCAGGGCGCGCTCGCCTCGCTCAGCCCGCAGAAGGGCGCCTACTCCGCCGACGGCGACGTCGCATCCTTCGTGACCCCGAACGGCGTCTTCACGACGCCCATCTCCGATCCTGAACCCCTGCTCGTGGACGCGCGGCCGGGTCCGTTGGCCATGAGCCTGGACAGCTGGGGATACACCTGGACGGGGAGCACGGACGGGCCCGGGCTCCGCGCGACCGACGTCGAGGACCGCCAGCACAGCTGGCTCGAGCCCGCGGAGAACGTCGGAGCCACCGGGTACCGGGCCATCGCCGTGTCGCGCGACGGCGCGAGGCTGGCCGTGCTCGAGAACAGCTCCGTCGGGGTGCGGGTCGCCGTCATGGCGATCGAGCGTGAGCCGAGCACGAATCGACCAGTGGCGCTCGGCGTCCCGCTCGTCCTCGAACCGGGCGGAGCCTCGCCGGTCGACCTCGCCTGGGTCGACGAGACGTCGCTCGCCGTCCTCGCGGTTGGCAGCGAGGGGACCGCCGAGGTCCGGACTCAGACGGTCGGCGGCACGGTCAGCGTCAACGGTGCGGTGCTCGACGGGCAGCAGATCACGGGAAGCAACACCCCTGCCGGGCTGCGAGTGCTCGACAAGGACCACCACATCTACGTGCCGAAGGGCAACAGGTGGCAGCAGTCGGACGCCGTCGTCGACTTCATCCTGACGCAGGTGTGACGGATGCGCTGAGGCGGTTCTCCACAGTCTCAGCCGCCGGGGGAGACCGCGGACCAGGCTGAGGCAAGCTTGCAGGATGTCGCCGCCGTCGATGCAGGTCGCGCATCTGCGCACGTGGCTCGAACGGCTGCGTGCGGATGCGCTCGACGCGCTCGCGGTGGTCCTGCCGGTCACCTGCGCCGCGTGCGGAGCCGTCGATCGGGCCCTGTGCCGGCGGTGCGCTGAGCACCTCGCGCGCGACACGTTCGTCCGGGCGTGCGAGCTGCCCGTCGTCGCCGTCGACGGCAGCCGCATCCCGGTCATCGCCGCGTCCGACTATGAAGGACCGACCAAGGCGCTCATCGCGGCGCTCAAGGAACGTGGGAGGACGGACGCGGCCCGCCCGCTCGGCCTCCTTCTGCGGAGCGCGATCAGCGCACTGGCGGAGTCCACGCGAGCCCCCGCATCCACGACCGGACCGCAACTCGCGTGGGTTCCGGTGCTCGCGCCCTCCTCGCCGAAGTCTCGTCGTGTGCGCGGGTACGCCCACCTCGCCATGCTTTGGGAGGCTGCGGTGCCCGGGACGCGCGGCGTCGGCGGGCTCCGCATCACCCGGCGGGTCCGCGATCAGGCGGGGCTCTCCCAGCACGCCAGGGCGGCGAACCTCGAGGACGCCTACGTCGCTGACCCCAGGCTCGCCGGTGCGCGGGTCGTCCTGGTCGACGATGTCGTCACGAGCGGCGCGACGATCAGGGAATCGGTGCGCGCACTGGAAGCCGTTGGGGCGGTGGTCGTCGGCTGCGCTGTCATCGCGGAGACCAGGCGGAGAGCACCGCATCACCCGTGAGCCGAACTCGACACGCGCGGAGGGTACGGCATGCCTGCGAAGTCGCAGATAACACCGGGTGAATAGGGGTCTACGATTGCGGCACAGCATCACGAGGCAGTGACACCTCGGCCTCGTGCAGAACGACAGGAGAGTGACATGGAAATCACGATCACCGGTCGCAACACCGAGATCCCGGACCGTTTCCGCGAGTACGCCACGGAGAAAGCGCTCGCCAAGGTCTCGTTGCTCGATGGCAAGACGCAGGCGGCGGAAATCAAGCTGACCAAGCGCACGGACCGCGCGGGCAACCTGCTCGACAAGGGCAAGGTCGAGATCACGCTCTTCGGCCCCGGCCCGCTCATCCGCGCAGAAGCCGAAGCCGGTGACAAGTACGCAGCCTTCGATCTCGCGCTCGACAAGCTCGTCGAGCGCCTCCGTCGCAACAAGGACCGCAAGAAGATCCACCGCGGACAGCACACCCCCCTCCGCCTCCAAGAGGCGGCCGCAGACAACTTCTCGCAGATCGATGTGGTTCCCGCTGACACGGACACGATCAGGCTCGTCGAGAACGGCGGCACCGCCTCGGAGATCGCTGCGGAAGAAGAGCAGCTGGACGAGCTCTACTCGCCCGTCGTGATCCGCGAGAAGACGTTCGCCCCGAAGCGCCTCAGCAACGACGAAGCCGTCGATCACATGGAGCTCCTCGGCCACGACTTCTTCCTCTTCATCGAGAGCGAGTCGCTCCGCCCGAGCGTCGTGTACCGTCGGCGCGGCTGGGACTACGGCGTCATCGCGCTCGACGAGAACGAGGTTCCCGTCTCCTGAGCCCAGCTTGCTCAGCCTCGCCCCGGTCGATGCGTCCAGCATCGGTCGGGGCGAGGTGCGTAGAATCAACGAATATGCACAGCATGGGCTGTGCCTCTCAGCGCGCTCTCGCGCCGCTTGCGTCAACCAGTAGGAGCAGACCTTGGCCTCAGTTCTCGAGAAGATTCTCCGCATGGGCGAAGGGCGCACCCTTCGCAAGCTCGAGAGCATCGCCAAGCAGGTCGGACGCCTCGAGGACGCCTTCAAGGAGTACAGCGACGATGAGCTGCGCGACATCACCGCATCCTTCCGCGAGCGGCACGAAGCGGGGGAGTCGCTCGACGCGCTCCTGCCGGAGGCGTTCGGCGCCGTCCGCGAGGCCGCTGGTCGAGTGCTCGGTCTCCGCCACTACGACGTGCAGCTCATGGGTGGGGCCGCCCTGCACCTCGGCAACATCGCGGAGATGAAGACCGGTGAGGGCAAGACCCTCGTCGCGACGCTGCCCGCCTACCTCAATGCCATCGCGGGCAAGGGCGTGCACGTCGTCACGGTCAACGACTTCCTCGCGAGCTACCAGTCCGACCTCATGGGCCGCGTGTTCCGCGCCCTCGGCATGACCACGGGCTGCATCGTCTCCGGCCAGTCGCCCGCGGAGCGCCGCGAGCAGTACGCGGCCGACGTCACCTACGGCACGAACAACGAGTTCGGCTTCGACTACCTCCGCGACAACATGGCCTGGCGTGCCGAGGACATGGTTCAGCGCGAGCACTTCTTCGCCATCGTGGACGAGGTCGACTCCATCCTCATCGACGAAGCTCGCACCCCGCTCATCATCTCCGGCCCCGCTCAGGGTGACGCGAACCGCTGGTACTCGGAGTTCGCCTCCATCGTGCGCAAGCTCAAGGAAGGTCGCGACTACGAGGTCGACGAGAAGAAGCGCACGATCGGCGTCCTGGAGCCCGGCATCGACCGCGTCGAGGACGCCCTCGGCATCGACAACCTGTACGAGTCGGCGAACACGCCGCTCATCTCCTTCCTGAACAACGCCATCAAGGCGAAGGCGCTCTTCAAGCGCGACAAGGAATACGTCGTGCAGAACGGCGAGGTCAACATCGTCGACGAGCACACGGGCCGCATCCTCAAGGGGCGCCGATACAACGAGGGCCTGCACCAGGCGATCGAGGCGAAGGAAGGGGTGCAGATCAAGGCCGAGAACCAGACGATGGCCACGGTCACCCTGCAGAACTACTTCCTCATGTACGACAAGCTCGCGGGCATGACCGGTACGGCGGAGACCGAAGCGGCCGAGTTCATGAGCACCTACAAACTCGGTGTGGTGCCCATCCGCACGAACCGTCCGATGCAGCGCAAGGACAACCCCGACCTCGTCTACAAGAACGAGAAGGTCAAGTTCGACCAGGTCGTCGAGGACATCGTCGAGCGGCACGAGACCGGACAGCCCGTGCTCGTCGGCACGACCAGCGTCGAGAAGAGCGAGTACCTCTCGAAGCTGTTGGCGAAGCGCGGAATCAAGCACGAGGTGCTCAACGCGAAGAACCACGCGCGCGAGGCCGCGATCGTCGCTCAGGCTGGTCGCAAGGGCGCGGTCACGGTCGCCACGAACATGGCCGGTCGCGGTACCGACATCATGCTCGGCGGTAACGCCGAGTTCCTCGCGGTCGCCGAGATGACCGCCCTCGGCCTCGACCCACAGGAGAACGCCGACGAGTACGACGAGAAGTGGCTCGAGGTCTTCTCCGCCATGAAGGAGCAGGTCAAGGGCGAGGCCGACGCAGTCGCAGAAGCGGGCGGCCTCTACGTGCTCGGCACCGAGCGCCACGAGTCGCGTCGAATCGACAACCAGCTGCGTGGACGCTCCGGACGTCAGGGGGACCCGGGCGAGAGCCGCTTCTACCTGTCCATGACGGACGACCTCATGCGCCTCTTCAACACCGGTGCGACCCGCGCGATCATGGCCGGCGACGGCACGCCAGACGATCTCGCACTCGAGTCGCGCATCGTCTCGCGCGCCATCCGCTCGGCGCAGTCGCAGGTCGAGTCGCGCAACGCGGAGATCCGCAAGAACGTGCTCAAGTATGACAACGTGCTCAACGAGCAGCGCACAGCGATCTACAGCGACCGCCGCCGCATCCTCGAAGGCGACGACATCGCCGACAAGGTGCAGAACTTCCTCACTGACGCGATCGACGACATCATCCAGGAGCACACGGGAGATGGCACGGGCGACGACTGGGAATTCGATGCCCTCTGGACAGACCTCAAGCAGCTGTACCCGGTCGGCATCACCGAGGAGGAGCTCTTCGAGGAAGCGGGTGGGCGCAGCAAGCTCACGCGGAAGCTCCTCGAGGAGGAGGTCCTCTCCGATGCACGCCACGCCTACGAGCGCCGCGAAGCATCGGTCGGCACGGAGGCCACCCGCGAGCTCGAGCGACGCGTCGTGCTGAGCGTCATCGACCGGAAGTGGCGCGACCACCTCTACGAGATGGACAACCTCAAGGACGGCATCGGCCTCCGCGCCATGGCGCAGCGTGACCCGCTCGTCGAGTACACCCGCGAGGGCTTCGCGATGTTCCAGCAGATGCTCGGCAGCATCCGCGAGGAATCCGTCGGCTTCCTCTACAACCTCGAGGTCACGGTCAAGAAGGACGAGACGCCGTCCGCCAGCGAGACGCCCGACGTGCAGATCGTCGCGAAGGGGCTCGACGAGAAGGCGCAGACCGCGCTCAGCTACTCGGCAGCTACCGACCAGGGTGAGGTCGAGGTGCGCAACGAGCGCGGTCAGCTCAACCAGCGGGCGACTGCGGAGGCCAAGCGCCGCGAGCGGGACCTCGGCACCTCCTCCGCGCTCGACCAGGCTCGCGGCGAGGCTGGTGAGGAGCCGGCAGCGCCGGTGGCCAGCACACAGCAGGCAACACGCTCGCGCCAGCCAGCCTCGCGTTCGGGGAACCCCGCGAAGCGGCAGGCGGCCGAGCAGGCGTCCCCGTCTGACGGCGACAGCCCGGCCGCAGGCAGCTCGTTCGGCAAGGGCGGGACGTCGAAGCCTGGTGGCCAGCCCGCGGGCAACCGCGCCCAGCGACGCCGCAAGAAGTAGCGGCCAGCACCCGGGAGCAGAGCAGACGCCTCGGCGGACGCGCCACCACTCGTGGTGGCACGTCCGCCGAGGCGTTCTCGTCACGCTGGGCAGTTCAGAGGACGTGGATGGCGGATGCTCGCCAGCGCCGGTCGAGACCCTCGAGGCGCACGGTCACGGCTCTGACCCGCGCACCGAAGTCGAGGACGACGACGGCATCGACGATGTTCTCCGTCGTCGCCTGAATGCGCACGCTCAGCTCGACGAAGTTCGGCCGGCGAGTTGGACGCCGTCGCGCCTGCCTCGCTCGTGCTGCGTGCTGCGTGCGAATGAGCAGGTGACGGTAGACGTCGTCGGTCACCCACCTGGACAGCTGCTCGATGTCGCGGACCCCGGAGATGACCTCGACGACGCTTCGGGCCAGATTCGAGACCAGTGGAGCTGGATCGGGAAGGTCGCTCGCGGCCGTGCGTACCCGGACGAAGAGCGGGTCGGCGTCGATGAGTTCGCCCGCCGCCGCGGAAAGCGTTGATTGTGGCGCATCGATGGCGCGGAGCGCCCTGGTGCTGCGCGTTGGCGACATACTGCCCCCGTCGGATCTCAGACGATTCCCCACCGAACCGCCTGGCGACATGAAACCACGTCGCTCCCGGTGCTCGCGAGGGGTGAACTCCCCTGTGGATAACTCCGGTCGCACGGGCCATGAACTCTACGCTGTCGAGGTGCGATGGGACGATCTGTTCGATGGCCTCGCGGGCGAGCTGCAGGGGGCGCTCGACGACGAGGCCGCCAGGCGCGCCGTCGACGAGGAGCGACTTCGCGTGGGTCGACTGACCGTGCGTGAGCGTCTCGTCGCGCTCGCGGAAACCAGTTCGGCGCCCATCTCCCTGCAGCTGTCGGATGGTTCCCTCGTGGCCGTGCGCCCGAAGGCGTTCGGCAGCGACTGGCTGTCAGCCGAACTGCTCGCGGAATCGGGTCGGGCGCGCGTCTGCATCGTCCCGACGGCGGGTATCGCGTCCCTGGTGCTCACTGAGGAGCAACTCGTCGTAAGTCTGCGCGAACCGGCCGCGAGCGGTCCAGGTGACCTGTCCGGGCGACTCGGCCTCGCCTTCGCGCTGCGGGACCTCGGGCGGCGTCGCCGGCAGTGCGAGTTCGTGGTGACCACCGGCACGATCGTGGGCACCATCGACCGGGTCGCGCGCGACCACGTCGATGTCGCCGTCCACGAGCGCGGGGTGGCCAGAAGATCGCGGGATGTCGTCGCGTACCGCATCATCCCGCTCGACGACCTGCGTCTCGTGATCCTCGCTGACGACTGACCGGTCCGGGGCCGGCGACGGTCTGCCTACAGCAACGGGCGCAGGCGCGGGGTCGTGTCATCCTGTGCGGCGTTCGCCTCGAGGAAGTCGCCGGTGTCTGCGAACTCGCCCTGGCGGAGTGCAGCGACGCGTCGCTGGTACTCGTACTGGTCGTCAATGTACTGCTCGAGCATCGTCCGTTCCACTCGCCATTCGCCGACGCCGCCGATACGGATCGCGGGCAGCTCCCCGCTCTGCACGAGACCGGTCGCCACATCCATCGTGACGTTGAGGATCTCGGAGACCTCGGCGAGGGTCAGGAAACGGCCGATTGACTGGGGGTCAACGGATGCGTTCATGCGCTCGATTATCGCGCGCAGATCGTGGATCGACGCATGTTGTGGATAACTTCTGCAGGTTCTCTCGCGCTGCGCCACGATGGCGGAGTCGCCACCTCGCGGCGACCGAAGAAGGGAAGAGTGGCATGAGCGTGAGCAGGGCTCGCAAGCCGAGACGCTGGGTCGACCCGAGGCTCTTCCTCGGAATCCTCCTCGTCATCGCGTCGGTGCTCGGTGTCGTCGGCGTTCTCGTCGCCGGGAACCGAACGGAAATTGCCTACGCCGCCGCCTCGACGATCGCGCCTGGGCAGCTGATCACGGTCGATGACCTCGTGGCCGTCGAGGTCGTGCTCGGGCCGAGCGCGGAGGCGTACGTGAGCACGGAGACGGTGCCGACGGGCGAGTTCCTCGTGACCCAGGCGGTCGAGGCTGGTGAGCTCCTGCCGAGATCAGCCCTCGGAGACGCTGATTCGAGCCGCTCGTCCGTTGTCGTCGAAGTCTCCGGCGGCTTGCCGACGGAGCTGGGCGCTGGCAGTGCGGTGGAGCTCTGGTCGAGCCAGGAGTCAGCCCCCGGGACCTACGGCGCGCCAGTGCTGACCTCGTCGAATGCGACGGTCGCGAAGATCCTCCCGAGGGAAGGGGCCCTCTCCGCGAGCCAGGCGGACCGGGTGGAGCTGCTACTGCCGAAGGCCGAGATCCCCGCACTGCTCGCGGCGATCAGCAACGATTCGCGGCTGGCCCTTGTCCCAGTCTTCCGCGAGAAGGGGCAGTGACATGTCGAGGATCCTGCTTGCCATCGAATTCGAGATCGAGGCCCGCCTCCTCGAGGGCATCATCGCGGCGGGACACGACATCGTCGATCGAGTCTCCGGTGGGCTCGCCGCCGCGACGGCGCTCGAGAGGCTGCGACCCGAGATCGTGGTGCTGCAAGGGGCGCCGGAGACGCTGACTCCGCGCAGTCTGGCGGCGTGCGCCCGGTTCGGCGCGCGTGCGATCGTTGTGGTCTCGAGCGACTTGGAACGTCGGAACGCGGAGACGCTCTCCGCGACGGAGGTCGTCGAAGCGGCGGTCAGCTGGAGCGAGATCGAGGTGCTCCTCGCCAGAACGTCCGGCGACTCCTCCCGCTCCATGCCAACCGGCCCGATTCCGCAGCGATCGGTGGCATTCTCGAGGCCCCCGGCCGTCAGCCTCCAGCCTTCGGACGAGGACCGACCTGACCCTGCGGAGCCCGAGCCCGAGCCCGAACCCGAGCACCCGACGAGCGATGGAGCTGGGCGACGTGAGCGCAGACGCGCGGCCAGAATGCCGACGCGCGTTGGCACCCGCGCCGTGGCGCACGAGCGCGGCATGACTGCACTGCCGCTCCGACGGGCACGCGCAGACGGCAGGGGCGTCGTGCTCGCGGTCTGGGGTCCGCACGGCGCTCCGGGCGCATCCACCGTGGCCGCAGCGGTCGCGTCCAAGGCCGCCGAGATGGGACAGCGAGTGCTGCTCATCGATGCCGACAGCTACGGCGGCTCGCTCGCGGCGATGCTGGGCATCACCGACGAGGCGCCGGGCTTCGCAGCTGCCTGCCGCTTGGCGGGCGCGGCACGACTCACGGTCGCCGAGATCGAGCGCATCGCGGTGCCGCGGTCCTTCGGCCGGGGTGGACTGCTGGTGCTCACCGGCATCGCGAACCCCGCGAGGTGGCCGGAACTCGCGAGGGATCGCGTGGCAACTGTGCTCGAGAAGTGCCGCGAGGTCGCCGACCTCGTGGTCGTCGACGTCGGCTTCAGTCTCGAGAGCGACGACGAGATCGCGAGCGACGCGTTCTCGCCTCGTCGTTCGGCCGCGACCCTGACCGCCCTCACCGCTGCGGACCGAGTGCTCGCCGTCGCGGACGGGCAGGCAGTTGGCCTCCAGAGGTTCCTGCGCGCCCGCGTGAACCTCGTCGACCTCATCGACGACACACCCACGGATGTCATCGTGAACCGAGTGCGAGCTGACGCGGTCGGCCTGGGCGCCGCAGGTCAGATCCGGCACGTCCTCTCACGATTCGCGGGCCTCGAGGCGCAAGCGCTCATCCCACTCGACCAGGCGGCCTGCGACCGTGCGCTGCTCGCCGGCGAGCCGGTCACGTACGCTAGCCCCCGCTCCGCGTTCGCTCGTGCGATCGGAGCCTACGTCTCGGACACGCTGCTGGCCTCAGCCGGCAGTGGCCACGAGACCCGGCAAGCGAAGGGTGAGAACAGGCGACGAACTTCGGCGTTTCGTCGATTCTGGCGCGGTCGCGGCGAACTGCAAGCTCAGAACTCCTAAGCTGACCGAGTGTCGAGTCTCTCATCGCAACTCCAGCGCCGCGGAACCCTCAGTGAAGCTGAGCAGTCGTGGATCCTGCAGCTGAGCGCCGACTGGCAGCTCCTCACCGACCTCTCGTGCGCGGATGTCGTGCTCTGGGTCCACACGAAGGACGACGACTTCGTCGCCGTCGCACAGGGGCGCCCCTCGAGCGCCCCGACGCTCTTCTACCGCGACCTCATCGGCCAGTCCGTGCGGGAGCAGTGGGCGATGGCCGTGCGCAGGTCCTACGAGGAGGGCATCACCGTTCGGTCGACCGAGCCGGACTGGTTCGACGAGATCCCGACGCAGCTGCTCGTGACACCCGTCTTCTGCCGTCTGCCGGGCGAGGGGGTCAGCCAGCACCCCATCGCCGTCATCACGCGTCACACGAACCTGGGGAGCACACGCTCGATCACCCGCCAGGAAGAGACGTTCCGCGACTGCGCCGACGAGATCTTCGCCATGATCGAAGAGGGAGCCTTCCCCGATCCGGAGGCCCCGCAGATCTCACGCCGCGGCGCACCGCGAGCATCGGACGGACTCATCAGGCTCGACAGAGACGGCGTCGTCACGTTCGCGAGCGCCAACGCGCTCAGCGCCATGAACAAGCTCGGCTTCGGGGGAGAGCTCGAGGGGGAAGTGCTCTCGGAGGTCGCCTCAGCGCTCGTGCACGACAAGAGCCGCGTCACGGTAGACGAGGCGCTGCCGCTCGTCGTCACGGGGCGTGCGCCGTGGATGACCGACGTCGAAGCGCGAGACATCACCGTCACACTGCGCGCGCTGCCGCTGAGGGCGCACGGAGAGCGCACGGGCGCCATCGTGCTCTGCCGAGACACGACAGACGTCAGGCACCAGCAGCAGGAGCTCATCACCAAGGACGCCACGATCAGGGAGATCCATCACCGCGTCAAGAACAACCTGCAGACCGTCGCGGCGCTCCTGCGTATCCAGGCCCGACGCTCGCGGAGCGACGAGGCCAGGGAATCGCTGACGCAGGCCATGCGTCGGGTCTCCTCGATCGCGGTCGTGCACGACACGCTCTCCGGTGGCTTCTCCCAGACCGTCGACTTCGACGAGGTGTTCCTCCGCGTCATGAAGCTCATCACCGAGGTGTCCGCTTCCTCGAACACGGTTGTCCGACCGGTCGTCAGCGGTCGATTCGGAACGCTGCCCAGCGAGTACGCGACGCCGCTGGCCCTTGCGCTCACCGAACTCGTCACGAACTCTGTCGAGCACGGACTCGCGGGGCAGGAAGGCGAGGTCACCGTCACGGCCGAGCAGACGCCGGGTGGCCTCTCCGTCACGGTGGCGGATACGGGCTCCGGGTTCGTCGCCGGACGCATCGGCGCCGGTCTCGGCACGCAGATCGTCCGCACCTTGGTTGAGGGCGAGCTCGGCGGCTCCATCGAGTGGCACTCCGAGCCGGGGGAGGGAACGCAGGTGAAGCTCCTCATCCCCAGCCGCTGGAAACGCGAGACGGGCGGCGCGTGAACGCCGCCCGGCGGGCGATCCGCGGTCAGGCCGCGGGTTGTCTGCTGCTCAGGACGCGCGTCGCGCTCGTGCAGCGCGACGCTTGAGTGCACGTCGCTCGTCTTCGGAGAGGCCTCCCCAGACGCCGGAATCCTGACCGGTGTCGAGTGCGTACTGAAGGCACACCTCGGTCACCTTGCAGGAAGCGCAAACGGCCTTCGCTGCGTCGATCTGGTCGACAGCGGGGCCGGTGTTCCCGACCGGGAAGAAGAGCTCGGGGTCTGCGTCCAAGCAGGCGGCAGTATCGCGCCAATCCATCAGTGGTGCTCCTTATCGAGTGCGCCTCGCGCACAAAAACGCTCCGCTGGGAGCGAAGTTCGTGAACCCGGGATGCGGTGACTGGCCTATAGACTTGGCCTCGATTTTGCATTCCTCCGGGTATCTCTACCTAGAGAAAGATTTTGCCACAGCGTCATTTTCCAGGCAAGGGGTAATTCGTGAGCCCAGGCACGACCAAGCGTCCGGTCACTGTCGTTCTGCTTGCCGGAGTGCTCGGCGTGGAGGCCGCGATCCTCGCCGCCGTGACGGCGTTCCTTGTCGTAGAGACCGCCGCGCAGGAGGCCAGGTTCCTCGCCTCCTCCCTTGCGCTTGCTGGGCTCGCGCTGCTGGGGGCCGTGCTGCTTGCGCTCGTGGCCGTGTCGACGCTGCGTCTGCGCGCCTGGGTCCGCGGGGCTGCCATCACCTGGCAGATCATGCAGCTGGCAGTCGCCTGGGTGTTCCTCCAGGGCGACCTGGCCGTCTGGGCCGGCTGGGTGCTCGTCGCCGTCAGCCTGCTCGGCATCGTCGCGGCCGTGCATCCGGCGACGGGCCGTGCACTGCGCCGCGACGACGACGAGGTGGAAGCGACGGGCTAGACCACGAGCAGCTTCAGGATCCGGGCGACGTGGCCCGCGGCGCGAACGTTGTAGAGGGCCTCGGTGATCTTGCCGTGCTCGTCGATCACGAAGGTCGAGCGGATGGGGCCCACGGCGACGCGACCGTACTTGTTGCGCTCTCCGTAGGCGCCGTAGGCGGTCTGCACGGCGTGGTCGGCGTCGCTCAGGAGCGTGAAGTCCAGGTGCTCGGCGTCGCGGAACTCGGCCAGCTTCTCCGGGTCGTCCGACGAGATGCCGAGGATCGTGTACCCGGCGGCGCGAAGCGGGGCATCGCTCTCGCGGAAGTCGCACGCCTCAGCCGTGCATCCAGGGGTGAATGCCTCGGGGTACGTGTAGAGGATGACGCGCTTGCCGCGGTAGTCGGAGAGAGAGACGGCGTTGCCGTCCTGATCTGTGAGGGTGAAGTCCGGAGCGTCTGCGCCCGGCTCGAGGCGGGTCGGAGTGGAGGTCGTCATGGCCTCAATCGTGGCATGTTGCGGCCGATTGGACTTCGAGTTCAAAACAGTGCTATTCTCTCTTGGTCGCCACGGAAACGGAACGACGCGCACCTCTAGCTCAATTGGCAGAGCAATTGACTCTTAATCAATGGGTTCTCGGTTCAAGTCCGAGGGGGTGTACGAGATAGGCCCGGTAGCTCTCGCCAGCTACCGGGCCTTCTTGCATCCTCGAGGGAGGCTCTCTTCGGGCTGGGAGGGCACCGGTCTGCCGTTCTCGGAGGCGCGGTGCTGGCACAATGGGCATGCACTGGCTTGGCGCGCAACGCGCCGACGACGAGGAGGCGGATTCCGTGACGATTGCACCCGGAGAACTTTGGGCGAACTGGCCGCGGACCGCACGCGCGAACCCGTCGAGCATCGTTGCTCCCAGGACTGCGCTCGAGGTCCAGCAGGTCGTCGCCGAGGCCTACAGCAGGGGCAGGCACGTGCGTCCCGTCGGTGCGAGCCACACCTCGAATGCGCTGGCCGCGGCCCCGGACCTCCTCCTCGACGCCCGAGGCCTCCGCGGCATGAACTGGATCGACCTCGACAGCCATGAGGCGTCGTTCGGTGCCGGCACGACGATCGCCGAGGCCGGGGCCCTGCTCGAGACCTACGGATGGCAGCTGCAGAACATCCCGAACAACCCCGCCGTGACTCTCGGAGGCGCGATCGCCACGGGCAGCCATGGCACTGGTGCTCGTTTCGCGAGTCTGTCATCGCAGCTCGTCTCCGCGACGCTCGTCTCCGGGACCGGCGAGCTCGTCACGGTGAGCGCCCACCAGGACCTCGAGCTGTGGCCTTCGGTGAAGCTCAGCCTCGGCGCGCTCGGCATCTTCACGGAGCTCGTGTTCCGCATCGTGCCCGGCTACCGCATCCGCACCTCTGAGGAGCAGATGCGCATGAGCGAACTCGTCGACGAGTTCGCTGTGCTCGCCTCAGGCGCCGACCACTTCTCGGCGAGCTGGCGGCCGCACACCGATGAGGTGTTCGTGACGCAGGGGTTCCGCGAATCCGGCGAGATCGCCGACGAGCCGACGCCCTCACGCCGTTCCGCATCCTTCGGCGCGCTCGGCGAGATGCTCGCCATCGGCCTGTCGAAGTCGCTGCCGTTGCTCACCCCCGCGGTGAACAAGCTCGCGAACCGCGTGCATCCGGTCGGCGAGTCGACCCTGGGGCCCATGCGAGCTCTCGCGGAGCCCGCCCCGGTGCGCTTCGCGTCGCTCGAGTACTCGTTCCCCATCGCCGAGACCCCAGAGGTGCTGCGTGCGCTCGACGAGACCCTCGAGCGAGCGCACCTCAACCTCCCCTACGCCGTTCGCATCTCGACGACTGCCGCCGACGACGCGTTCCTGTCCAACGCATACGGCAGGGCTGTCGGGAACATCACGGTGCGCGTGCCGTCCACGCTCGACGCGCGCGCGATCTTCACCGCTGCCGAGGACCTCTTCCTGAGCCTTGGGGGCCTCCCGCATTGGGGTAGCTTCCACACGGTGCGTGCGGAGGAGTTCAAGCACGTCATCACGCGTTTCGGCGACTTCCACACGGCGCGCGAACGACTGGATCCGGAGGGCGTGTTCGACAACGCACACCTCAAGCGCGTCCTCGGGGCGCACTGAGCCGACCGCGTTCGAGCGGGGCCTGAGTCGTCTGCTGGCCCGTGCCGACGCTCGTCGAGCGTGATGAGCGGATGCGCGTCGAAGCGCGGACGCCTACAGGGGCTCGTCGGCTCGCGGGTCGTCCAGGTTGCGCCAGGGGCGGTCACGCCACCTGAACGCTCCGGCCCGGTGCAGGATCCAGGCGGCGAGCATCGCCCCGACGGCACCGGATGCGCCGCCGACGAGGAGCGCCGCGCGCGGCCCGAACAGTTCGACGATCCACCCCATGACGGGGGCACCGACGGGCGTCCCGCCGAGGAAGATCGCCATGTACAGCGAGAGGACCCGCCCGCGCATGGAGGGCTCGACGCTTCCCTGGACGAGGGCGTTGGCCGTGGTGATCGCGCTGAGCGAGGTGAAGCCGATGGGGATGAGGGCCACGGCGAACAGCCAGAACGTCGGCGCCAGGGCGGCTGCCAGGCAGCTGAGCGCGAAGAACACGCTCGACGACAGCAGGACACGGAACCGGGCTCGCTCGCGCTTCGCGGCCAGCAGCGCGCCCCCGAGCGAGCCGATGGCGAGGATCGAGGAGAGCAGGCCGAAGCTATCCGCGCCGCCACCGAACTCCATGGTCGTCATGGTCGCCGTGTAGATGGGGAAGTTCAGGCCGAAGGTGCCGAGGAGGAAGACCAGGACCAGGACCGCGACGATGTCCGGGCGCCTCGCGACGTAGCGGATGCCCTCGCGGATCTGCCCGCGGCCGCGTTTCGACGGGGGAGCGGGGAGCAGATCCGAGCCGCGCATGGCCAGAAGGGCCGCGATGGTCGCGAGGTACGTGAGCGCGTTGACGAGGATCACCGGGCCCGCGCCGATGAGGACCGTGAGGACTCCGGCGACGGCCGGCCCCAGCATCCGGGCGCCGTTGAACGACGCCGAGTTGAGGGCTACGGCGTTCGAGAGCAGCTTGAGGCCCACCACCTCGGAGACGAACGCCTGGCGCGCTGGCGCGTCCAGGGAGGCCGCGCAGCCGAGCAGCAGTGCGAAGACGTAGACGTGCCAGAGCTCCGCGGCGCCCGCCGTCACGATGGCGCCGAGCGCGAGGGCGAGCACGGCCATGGCCGACTGTGTCCAGATGAGCACCTTCCGCTTCGAGAAGCGGTCGGCGATGACGCCGGCGTACGGCGCCAGCAGCAGCTGCGGGCCGAACTGCAAGGCCATGACGACGCCAAGCGCGGTGGCGTCGTTGTCGGTGAGCTCGGTGAGCACGATCCAGGCCTGCGCTGTGCGCTGCATCCACGTGCCGACGTTGGAGGTCAGGGACCCCGCGAACCAGATGCGGTAGTTCCGTTCGCCGAGCGACCGGAACATGGAACTCACGGTGGCTGCTCCCTGGGGGTGGTCGGATGTGCGGGGTGCACAATGTAATAGTTGTGGCCGCAAGTATGTATGTGAAGGTCACAAAATGATCTCACGTACAATGACGCCGGTCGTCGAACCCGAGGAGAGCCGCAATGGCAGACAAGAACCGCGAACACATTCAGAAGCTTCGCGAGGAGGCGAACGCCATCCGCAAGCAGGAGGAGGCGCGCGCCCGGCGCGGTCGCGTGCTCACGCAGGTGGGCATCATCGTCGGGGCCGTCGTCGTGCTCGGCGCGATCGTGCTGCTTGCCGTCTTCGGCTCGACCTGGTTCGGCAAGAAGATCGAGTTGACCGCCGACGGCACGGTGGCGGTGCAGCGCCTCGACGGTTCGAGTGTCGAGCAGCCCATCGAGGTCGTCGACAACTCGGCGATCGTCGTCGGTGCGGCGGATGCCCCCGTCAAGATCGACTACTACTACGACTACTCGTGCCCCCACTGCGTGGACTACCACGAGCAGACTGGGGCGGTCTACAACGATCTCGTCGCCGCAGGTGACGCCCAGGTGACCTACCACGCGATCAACATCGTGGCCCCGTACGGTGCTGAGGCCGCCGCGGCGATCGCCTCCACCGTCGCCTACCAGCCATCCGCGTTCTTCGAGGTCCACGACGGCCTGTTCGGAATCCCAGGCCAGACGCAGACCAGCTGGGGTCCCGCTGACTACGCATCGGCGCTGAGCCAGCTCGGTGTGACGAACGAAGAAGCCCTCGCCGCGGCCACCAACGGCGAATTCTCGGGGTGGGCCGCCGCGAACACGGCTGCGTCGCGCGAGGCCGGCGTCTCGGGCACCCCGAGCATCTTCGTCGACGGCGAACTGCAGCAGACGCCCCCGACCGTCGAGACGCTCATGGCGCTCGCCGGCACCGCGAACGCCGGCGAGTAGCGGCGGCGCACGATGACGAGCTCCCCTGAGACGGCAGAGGCCGGCGCGGCGGACGAGCAGGGCGGCGTTTCCCGCCTGCCCTGGCTCGTGCGCACGCCGAGGAACGTTGCGTGGGCGCTTGTCGTCTTCGGCGGCGTGGGGCTCCTCGCGAGCTTCTTCCTCACCGTGGAGTACATCCACAAGCTGCAGGCGCCGAACGAGGCGCTGGTCTGCGATCTGAGCATCTTCGTCACGTGCGGTCCGGCCATGCAGTCCTCAGCTGGCGCGATCCTCGGCTTCCCGAACATCATCATCGGCCTCGTGACGTTCGCCGTGACGGTCGCGATCGGAGCTGGCATCTTCGCGGGTGCGAGCTACCGTCGCTGGTTCTGGGTCGCCTTCCAGGTCGGTCTGGTGGGCGCCGCGGCGCTCGTCAGCTACCTGCAGTGGTACAGCGCCTTCGAGCTCGCGCGCCTGTGCCTCTGGTGCATGATCATCTGGGCGGCGACCATCCCTCTCGTCTCGACGGGGACGATCTTCAACCTCGTGCAGGGGCACCTGGGTGCCGGCGCGAAGCGAGTGGGGGAGAAGCTCGCCCCGTTCCTCGTGACGATCATCATCGTCTGGTACCTGGTCGTCGTCGCGGTCGTCTTCGCGGGGCTCCTCCCGTACTTCGCCATCTAGGCGCACGCAGCGCGTAACGAAGAACCCCGGTCCGAACACGGACCGGGGTTCTTCGTTACGCGCTGCGCAGTGCTGTGCGCGCGTGGAGAGAGGCTCAGGCGATCTTGCGCTCTTCGGCCAGGGATGCTCGCGCTGCGAGGTCAGCCGGGCGAGGGGTCACCGTCTCGACGAGGTCCTCAAGCGACTCCTCGGGCTTGAGGAACGACTCGATAGCCTTCTGGCGTTCCGCTTCGCTCGCAGGAGCGAGGCGCACCGGCGCTTCGTCGCCTGCTTCCAGCGCTGCGACGGTTCCCAGTGTGTTCTGGATGCGGCGCACGAGGTCGGCGACCATGATCTCGGAGAACATGGCGTCGTCGCCCGGCTCGCGGTCTGGGCGCCACTCGAGGCGGTAGCGGCCTTCGGCCCCGAACATGTCGTCGAGGAGGAGGGTGAGCTCCTCGCGGGCCTCGTCGCTCATGATCGCGCTGGGCTCGAGCAGGCGCGGTGGCTCCAGCTCGCTTCCCGGGCGCTCGAGGCCGGAGAAGTTGGGGTGGCCGCCCAGGGGCATGGCCGGGCGTGCCGACGGTGCGGATGCAGCGGGGATCGGGGCCGGGATGGCACCCATCTGATGCTGGGGGAGCGACGGCAGCGTCGTGGCCGTCTGCTGGGGGGTGGGCTGCGTCGAATCTGCGATCGACGTGGCTTCACCCTCGGGGTGTCGCCGCTTGCGGAACCAACCGAACACGGAGTCCCCTTTCTGCACCTGGATTGTGAGCTCGTGAACCGGGACAGGTCTTCTGCCGCGGATTGAGACAGCACTAGTCTCACGGCGTTCGTGCGGCGTGTCGACAGACACGCCGCACGACGCTCGGATTGTTAGTCGAGCTCTAGCTTCTTCTGGTTCGCGTCGTCCATGACGGCGCTGATCGCCAGGGCCGTGGAGATGCCCCAGGCCAGCCAGACGAGCACTGCTCGCCAGCGCTTGGTCTCCATCGAGGTCTGTCGGACGACACCCACGATGCCGAAGACCGAGGACAGGATCGCGCCGTTGGTGAGGAATTTGCGCATGGGTTCCGCTCCCTTGTGCCGGGGCCGCGTCGTTGTGATGCCGCCAGCGTTCTGATTGACGTCGTCAGGGTAGCGGTGTCGTCTGGCCATCCGATGAAGTGTGGATGCGATCTCGACGCTGTGCGGAGGTGGGGTGCCACGGCTGAGCGGCGGGACATTCTCGTATTCGTGGCGTCGAGAGGCGTTCGGGTCGTCCTCGACTAGTGGAATTGGTCCGGGCCAAGTTGGCGTGCATTCATCATCCGCGCGAATGCGCGAGTGATGTCGGCAGCTGCACACCCCGGTGCAGCTGTGTCCCCTGACGCAAGGTCTCATCGATGAACCCTCCCTCCCTGCCCAGAACCCGCATGGACTCCAACCCCGACAAGCAAGCCGGGCTCACCCGGCGAGGGGTGCTCGCCAGCACCGCCTGGATCGCGCCCGTGCTCCTGACGGCGACCGCGGCTCCACTCGCCGCCGCGTCGACGTGTCAGTCCCCGTCCGGCCTGTACAGCACGCGTGCGGGAGCGCGCCTGCTCCACGGGTCGCTCGCCGGTGTGTCATTGAACGCGGTCACGGGTCTCACCGGCTCGCAGGCGAGCAACAGTGCCGGGTCCCCGCCGATCGTCACGGTGGCAGGGCCAGCCACCCTCGCCCCGCTCAGCGGCGCCGCCGCTGTGCTCAGCGGAATCCTCACGCTCGCCGATGCGAACCTCGGCGTCGTCCACCAGTTCGCGCGCGCGAACCGTGACGGCGGTTCCCTCGGCGCGGTCGGAGCCGTGTCGGACAGCGGCAGCATCACCCTCAACCCCGATCCCTACGCCGCACCCGATCTCGCGCGCGTCGAGCTGAAGGGGCTGCTCGAGAACCTGGCGGGCGCCCCCGCGGCGGATCTCGTCGGTGCGGTCTCCGATGTCGCTCTTGTCGTCGGCGCCGTCGGCGCTCGCAGTGAGATCGCGGATCCGTGCGCCGAACCGGTCGCCCTGCGTCAGTACCTCATGAGCCATCTTGCGCTCGAGCTCTCCACGCCAGCGGCCGGCGCGCTCGTCTCCGCGCTCACGGCCGCTCTGCCGACCCTCGCCGTCGACACGTCGCGAATCCTGGGGCCGCTCTCGTCGATACCGTTGCTTGGCGGGATCTTCGACGCCGCCAACATCTCGGTGTCCGTGTCGATCACCGCTGACGCGCTCCTGCAGCCCCTGCCCGGCGACGGCTCGGCCGCGCTGACGCTGGATGCCGAGGCCGGGACGGCCTCGCTCGACCTCTCGACCCTGTTCGGAGGGTCGTACGTCGCGGGCACGCCGGGGTGGCTCAACGGGCTTGCACCGAACACGGCGCTCTTCGCCTCAGGGTTCCCGGTGTCAGCCGTCTCGACGATCCTGGACCAGTGGGTCTCGGCACTGCTCGCTCGGCTTGCGTCGAGCGTGGCCATCACCGTGACGACGGGTTCTCTGAAGCTCTCCGGCACGCTCGCGCAGTTCGCGAGCGGCACGGCGACCTTCACCACCGGCAACAGGCTCACCGACCGGCTCCTCGGCGGGCTCATGGGCGGTGTCATGGTTGCGGTCGCGGGGAGCGTCGAGGCGGCGCTCGAGGCGCTCCTCGACCCAGCAGGGGTCCTCTCGGTCGAGCTCACGGCCATCACTGACCTCCTCTCTGCCGCGCTCCTCCTGCTCAGCGATGTGCTCGCCCTCACGGTCAATGCGCAGAACCACCGCCCCGGTTCGCTGCCCTCCGCGTCGACGGTGCCAGGCCAGTTCGAGGTCACCGCGCTCCACGTCGGCGTGATCGGCGCGGCTTCGCTGCTGGCCCTCTCCATCGGTCATGCGGTCGCCGGCCCCAACGTGCCCCGCGCCTGAACCGCGGGGGTGAGCTGACCGGTCAGGATGCGCCCCGCTCGCGCATCCTGACCGATCGGTTGAACTCTGACCGTTCGGTCAATAGACTGCTCGCGTGACCGAGCAACCGCAGCCGAATCCCGAGCCCACGCAGGCCGAGCATCCTCGATCGGCGTCCCGCCAGCATCCCACCGACCTGCTCAAGCAGGCTGCCCTCGTCGAATTCGCCGCGCACGGCTACGAGGGCGCCTCGCTGCAGGAGATCGCAAGCAAGGCCGGGTACACGAAGGCCAACCTGCTCTACCACTTCGGCTCCAAGCAGGGCCTCTTCGAGCAGGCCGTGCTCGAGGCCCTCGGCGCGTTCGAAGAGCTCGTCGACTCCCTGCAGGACCTCGACATCGGCACCGAGGACAGGCGCCTCGTCGGCCCCTTCGTCGACTTCCTCCTCCAGCACCGCCTGGCCGTGCACATGTTCGTGAACCACCGCAGCACCGGTGCTGGCGAGTTCATCGCGACCCGAGTCGACCCCATCATCGAACGACTCGTCGCGGCGTTGTCCGAGGACGACCCGGACCGTGCGCTGCGCATCGCCATCGGCCTCGCGGGCGTCACCTACTGCCTCGCCAACGAGAACATCCCAGGTGAGGCGCGGACGCAGGAGCCGACACGTGACGAGCTCGTCGACGCGCTCACCTTCATCTCGGCCACGCGCCGCTAGTCGACAGGCAGACACCGGGCTCATGGCTCTTCTCCTCTTCCGCATCTCCCGCGGCTCCTACCGCCACCCATGGCGTGTGCTCTCCGCCTGGCTCCTGCTGCTCGCGGTCGCCCTCGGCGTCGGCGTCGCCGCGGGCGGAACCCTCAAGGAGTCCTTCGCGATTCCTGGCACGCAGTCGCAGGCGGCGCTCGACCGCCTCGGCGAGGTGTTCCCCGAAGCAGCCGGTGCCAGCGCCAGCATCGTCGTCGTGACTCCCGCGGGCGACTCCGTCGACGACGAGCCGTACCGGAGCGCCATCGACGCCGCATCCGAGCGCATCGGCGAGCTCGACGGCGTCAGCCAGGCCCTCTCTCCCTTCTCGGAGTACGCGACCGACGCCGTGTCGGACGACGCCGAGGCAGGCATCATCCGCGTCCAGTTCGACGGAACGAGCGAGGACATCAGCGACGAGCTCATCGCCGACGTCACCGAGGCAGGCACATCGCTCGAGGACTCCGGCCTCCAAGTCGGGTTCGATGGGCAGATCTTCCAGAACCTCGAGTACGGGCTCACGCCGACCGAGATCGTCGGCGTCGTGTTCGCGGCGATCGTGCTCCTCGTGGCGTTCGGGTCGGTGCTCGCCGCGGGGCTCCCGCTCGTATCCGCCATCGTCGGGGTCGGCGTGACCATGGGCGGCATCCTCTTCGCCGCGAAGTTCGTGGTCGTCTCGAGCGCCACCCCCCTGCTCGCCGTCATGATCGGCCTCGCCGTCGGCATCGACTACGCACTCTTCGTCGTCTCGCGCCACCGAACGCAGCTCGCGAACGGCATGGACGCCGAGGAATCGACGGCGACCGCCGTCGGCACGGCAGGCAACGCCGTCGTCTTCGCCGGAGTGACCGTCATGATCGCGCTGCTCGGCCTCGTGATCGTCGGCATCCCGTTCCTCAGCGTCATGGGCATCGCCGCGGCTGCCGCCGTCTTCACCGCCATGGCGGCCGTCATCACCCTCGTCCCCGCGCTGCTCGGCTTCGCGGGCGAGCGGATGCGCCCCAAGGCCGGCTCGCGCGCGTTCCGTCGCGAGACCGGCGCAGATGCGAAGCCGACGATGGGCCGCCGCTGGGTGCGGCTCGTCATGAAGGCGCCGCTCCCGTTCGCACTCGCCGTCATCGCCATCCTCGGCACGCTCGCGATCCCGGCACTCGACCTCAAGCTCGCGCTCCCGTCCGGCGCATCCGAGCCCGAAGACAGCGTGGCGCACATCGGCTACGACCTCGTCGCCGAGCACTTCGGACCAGGCGCCAACGGGCCACTCATCGTGATGGTCGACATCACGCAGGGTGACAACGAGACCCTCCTCGACGACCTGCAGCTCATCGCCGACCGCGTCGCGGACGTCGACGGGGTCGACACCGTCGGCGACCCGCTGCCCAACACGACCGTCGACTCCGCGATCATCCAGGTCGTGCCCTCGACGGGCCCGGACGACGACGAGACGCTCCGAGTCGTCGGCGAGATCCGCGACCTCGGCGACGAGCTCGAAGCTGAGACCGGCATGGCGACCTCCGTGACCGGTGCGACCGCCATCGCGCTCGACATCTCCGACCGCCTCAACCAGGCGCTCCTGCCGTTCGCGGCCGTGGTCGTCGGGCTCAGCTTCTTCCTGCTCATGATGGTGTTCCGCTCGATCCTCGTCCCGCTCAAAGCGGCCCTGAGCTTCCTCCTGAGCGTGTTCGCCGCCTTCGGCGTCGTCGTCGCGATCTTCCAGTGGGGTTGGTTCGCCGACGCCCTGCACGTCGTGCCCGGCCCCATCATCAGCTTCATGCCCATCCTGCTCATGGCCATCATCTTCGGACTGGCCATGGACTACGAGGTCTTCCTCGTCTCCGGCATGCGCGAGGCGTACGTGCGCAGCGGCGACGCGCGGAACGCCGTCGAGACGGGCTTTGCGAACGGCGCACGCGTCGTCACCGCGGCCGCGCTCATCATGTTCTTCGTCTTCGCCGCCTTCGTGCCCGAGGGAGCCGGCGTCATCAAGGCCATCGCCCTCGGGCTCGCCGCCGGCATCTTCTTCGACGCCTTCCTCGTGCGGATGACGCTGGTGCCCGCCATCATGGCGATGCTCGGGAAGCGCGCCTGGGCCCTCCCAGCCTGGCTCGACCGCATCCTCCCCGACCTCGACGTCGAGGGCGAGCACCTTCGCCACTACCGCCAGAACGTCGAGTGGATGCGCGAGCAGCCCGACGGCATCGCCATGGGCGAGCTCGTGGCCGGAACTGAGACGACGGCCACGCGCCCCGTGACAGGTGGCATCGAGCGCGGCGGTGTGCTGCTCGTGGAGGGACAGCTCGCCGAGCGGCGGCTCCTCGCGGCCACCCTCGCGGGACGCATCGAACCCGTCGCCGGGCACGCCCACGCTCACGGGCACCTCACGCCCGGCGACGAGAGCGCCCTCATGCGACGCGTCGCCGTCGTGGACGCCTCGACGCTCGACGCCAGGTCGGCGGAGCTCACCGTGGGTGCCCTCCTCGAAGAGCGGCTGCGCCTCGGACGCGGAGCCACCGGGGGACCGGTGCCAGCCGCACTCGTCGACCAGGGAGTCGCCGAGGTCTCAGCAGCCGCGGCCAGACTCCGCGACGGCTCGCCCCGCGTGCAGGCCGGCACGAACCTCGGCGAGCTCCGGCCCGCATCGAGAGGCGTCGCCTTGGCGCGCATCGCGCTCGCGGAGGACCCCGAGGTCCTGATCGTCGATCTCGGCCCAGGAGCCGAACCCGAGGTGGCAACCCGCCTCGCCTCCTCCCTCCTCGCGGAGGTGAGCACGCTCGCCTCACCCGACACGACCATCGTGCTCGGACTCCCCAGCGGACTCGACCCCGCCGCAATCATCGGCAAGGTCCGACGTCCCGCTGGGCGCATCCGCCTCGACGCCGCGCCGGGCGCATCCGCCGACGCATCCACATCCACGCACGCCGCAACCAGCACGCACAAGGGAGCACTCGCATGAGCGCCGCCGTCCTCCACGCCGTCACGGCCGACCGCGGGGCGCTGCGCCGGCGGCGCCTGCGCAACCTGCTCGTCGCAATCCTCGTGCCCCTCGTCGTCGCCGGCGCCTACTTCGCCGGCCTCGCCGGCGCAGAGGCCCGCACCTCGGCGATCCCCGCCATGATCGTGAACAACGACCAGCTCCAGACCCAGACCGCGCCGGACGGCACCGAGACGACCGTCATCGCGGGCCGGCTCGTCGTCAGCGCGCTCACCGATCCCGACACGGCGACCGGCTTCGACTGGCAGCTCGCCAACGCCGACACCGCGGCGGCGGCACTCGAAGACGGCTCGGCGTACGTGGTCGTCACCATCCCGGAGGACTTCTCCGCTCGCATCACGGGCATCGCCGACGAGGGGGCGACCCCCGCCACGATCGACGTGACCACCGACCAGTCGCACGACTACCTCTCGCCCGCCATCGCCAACGGGCTCGCCGATGCGCTCACCGCCCAGTTCGGCACGCAGGTCACCGAGATGGTCGCCGTTCAGCTCTTCGACGGCATCGGCCAGACCGCGACCTCCCTCCGCGACGCCGCCGATGGGGCATCCCAGCTCGCCGACGGCGGCACGCAGCTCGGCACCGGCCTCGCCCAGTTCGCCGACGGCCAGAGCGAGCTCTCGACCGGACTCGTGCAGAGCGCGGACGGTGCCAGCGAGCTCTCGACCGGCGTGAGCACCTACGTCTCCGGCGTCAGCCAGCTCTCAAGCGGCATCACCCAGTACACCGGCGGCGTCGACCAGCTCTCCGCGGGCATCACGCAGTACACGAGCGGCGCCGACCGGCTCGCGGCTGGCGTCGGCCAGCTCGCCGCGCAGACCCCAGGACTCCGCACCGGCGGACAGCAGCTCACGGACGCGGGCACACAGCTCGAGGGATACTCGACCGCCGTCACGCAGGGCACCGCCACCTACCAGGAGCAGATCCGGCCGGCGCTCGTGGCCCTCAACGACTCCACGGACGGCCTCGTCGCCTGGTGCGCGGCCCTCGCCGACCCGACGTTGAAGACCCAATGCGAGACCCAGATCGCTGGCCTCGTCGGCACGACCGGCGGCGTCGACGGCCTCGTCGAGACCCTAGACGGGGCTACGAGCGAGCTGACCGCCGTGACCGACGGAGCAGACGACCTGAAGACGCTCGGCACCGGCCTCGTCACCCTGGCGGACGGCATCGACCAGCTCAACACCGGCGCCACACAGCTCTCGGCAGGCTCCAGCAGCCTCACCACGGGCGCCTCCGACCTCGCGACCGCGGGCGACGAACTCGAGAGCGGCGCATCCCAGCTCGTCACCGGCGGAACCGAGCTCGAGACCGGCGCGAGCGCGCTCGCCACTGGTCTCGGGCAGCTCCGCGACGGGCAGCAGCTGCTCGTCGACGGAGTCGCCCCCATCCAGGAGGGCGTCGGCGAGCTCACCTCCGGCGCGAGCCAGCTGTCGACCGGACTGAGCGACGGCGCCGCGCAGGCGGAGAACGCCGTCGGCGATCCGGACGCGCTCGCGGAGGTCGTCGCCAACCCGGTCCAGACGAACCAGACCATGCAGCACGAGGTGAGCTTCGGCGAGATCCTCACCGCGCTCATCCTGCCCCTCGCGCTCTGGCTCGCCGCCCTCGCGACGACCCTCATGCGCCGCCTCGTGCCGACCGAGGCCTACGCGTCGATGGCGACGAACGGGCGCATCCTGCTCGACGCCGCGAGGCGCATGCTCCTGCCACTCGCCGCAGTGCTCTTCGCGGTCATCGTGATCGCCCACGGGTTCGTCGGGGTGCCCGTGACCGCGGCCTTCGCGACGCTCGGCCTCGGCGCACTCTGCGCGCTCGCCCTCATCGGCCTGCACCTGCTCTTCACGACGCTCTGGGGGCGCCGGGCAGCAGCAGTCGCATCGATCGGCCTCCTGAGCATCCAGGTACTCGCCATGCGGGGGCTCGTGCCGCTCGAGCTGAAGTCGCCGTTCGTCGAGATGCTCTCCGGGCTGCTGCCCGGAACGCACCTCGCCGCGGGGCTGCAGATCGCCTACTCGGGAGGAAGCGCCTCCGGAGTAGTCACGGCGGCCATCGGCATGCTCGTCATCGCCGCGGTGTCGTTCGCGGCGGCGAGCCTCGTCATCGGGCGTCGGCGTCGCTCGAAGCCGTCACTCGTGGCCGGCCTCGCCGCAGGGCGCCGCGAGCTCGTCGCCGCGTAGACCCCGCGTCTCGGGGCAGCGTCTCGGGATGGGGAAATCACTTCGTTGGGGGAAGTTTCCCGCCACGAAGTGAGGTTGCCAGCCCGAGTCGGGCGTTGTGGCTGAGCCGGGTGCTCGCCGTCGCCGCGTGGTCACTGTGCTTCGGGATGGCTTCCGCGCTTCCGGATGGCTTGCAACCCATCCGGAAGCGTGGAACCCATCCCGAGACGGGCGCAGTGAGCGGCGCTAGACCCCGTCCGGGACCGAGCGGCCCAGCTGCAGGTGATCGTGCGCGAAGGCGACGGTCTCGCGGAGCATGCGCAGTCGGTCTGCCTCGTTCTTCGCCTTGCGCGTGTTCACCTCGGCGACGACGTGGCCCGACCAGCCGATCGAGGCGAGGTACTGGAGCGTCTCGGCGACGGGCTGCCCTCCCTCGCCGGGCGCGAGGTGCTCGTCGAAGAGCTTGTCGTTGACGTCGGGCGCCTGGCCGTCGCAGAGGTGGATGTGCCGCAGTCGGTCGCCGGCCGCCTTCGCCATCTGCAGGGAGTCGCGTCCCGAGAGCGCGGCGTGCGAGAAGTCGAGGGTGATGGCGTCGCAGTCCATGTCGACGGGGTCGATGCCGGGCTTGTACGCCTGCAGCGCCCGACCGGACACCTTCCACGGGAACATGTTCTCGACGGCGATCTCGGTGCCCGTGTCTGCGTTGATCTCGCGGACGATCTCGAGGAAGTTTTCCGCGTATCCCGACTGCCACCGGAATGGCGGGTGGACGACGACGGTGGAGGCGCCGATGTCGCGGGCGAGCTCGGCGGAGCGCTGCAGCTTCGTGCGCTGGTCGCGGCCCCACACGAACTGCGTGAAGAGCAGAACGGGGGCGTGCACGGCGAGCACCGGGAGCTGGTACTTGTCGATGAGGCGCTTCAGCGCATCCACGCTGCGAGATGTCTGGTCGGTCGAGATCATGATCTCCATGCCGTCGAAGCCCGCGTCCCTGGCTATCTGGAACGACGTCTCGACAGACTTGGGGAACGTGCAGGAGGTGCTCATGCCGACGGTGATCATTTTCCGGAGATTACTCCCCCCGGCTGTCCGAAAGGTGACGGCGGCCGGAGCGCCTCAGGCGAGACGGTACTCGAGCTCGGGCCGCCCCGGGGTGCCGTACCTGGGGGTGCGATCGGCGGCGGAGGTGTCGACGAGGTGCTCGAGGTAGCGGCGCGCGGTGACGCGGGAGAGTGCCAGCTGCTCGGACAGCTCCTTCGCGGAGATGCCGGTTCCCGCCTCGAGGGAGCGCAGCGCGGAGATGACGCTCGCGAGGGTCTCGCTCGTCAGCCCCTTGGGGAGGCTCGCGTGCGGTGTGGCCTGTCGGAGGGACGCCAGTGTCTGATCGACCTCATCCTGGCTGGAGACGACGTGGTCGAAGAGACCGGCGCGGTACTCGCGCAGCGCCTCGAGCTTCTCCGCGAACGTCTGGAACGTGAACGGCTTGAGCAGGTAGTGGGCGATGCCGAGCGAGACCGCCTGCTTGACGGTGGCCGCCTCGCGCACGGCCGTCACGGCGATGATGTCGACGTCGTGACCTTCGGCCCGGAGTCGCCTCGCGACGTCGATGCCCGTCGCGTCCGGCATGTTGATGTCGAGGAGGACGACGTCGATGCGCTCGGTGTCGCCGTGGGCGGATGCACGGACCGCGAGGAGCGCGGCGGACGCCGTGCCCGCGACGGCGACGGTGCGGAACCCCGGCAGGCGGTCCACGTAGGAGGCGTGCGCCTGCGCTGTCAGCGGCTCGTCGTCCACGATGAGCACGTTCAGTGGTGTCGCCTGCGTCGTCTGCTCACCGTCCATTCGCGGCCTCCCTGTCGCGCGAGGCCCCGGGCTGCGCTGCGTCCGGGGCACGCAGCGGCAGGCACACCGTGAACGCCGACCCGTCGACCTCGATGCTGCCGCCCGACCGGCGCACGGCCTGCCGCACCAGCGCGAGCCCGACCCCGCGCCCCTTGCCGGGCTTGCCGGATACCCCGAAGTCGAAGATGCGGCCCAGGAACCCCGGATCGGGCCCGTCGCCGCTGTCGCTCACCTCGATGAGCACCTCCCCGTCGAGCTCCTCGACGAGCACCCGCACGGCTGGGGCCGGCGTCGTGCGTGCCGCGTCGAGTGCGTTGTCGATGAGGTTGCCGACGATGGTGATGAGGTCGCGAGCGGTGGCGCTCGCGGGAACCCGCTCGGGCAGGTGCAGCTCGAAGCGCACATCCATCTCGTCTGCCTGCGCCGACTTGCCGAGGAGCAGCGCGACCAGCACGGGGTCCTCGATGGCTCGCACGAGCCGGTCGGCGAGCTCCTGGCTGACGTCGAGCGTCGAGCTCGCGAGCCGCATCGCCTCCTCGGGGCGGCCGAGCTCGATGAGCGCGATGATGGTGTGCAGCCGGTTCGCGAACTCGTGCGCCTGCGAGCGGAGCGCCGCCGCGAGCGTCTGCGAGGTCTCGAGCTCGCCGCTGAGCTCCTCGATGCGGGAGTGATCGCGCAGCGTGACGACCGTGCCGGCCGAGCGCGGTGCATCCTGACCGGGCCCGCGCGTCACGACGGCTTCGCTGTTCACGACGAGCACATGCCGTTCGGTGACGACGATCTCGTCGACGACCGCATCGCTGCGGAGCATGACCTCTCGCAGGATCTCAGGAGCGGCCAGGTCCTTGACCGGAACCGGGGCGGCCCGCGGGTCGAACGGCGGCAGGCCGAGGTACTCGCTGGCGACCACGTTGGCGAGCACGATCCTGCCCTTCGGGTCGACGAGCACGAGCCCCTCGTCGATCGATCGGAGCACACCCTCGTAGTAGGCGAACATGCGGGCGAGGTCCTCGGGGCCACGGTTGTCGGTCACCCGCCGAAGGTAGCGGCTGAGCGCCCAGGCTCCGGCGCCGCCGATGAGGAGAGCGCCGAGGGCCGACCAGAGGATCAGGGCGATGCGCGACCCCGTCGCGACGTGCGCGTTCGACACGGTCACACCGGCCGACACGAGGGCGACCACCTCGCCGTCGTCCCAGATCGGGGCGACGGCCCGGACAGACGGGCCGAGCGTGCCCGTGTAGGTCTCCGTGAAGGTCGAGCCGCCGAGCGCCGTGTCGATGTTGCCCTGGAACGGGCGCCCGATCTCCTCGGGGTTGCGGTGCGTGATGCGCACGCGGTCGGTGTCCATGATCGTGATGAAGTCGACGTCCGTGGAGTCGGAGATGACGATCGCGTACGGCTGCAGCGTGCTGCTCGGGTCGGCGGTCTCCAGCTGCTCGACGACGAACGGGTCGTGGGCGATGGTCTCGGCGACCGCCAGGCTGCGCAGCGCCGCGTCGTCCTCCGCCTCGCGCCGCGCATCCGCCCACACGATGACGACGCCGAGCCCGGTGAGCGCGAGGATCGCGACGAACTGCAGCACGAAGAGGCGCGTCGCAACGCTCCAGCTTGCGAATCGCACGGTTCCTCCTCGTCGTCGATGAGCGTGCCGCGTCGGATCTCACCGCTGCGGGCGCGGTGAGAACAGTATGAACGCAAGTCGCGGCAGTTCTGCCGGTGAGCGGATGCTCGATCCATCGCTCCCGACGCAGCTCGCGTCGGATCTCAACGGAGAGAAGAAGGCAATGGCGCTCACATCTCAGGACACCAAGGCTCCGCGCAAGCGCGGGATCGACAAGACTCACTGGCTCTACATCGCCGTCATCATCGCGGTGCTCGCGGGCATCACCGTCGGCCTGGTCCTCCCGGAGTTCGGGAAGGCCCTCAAGCCCGTCGGCGAGGCGTTCGTGGCGCTCATCAAGATGATGATCGCCCCGATCATCTTCTGCACGATCGTGCTCGGCGTCGGCTCCATCGCGAAGGCGGCGACAGTCGGCAAGGTCGGCGGGCTCGCGCTCCTCTACTTCATCACGATGTCGACCTTCGCCCTCGCCATCGGCATGGTCGTCGGCAACTTCATCCACCCGGGCGAGGGGCTCAACATCGCGAGCGCCTCCTACGAGGCCGATGCGTCGAAGAGCGAGGGCACGGCCGACTTCCTGCTCGGCATCATCCCGACGTCGCTGTTCTCGTCGCTCACCGACGGCAGCATCCTGCAGGTGCTCTTCGTGGCCCTGCTGCTCGGCTTCGGCCTGCAGAAGATGGGCACGAAGGCGGCACCCATCATCGACGCGATCGCGCAGATCCAGGCGCTCGTCTTCCGCGTGCTCGGCATGATCATGTGGGTCGCCCCGGTCGGCGCGTTCGGCGCCATCGCCGCGGTCGTCGGAGCGACGGGCATCGACGCGGTCATCGCGCTCGGCACCCTCATGATCGCCTTCTACATCACGTGCGCGCTCTTCATCGTCGTGGTGCTGGGCACGCTGCTGTGGCTCGTCGCCCGCGTGAATATCTTCAAGCTCATGAAGTTCCTCGGCCGCGAGTACCTGCTCATCGTCTCCACCTCGTCGAGCGAGGTCGCGCTGCCCCGCCTCATCGCGAAGATGGAGCACGTGGGCGTCTCGAAGTCGGTCGCCGGCATCACCATCCCGACCGGGTACTCGTTCAACCTCGACGGCACCGCCATCTACCTGACGATGGCGTCGCTCTTCATCGCCAGCGCGATGGGCACGCCGCTCTCCATCGGCGAGCAGGTGTCGCTGCTGATCTTCATGATGATCGCCTCGAAGGGCGCCGCCGGTGTCACCGGCGCCGGCCTCGCGACGCTCGCTGGAGGCCTGCAGGCCCACCGCCCCGACCTGGTCGACGGCGTCGGCGTGATCGTCGGCATCGACCGCTTCATGTCCGAGGCTCGCGCGCTCACGAACTTCACGGGCAACGCCGTCGCGACGGTGCTCGTGGGCACGTGGACGAAGGAGATCGACAAGCAGCGCGTCGACCTCGTGCTCAGCGGTGGCGCCCCGTTCGACGAGGCGACCATGAACGAGGACGTGCACGGCTCCACGGATCACTCCCGTGACGCGAAGAGCCAGCAGGTCATCGACGAGGAGCGCGTCACCGCGTAACCTGCGCCGCTGCGTCGCTGCCTACCGACAGACCTGTGGGGTGTGCATCCGCTTCGAGAGAACCGGATGCACACCCAACAGGTCTCTTGGCGGTTTCCGCCAGGGCGGGGGAGGAGCCAGGCGGGGGAGGTGTGGCGGGGAGTGCGCAGCCGGTGCGGCTACAGCCAGTCGCGTCTCTTGAAGACGATGTAGAGCACGACCGACGAGCCGATGACGAGGGACACCGAGGCGATGAGGCCCTCGACCTCGTTGTGGCCGGGGAAGTCGACGTTCATGCCGAAGAAGCCGGTGATGGCGGTCGGCACGGCGATGATCGCAGCCCAGCCCGTGACCTTCTTCATGATCTCGTTCATCTTGTTGCCCTGCAGGGCGATGCTCGTCTCGATGGCCGTCGAGATGTGATCCGCGAGCGTCTCGGACCAGTCGGCGGCGAGCGCCGCATGGTCGCCGACGTCGGCGAAGTACGGGTGCAGCTCTGGCGCCACCTTCTCCTCTCCCTGGTGGATGAGGAGCGTGATCACCTCTTTCAGGGGGAGCGTCGCGTGGCGGAGCTTCGAGACGCTCCGCCGCAGCGTGAACGCGCGTCGCTGCACCTCGCTCGTGTCGGGCCGCTCGCTGAAGAGCCCGTCGCTGAGGGCCTCGATGACCTCGTCGAGCCGTTCGACGGAGTCGGTGTGGCTGTCGACGATGACGTCGAGGAGCGCCCAGACGAGCCAGGGGACCTCGCATCTTCGACGGCGAGCTGGTGCAGGTCGAGGAGCGAGGCCAGCTCGTCCAGGGCGCCTTCTTCGTCGAGCGTGAGGTCGACCCAGACCGTGCAGTCCCCGGATGCGCGGTGCTCGGCGAGATCCGTGAGCGGTCTGCATGCGGCTTATCGTACGACCGCTCTGGCGGGTGGTCGCCCGTAGCTGAGCCTCCGGATCGCCCATTCCGCGGGCCCCGGCTTGCCCATCCGCTCGAGGAGGACGGCACCGAGGAGCGTTGCGAGCCAGGTGCCGGTGCCGACGAGGAGCGCACCGCCGGTGCCCACGGTGGCGCCGAGCCCCATCGACCAGGCCGGCATGATCGCAAAAAAGATGACCGACTGTGCGAGGTAGCCGGACATGGAGCGACGTCCGAGGGCGGTGAGCGCCCCGATCACCGGGCCGGGGCGGGAGCCGGAGCGCTGCGTGCCCGCGACGATGAGTGCGAAGAGCGCGGCGTAGCCGGCACCGGCCAGGATGCCGGTGGCCGCATGCAGTGAGCCTGCGAGGAACCAGACGGGGCCCGGCTCGAACCCGAGCGCCAGGCCGAAGGCGAAGGGGAGGCCCCCGAGGATGGCGGCCGAGACGCCACCGATCGCGATGCTGCGGACCGCGCGAGCGTGCTGCCACGGGCGCTCGAGCAGCTGGCTCCGGGCCATGAGCAGGCCCAGCATCATGGGCGGGAGCACGCCGAGGACGGTGAACGGCGCGAATGCGAGGAGCGGAAGGAACTCGCCGGCTCGCGCGAGCTGAGCGTCGAGGAGCGTCGCGCTCACGGCGGAGGGCATCATCGGATCGGCCGCGCCGCCCACCGCGGCGAGCCCGGACGCCGCCGCGCCGTCACCGCTGCCGAAGGCCACGGCGAGCGGGGCCGTGATGCCGAAGACCAGCCAGAGCACCCAGTTCGGCGACCTCATCAGCAGGATGAGCACGAACCCGGCGAGCGCGTACGTGTGCATGATGTCGCCCATGAAGAGGAGCAGTCCGTGCAGTGCCCCGAAGACGAAGAGCCACGCGTTGCGCCGCACGAGCAGCCGCCTGACGACGGGCCACGCTGTGCCGAGCGCTTCCTCACGCGTCACGAGCTGGTGTAAGCCGTAGGCGAACAGCAACGAGAACAGCGGGAAACTCCGGTTGTCGATGAACAGCGCGCCGAGGACATCGGCGACCCGGTCGCCGAGTCCGGCATCCACCGGACGGAACAGGATGCCCTGGTCTCTGCCGTACAGATACACGGTGAGGTTCGCGATCGCGATGAACAGCAGAGCGAAACCACGCGCGGCATCGGGCGCCAGCGCACGCGCTCCCGTCGCCGTCGGCCGGGGTCCAGGCGGAGAATGATGCATGCACTCACGCTATCGAGCGAGGCATTCGGCACACACGCAGACAACTGCCAGGTAAAATCGATTCGTCCACACCGCTGCATGAGCTCCAGGAGGCCGAATGATCGCGTTCCTGGCTATCTTCCTCGGCGCGAGCATCCTCATCCCAGTGCTCCACAGGTGGCTACGGAACGTGACGTTCCTCGCCGCCGCCGCCATCCCCGCCGCCGCCTTCGTCTGGACTGCGCTGCTCGGTCCGCGCATCCTGAGCGGTGAGGTGCTCGTCGAGAGCGTCCCCTGGATCCCGCAGATCGACGTCGCCATCGCCATGCGCATGGACGTGCTGGCGTGGATCATGACGCTCATCGTCACCGGCATCGGCGCGCTCGTGCTCATCTACTGCGGCCGCTACTTCAAGCCAGACGAGCCCGACCTCGGGCGCTTCGCCGCGGTGCTGCTGGCGTTCGCGGGCGTCATGTTCGGCCTCGTCCTCGCCGACGACATCTACCTCCTCTTCATCTTCTGGGAGGCGACGAGCGTGCTCTCGTTCCTCCTCATCGGCCACTACTCGTCGAAGCGCGCGAGCCGCGGTGCCGCCATGCAGGCGCTGCTCGTCACGACGCTCGGCGGCCTGGCCATGCTCGTCGGCCTCGTCATGCTGCACGCCTCGACCGGCACGACGCTGCTCTCCGAGATCATCGCCAACCCGCCCGAGTTCGACGGCTTCACGATCACGGCCGTGATGCTCGTGCTCTCGGGCGCCGTCACGAAGTCGGCGCTCGCCCCGTTCCACTTCTGGCTGCCTGCGGCGATGGCCGCTCCCACACCGGTGAGTGCGTATCTGCACGCCGCGGCCATGGTGAAGGCCGGCATCTACCTCATCGCCCGCCTCGCGCCCGGCTTCGCCGAGATGCCGGGGTGGCGAGAGGTGCTCGTCACGATCGGCATCGCGACGATGCTCATCGGCGGGTGGCGCTCGCTGCGCCAGCACGACCTGAAGCTGATCCTCGCCTACGGCACCGTCAGCCAGCTCGGCTTCATGACCATCGTCGTCGCCTTCGGCACGCGGGACGCGGCGCTCGCGGGCCTGGCCATGGTCATCGCGCACGCCTGCTTCAAGGCCGCGCTCTTCCTCATCGTCGGCATGATCGACCACCGCACGGGTACCCGCGACATCCGCAAGCTGTCGGGGCTCGCGAAGGCGGCGCCCGTCCTGTTCTGGATGACGGCGCTGGCGATCGCGGCCATGGCCGGCGTGCCCCCGATGTTCACGTTCGTCGCCAAGGAGGCGATCCTCACGGCGCTCCTCGAGGCGGGCGAGGCCGGGAGCGTGTGGGGGTGGATCGCGCTCATCGGCGTCATCATCGGCACCGTGTTCACGGTCGCCTACTCGGCCCGGTTCCTCTATGGGGCCTTCGCGTCGAAGCCGGACGTCGAGCGGGTGCGCTACGTGCCCGAGCACCTCGACTTCATGTTCTCCCCGCTCATCCTCGTCGCCGCCTCGCTCGGCTTGGGCTTCGCGTCCGGTCTCGTCGACCCGGTGCTCGCGATGTACGCGGACACACTGCCGGAGCTGCCCGGCGTCAAGCCGTACCACCTGGCGCTCTGGCACGGGTTCGAGCCGGCGCTCTTCATCACGATCGGCACGTTCATCGTCGGTGGCCTGCTCTTCGTCTGGCGCGCCGGAGTGGCCCGCGCGCAGGCGAAGGTGCCTCCGCTCATCGAGTCGTCTCGCGGCTACTGGACCACGATGCGCGTCGTGGATGTCATCGCGGCGCGCACGACGGCGACGACCCAGCGCGGCTCGCTTCCCTTCTACCTCGCATCGATCTTCATCATGTTCGTCGTGGCGTCCGTGTTCACGCTCGTCACCATGGACACGCCCGTCCCGGCCTTCGAGACCGAGATCCGCTGGCAGGAGATCGCGATCATCCCGATCATGATCCTCGCGGCGTTCTTCGTGACCACCTCGGAGAAGCGGTTCCAGGGAGTCATCCTCGTGGGCGTCACGGGCTACGGCATGGCCGGGCTCTTCGCGCTCTCGGGCGCACCGGACCTGGCGATCACGCAGGCCCTCATCGAGACGATCACGCTCGTCGTCTTCGTGCTCGTGCTGCGCAGGCTCCCTGCCCGCCACGGCAAGGCGCTCAAGAACCCGCCGTCGTGGCTGAGGTGGCTCATCGGCGGATCCGTCGGACTCGTCCTCGCCATCGTCGCGTGGATCTCCCTCGCCTCCCGCCAGGCGATCCCAGACTCCGTGTTCTTCCCGGAGTTCGCCTACAAGGGCGGCCACGGCTCCAACATCGTCAACGTCACGCTCGTCGACATCCGCGGATGGGACACCATGGGTGAGCTCTCCGTGCTCATCGCGGCCGCTACGGGTGTTGCGAGCCTCGTCTATCTCAACAACCGGGGTCGCTCGCGGGTCGACGCGGCGCGCGGGCCGCGGTTCCGCCGCGCATCACGCCCCGTCACCGAACCCATCGACCTCGCCGCCGTGAGCGCGGCCGGGCAGAAGCTCGGCCGGGCCGACAAGCTGCAGGGGGAGCGCCGCAAGGTCTGGCTCATCGCCGGCAAGTCGCTCGCCCCGAGCAACCGCTCGATCATCCTCGAGGTGGTCGTGCGGCTCGTGTTCCACGCGCTGCTCATCGCCTCGCTCTTCCTGCTCTTCACCGGCCACAACACCCCGGGCGGCGGCTTCGCCGGCGGTGCGGTCGCGAGCCTCGCCCTTGCTGCGCGCTATCTCGCGGGTGGCCGGGCCGAGCTCGACGAGGCCGTCAAGGTGGATGCGGGCCGTCTCCTCGGCATCGGCTTCCTGCTCGCGACGCTCACGGCTCTCGTGCCGATCTTCTTCGGCCAGGCGCCGTTCACCTCATCCTGGATCGATCAGGACATCCCGGGGGTGGGACAGTTCGTCTTCGTCACCTCCACCGTGTTCGACATCGGCGTCTACCTCATCGTCATCGCGCTGGTCATCGACATCCTGCGCTCGCTCGGTTCGGAGATCGACCTGCAGATCGAACAGGATGCGTCTCCCGACTCGGACTCGGCCGCTGAGCACGACGGTCTGCAGGGCGAGGGAGGCGAGCCCGGTGAGACGGGCTACAACACCGGGGCGCTTGCCCGTGTCAACGAAGAGGTCGAGGCAGATCAGAGCGACATCGAACCCGTCGGATCCGAGGAGGTGACCCGCTCATGACCCTGTCCCTCGTGCTGCTCGTCGGCATGGCCGTGCTGTACGCATGCGGCGTGTACCTGCTCCTCGAGCGCAGCCTGACGCGGATGCTCCTCGGGATCCTGCTCGTCGGCAACGCCACGAACATCCTCATCTTCTTCATGTCGGGCAGTTTCGGGCTCGCCCCGATCTACGACGCCGACATCGCGCCGGAGGACTACTCCGACCCGATCCCGCAGGCGTTCATCCTCACCGCCATCGTCATCACCTTCGGCGTGACCGCGTTCATGCTCGCCCTCATCTACCGCTCGTGGAGACTCGCGCAGGCGGACACGGTGAGCGACGACGAAGAGGACATCGCGATGCGCACCGCGGACCTCTCGCAGGACGACGAGGAGTTCGACGAGGACGAGTCCGGGGACACGGAGTTCGGCGAGTACGCGGAAGCGGCGGTCTCGACTGCCCGCATCAACATGGGCGATGGGCCGAAACCAGGGTCGGGCAAGGACAGCTTCGCCGACGTATCCGTGAAGGCCACAGAGCCGAGCAACCGGCACGAGGAGCTCGAGGAGTTCCGGGCGGGTGAGCAGGATGCGGACGCCGAGCAGGGCTCGCAGCCTGCCGGAGCTCGCGAGGTCGGCCTCGACTCGGGTTCCGATGGCCACACCGAACCGCACGACGACACCGCAGGAGAGGGGGAGCGCTCATGACCTGGCTCGTTCCCCTCATCGTGCTCGTGCCGCTCATCGGCGCGGCCCTGGCGCTGACCGCCGCCCGCGCGGCGCGCCTCCAGATCTTCATCGCCCAGGCGACGCTCGTGCTCGCGCTCGGCGTCAGCATCGGATTGCTCGTCGCGGTCACCACATCTGGCGAGGCGCTGGTCGTCCAGGGCGGCGGATGGCTCGCGCCGTTCGGCATCTCGCTCGTCGTCGACCAGCTGTCGGCGATGCTCGTCGTCGTCACGAGCATCGTGCTGCTCGCGGTCATGGCCTTCTCGATCGGCCAGGGCGCGGCGGACGGCGACGACGAGACGCCGGTCTCGATCTTCTACCCGACCTACCTCGTGCTCTCCGCGGGCGTCTACAACGCCTTCATCGCTGGCGACCTCTTCAACATGTACGTGGGCTTCGAGATCCTGCTCGTGTCGAGCTTCGTGCTCATCACGCTCGGCGGAACGACGGAGCGCATCAAGGCCGGCGTCACCTACATCGTCGTGAGCCTGGTCTCGTCGTTCATCTTCCTGGGCTCCATCGCCCTCATCTACGGTGCGGTCGGCACGGTGAACTTCGCGGAGATCGCGGTTCGCATGGCCGAGCTCCCGCAGGACGTGCAGCTCATGCTGCACATGCCGCTCCTCATCGCCTTCGCCATCAAGGCGGCGCTGTTCCCCCTGTCGTTCTGGCTGCCGGACTCGTACCCGTCAGCGCCAGCGCCGGTCACGGCTGTCTTCGCGGGCCTGCTGACGAAGGTCGGCGTGTACGCGATCCTGCGGACGGAGACGCTGCTCTTCTGGGACAACGACATCTCCGTGCTGCTGATGGTGATCGCCCTGCTCACGATGATCGTCGGCATCCTCGGCGCGGTGGCCCAGGCCGGCATCCGACGAATGCTGTCGTTCACGCTCGTCAGCCACATCGGCTACATGATCTTCGGCGTCGCCCTCGGCACCGAGCTCGGCTACGCCGCGACGGTGTTCTACATCGTCCATCACATCATCGTGCAGACCGCGCTGTTCCTCGTGACGGGGCTCATCGAGCGCATCGCGGGCTCCTCGTCGCTGACCCACCTGGGCGGGATGCTCAAGCGGGCGCCGTTCGTGGCCGTGCTGTTCTTCATCCCGATGCTTAACCTCGGCGGCATCCCGCCGTTCTCGGGCTTCATCGGGAAGCTCGGCCTCTTCACGGCGGGCGCGGCACAGGGCAGCGTGCTTAGCTACGTGCTCATCGGCGCCGGAGCCGTCACGAGCCTCCTCACCCTGTACGCGCTGATCCGCGTCTGGAACCTGGGCTTCTGGCGCACGCAGGAGCAGGTCGTCGACTTCTCCTCGCCGATGACGGAGCGCATCTCCGACACCCCGGAGTCGGCCGTCGTCACCGAGACGAAGTCGTCGTCGCGGCTCATGACGATCGCGACGACCACCATGGTCGCCGTGAGCGTCGCCATCACGATCTTCGCCGGCCCCATCTACGAGTGGTCCGAGACGGCCGCGTTCGATCTGTTCCCGGCTGAGTACATCAGCTCGGTCTCCAACGGGGAGGTGCTCAAGCCATGAAGGTGAAAGACGGCAGCGCCCGCAAGCCCAGGCGCCATGCCATCCTCGTCCAGCTGCCGCTGCTGCTCGCGCTCGTCGCGTTCTGGCTGGTGCTGTGGGGCCACGTCGACGTCATCAGCGTCGTCACCGGGATCATCTTCTCGGTCATCATCGTCGAGGTCTTCTACCTGCCGGCCGTCGACCTCTCCGGCCGCATCAACCTGTGGTGGACGCTCGTCTTCTTCGCGAAGTTCATGTACCGGCTGGTCAGCGCGTCGTTCATCGTCGCGTGGCTGGCGTTCCGGCCAGCGAAGCCGCCGCTCGGCTCCGTCGTCTCGGTGCAGCTGCGCACGCGCAGCGACTTCATCCTCACGCTGACGGCCGAGGTCAACATGCTCATCCCCGGCTCGATGGTCGTCGAAGTCGACCGGATGCACTCCGTGCTCTACCTGCACGTGCTTGACGCCTCGACCGACGAGTCCGTCGAATCGGTCAAGGCGCTCGCGCTCGACGTGGAGGAGGGGCTCGCGCTCGCGCTCGGGACCCGCGACGACCTCTGGCGGGTCAACCGCGACCGCGTGCGTCGTGGGCTCGAGCCCATCGGCCAATCGCCTGCGCAGAAGAAGCACGAGGCGATCCGCGACAAGCAGTTCGCGCACGACACGCCCGTCGTCGTCAAGGGCTCATCCGCCGGCGCATCAGCAGCGAAGGAGGGACGCAAGTGATGGTCATCGACGTCCTCGTCTGGATGTTCGGAGCGATGTTCGCCGTCGCGGCGCTCCTCGCGGTGATCCGCATCATCCGCGGTCCGTCCATCGTCGACCGCATGGTCGCCTCCGACGCGCTCCTCACGATCCTCATCTGCGTGCTCGTCGCCGACATGATCATCCGCGGACACACCGACACGATCCCGCTCGTGCTTGCCCTCGCCATGACCGCGTTCATCGCCTCGGTCGCCGTCGCCAGGCACGTCACCCGACAGGAGGCGAACGCCAATGAGCGCTTCTGACGCTCTGCTCGCCTCCGGTGGGCTGCTCGTGGAGAACGCCCCGGTGGATGCGCTCGACGTCGTCTCCCTCGTCTGCCTCGGGCTGGGAGCCATCCTGTCCCTCGCCGCCGGGGTGGGCCTCATGCGCTTCTCCGACGTGCTCATGCGGATGCACGCGCAGACGAAGCCGCAGATCGCGGGCCTCATGTTCCTGCTCATCGGCCTCGCCGTGCAGCAGACGCACCTGCCCACGATCCTGTTCCTCATCCCGATCATGTTCTTCCAGATGCTCACGACCCCGGCCGGCGCGACGATGCTCGCTCGAGCCGGATACCGCAGCCGGCAGTTCGACAACGTGTCGCTGCACGTCGACGAGCTCGCCGCGGCGGTCGAGAGCGCCCAGCGCCGAACCGACGACGAGCTGACGCGCGCGCAGGCCGTGCGGACCGGGGAACCGGAGAAGGAGCCGGCACCCGAGCACGAGGGTCTCGGGCACGGCGAGAAGTAGGCGCTCCCGGCGGCGCGGGGCGACCTTCTCCGCGGCGTAGAATGGCGGGCATGCCTGAGCCAGAAGTCGACATCAAGCCACGCAGTCGGGTCGTCACCGACGGCATCGAAGCCACCACCTCGCGGGGCATGCTCCGCGCGGTCGGCATGGGCGACGAAGACTGGGACAAGCCGCAGATCGGCATCGCGTCCTCGTGGAACGAGATCACGCCGTGCAACCTCTCCCTCGACCGCCTTGCCCAGGGCGCCAAAGAAGGCGTCCACTCGGGCGGCGGCTACCCGCTGCAGTTCGGCACCGTCTCCGTCTCCGACGGCATCTCCATGGGCCACGAGGGCATGCACTTCTCCCTCGTCTCGCGTGAGGTCATCGCCGACTCGGTCGAGACGGTGGTCATGGCGGAGCGCCTCGACGGCACCGTGCTGCTCGCGGGATGCGACAAGTCCATCCCCGGCATGCTCATGGCCTCCGCCCGTCTGAACCTCTCGAGCGTCTTCCTGTACGCCGGATCCATCGCGCCCGGCTGGGTCAAGCTCTCGGACGGCACCGAGAAGGACATCACGATCATCGACTCCTTCGAGGCAGTCGGCGCGTGCAAGGCCGGCAAGATGTCCGAGGCCGACCTGAAGCGCATCGAGTGCGCGTTCGCCCCGGGTGAGGGAGCCTGCGGCGGCATGTACACGGCGAACACGATGGCGTCCGTCGCCGAGGCGCTCGGCCTCAGCCTGCCGGGATCGGCCGCTCCGGCGTCCGCCGACCGGCGCCGCGACGCGTTCGCGCACCGCTCGGGCGAGGCCGTCGTCAACCTGCTGCGCCAGGGCATCACGACTGGCGACATCCTCACGAAGGAAGCGTTCGAGAACGCCATCGCGCTCGCGATGGCGCTGGGCGGCTCGACCAACGTCGTGCTCCACCTCCTCGCGATCGCTCGCGAGGCCCAGGTCGACGTCACCCTGCACGACTTCAACCGCATCGGCGACAAGGTTCCACACATCGCCGACATGAAGCCGTTCGGCAAGTACGTCATGAACGACGTCGACCGCCACGGCGGCATCCCCGTCGTCATGAAGGCGCTCCTCGACGAGGGCCTCATGCACGGCGACGCGCTCACCGTCACGGGCAAGACCCTCGCCGAGAACCTCCGCGACCTCAACCCGGACCCGGTCGACGGCGACGTCGTGCACACGATCGACAACCCCATCCACGCGACGGGCGGCATCACGGTGCTGCACGGCTCGCTGGCACCCGAGGGTGCCGTCGTGAAGACGGCCGGCTTCGACGCCGACGTCTTCGAGGGGCCGGCCCGCGTGTTCGAGCGCGAGCGCGGCGCGATGGATGCCCTCACGAACGGGGAGATCGAAGCGGGCGACGTCATCGTCATCCGCTACGAAGGTCCGAAGGGCGGACCAGGCATGCGCGAGATGCTCGCCATCACAGCGGCCATCAAGGGCGCGGGTCTCGGCAAGGATGTACTACTCTTGACGGACGGACGATTCTCAGGCGGCACAACCGGCCTGTGCATCGGCCACATTGCACCGGAAGCGGTCGACCAAGGTCCCATCGCTTTCGTCCGCAGTGGAGATCTGATTCGGGTCGACATCGCGGCTCGCTCGATCGACCTACTCGTCGACGAAGCCGAGCTCGCCTCCCGCCGAGAAGGCTGGGAACCGCTCCCTCCGAAGTTCACGCGCGGCGTGCTTGCGAAATACTCGAAGCTCGTCCGCAGCGCGTCCGAGGGCGCGACCACGGGCTAGCCCTCAGAGTCTCGACTCTGATCCAGAGTCTCGACTCTGATCCAGAGTCTCGACTCTGATCCAGGGCTGCGCCTCATCGACTGCGCTCGAGCCATCGAGCACGAAGAAGAACGGATCTCATGACGCAGGAAACTGCCGCCCGCATCGCCGCGGCGTCATCACCCTCCGCTGGGCACGAGCCCGAGATGCTGACCGGAGCCCAGGCTGTCGTCCGCACCCTCGAGAACCTCGGGGTCACGGACGTCTTCGGGCTGCCGGGTGGCGCCATCATCGAGGTATACGACCCGCTGCTCGACAGCACGAAGCTCCGCCACATCCTTGTTCGCCACGAACAGGGTGCCGGCCACGCGGCCGAGGGATACGCCTCGGCGAGCGGCAAGACCGGCGTGTGCATCGCGACGAGCGGGCCCGGCGCGACGAACCTCGTGACCGCGATCGCCGACGCCTATATGGACTCGGTGCCGCTGCTGGCCATCACCGGCCAGGTGTTCTCGCACCTCATGGGCACGGACGCCTTCCAGGAGGCCGACATCATCGGCATCACCATGCCGGTGACGAAGCACAGCATCCTGGTTCGCACGCCAGAGGAGATCCCCGCGGCCATCGCCTCCGCCTACCACATCGCCTCGACCGGTCGTCCGGGACCCGTGCTCGTCGACATCACGAAGGACGCGCAGCAGAAGAAGGCGCCGTACGTCTGGCCCGTGAAGCTCGACCTGCCCGGCTACCGTCCGGTGCTCAAGGCGCACGGCAAGCAGATCCTCGCCGCGGCGCAGCTCATCGCGCAGGCCAAGAAGCCCGTCTTCTACCTGGGTGGCGGCATCGTCCGCTCGGGTGCTTCCGCGGAAGTGCAGCGACTCGTCGAGAAGACCGGGGCGCCAGCCGTCACGACCCTTATGGCTCGCGGCGCGTTCCCCGACTCGCACCCGCAGATGCTCGGCATGCCGGGCATGCACGGCACCGTGCCCGCTGTGCTCTCGCTGCAGGAAGCGGACCTGCTCATCACCATCGGCGCCCGCTTCGACGACCGCGTGACCGGCAAGGCGGCGCTCTTCGCACCGAACGCGAAGGTCATCCACGTCGACATCGACCCCGCCGAGATCTCGAAGATCCGCACCGCCGACGTGCCGATCGTCGGCGACGCCCGCGAGGTCGCCATCGACCTCCTCGCCGCCGTCACCGACCATGCGCCCGCCGACACGGAACGCCTCGACGAGTGGTGGACCTACCTCGACGGCCTCAAGGCCGAGTTCCCGCTCGGGTACACCGACCCGAGCGACGGACTCCTCTCGCCGCAGCGCATCATCCAGCGCATCAGCGAGCTCACGGGGCCGGAAGCGATCTACGCGGCAGGCGTCGGACAGCACCAGATGTGGGCAGCGCAGTTCGTCAAGTACGAGCGCCCCAACGCGTGGCTCAACTCCGGCGGCGCCGGCACCATGGGGTACGCCATCCCGGCGGCCATGGGCGCCAAGGTCGCCGAGCCGCACCGCACGGTGTGGGCCATCGACGGCGACGGATGCTTCCAGATGACGAACCAGGAACTCGCGACCTGCGCCATCAACGACATACCCATCAAGGTCGCCATCATCAACAACTCGTCGCTCGGCATGGTGCGGCAGTGGCAGACCCTCTTCTACGACGGCCGCCACTCGAACACCGACCTGAACACGGGGCACGAGACGGTCCGCATCCCGGACTTCGTGAAGCTCGCCGACGCCTACGGGGCGCTCGGCATCCGCGTCACGAAGGAAGAGGAGATCGACGCCGCCATCAAGCTCGCGCTCGAGACCAACGACCGCAGCGTCGTCATCGACTTCGTCGTGAGCGCAGACGCCATGGTGTGGCCGATGGTGCCGCAGGGCGTCTCGAACAGCTTCGTCCAGTACGCCAAAGAACACAGCCCGACCTTCGAGGGGGAGTAGACCATGTCGAAGCACGTCCTTTCCCTCCTCGTGGAGGACAAGCCAGGCCTGCTGACACGCGTCGCCGGGCTCTTCGCCCGCCGAGGCTTCAACATCGAATCGCTCGCCGTCGGCGCGAGCGAGGTCGACGGGCTCTCCCGCATCACGGTCGTCGTCGATGTCGAGGAGTTCCCGCTCGAGCAGGTGACGAAGCAGCTCAACAAGCTCATCAACGTCATCAAGATCGTCGAGCTCGAATACGACGCGTCCGTCCAGCGCGAGCACCTGCTCGTCAAGGTCAAGGTCGACTCCGCGACCCGCTCGCAGGTCATCGAAGCCGTCAACCTCTTCCGGGCCCGCGTCGTCGACGTGGCAACGGACGCGCTGGTCATCGAGACCACGGGCGACACCGGGAAGGTGCAGGCCTTCCTGCGCGTCCTCGAGCCGTACGGGATCCGCGAGATCGTCCAGTCCGGCCTCGTCGCCGTCGGCCGCGGATCGAAGTCGATGACCGAGCGGGTCTCGCGCTGAGCCACCGGCCAGCGCTCACCTGCCCTGTGCCGACCGGCACTGAAGAACCCACACGCCAAACGCCAACAACCAAGGAGCACACACGTGGCTGAAATCCTCTACGACACCGACGCCGACCTGAGCATCATCCAGGGCAAGAAGGTAGCCGTCGTCGGCTACGGCTCGCAGGGCCACGCCCACGCGCAGAACCTCCGCGACTCCGGTGTCGAGGTCAAGATCGGCCTCAAGGACGGCTCGAAGTCCGCCCCCAAGGCACAGGAAGACGGCTTCGAGGTCCTGAACGTCGCCGACGCGGCCGAGTGGGCCGACGTCATCATGATCCTCGCGCCGGACCAGCACCAGCGCTCGATCTACACGGACAGCGTCAAGGACAAGCTCACCGCAGGCAAGACCCTCGCCTTCGCGCACGGCTTCAACATCCGCTTCGGCTACATCGACGCTCCCGAGGGCGTCGACGTCATCCTCGTCGCCCCGAAGGCCCCCGGCCACACGGTGCGCCGCGAGTTCGTCGCAGGCCGCGGCATCCCGGACATCATCGCCGTCGAGAACGACGCATCCGGCACCGCATGGGCAACCGCCCTCTCCTACGCGGCCGCCATCGGTGGAACGCGTGCCGGCGTCATCAAGACGACCTTCACGGAAGAGACCGAGACCGACCTCTTCGGCGAGCAGGCTGTGCTCTGCGGTGGCACGTCGCAGCTCATCCAGTACGGCTTCGAGACGCTCACCGAGGCTGGCTACCAGCCCGAGATCGCCTACTTCGAGGTGCTCCACGAGCTCAAGCTCATCGTCGACCTCATCTGGGAGGGCGGCATCGCCAAGCAGCGCTGGTCGGTCTCCGACACGGCCGAGTTCGGCGACTACGTGTCCGGCCCCCGCGTCATCGACCCGAGCGTCAAGGCCAACATGCAGGCCGTGCTCGCCGACATCCAGTCTGGCGCGTTCGCGAAGCGCTTCATCGACGACCAGGACAACGGCGGCGTCGAATTCGCCGAGTTCCGCAAGAAGGGCGAGTCGCACCCCATCGAGAAGACCGGCCAGGAGCTGCGCAAGCTCTTCGCCTGGAAGCAGACCGACAGCGACTACGTCGACGGACAGGTCGCGCGCTAAGCGTCACTCCCGTCTGCAGTCCTGAGCTGCGTTGGGCCGGCCCGAGCATCCGCTCGCGGCCGGCCCTTCCTCGTCAGCGATCGCTCAGTGTTACGGCGACGTGAGGCGAAAGCGCGCCTCGCGATAGGATCGCTTCGGCCTGCGCCCGCAGACTCCCTGTCTCCACTGGAGGATTCTTCACGTGTCAAAGCCCGTCGTTCTGCTTGCCGAGCAGCTTTCCCCCGCAACCGTGGATGCGCTCGGTCCCGACTTCGAAGTCCGCCAGGTCGACGGCACCGATCGTCCCGCGCTCCTCGAGGCACTCGCCGAGGCCAACGCGATCCTCGTGCGCAGCGCGACCCAGGTCGACGCCGAGGCGATCGCCGCGGCCCCGAACCTGAAGATCATCGCCCGCGCCGGCGTCGGCCTCGACAACGTCGACACGCCCGCCGCCACGAAGGCCGGCGTCATGGTCGTCAATGCGCCCACCTCGAACATCACCTCGGCAGCCGAGCTCGCGGTCGGCCACATCATCTCGCTCGCCCGCCACATCCCGAACGCCAACGCGTCGATGAAGGCAGGGGACTGGAAGCGCTCGAAGTACACGGGCGTCGAGCTGTTCGAGAAGACCATCGGCATCGTGGGCCTCGGCCGCATCGGCACGCTCGTCGTCGACCGCCTCAAGGGCTTCGGCGTCAACCTCGTCGCCTACGACCCCTACGTGACGCCCGCCCGCGCCTCGCAGCTGGGCGTGCAGCTCCTCACCCTCGAAGAGCTCATGGCGCAGTCCGACTTCATCACCATCCACATCCCGCGCACGCCCGAGACCACCGGTCTCATCGGCGAGGCCCAGTTCGCGCTCGCCAAGCCCGAACTGCGCATCGTCAACTGCTCGCGCGGCGGCATCATCGACGAGAACGCGCTCCGCGACGCCCTCGAGTCCGGCACCATCGCGGGGGCAGCGCTCGACGTGTTCGTCACCGAGCCGCCATCGAACCGCGACCTCCTCGACCAGCCGAACCTGCAGCTCACGCCGCACCTCGGCGCATCCACCGATGAAGCCCAGGAGAAGGCCGGCGTCTCCGTCGCGCGCTCCGTGCGCCTCGCCCTCGCCGGTGAGCTCGTGCCGGACGCGGTCAACGTCGCTGGCGGCATCATCGACGAGTACGTGCGCCCCGGCATCCCGCTCATGGAGAAGCTCGGTCAGTTCCTGCAGGGCCTCATCGGCGCCTCTCCCGTCGCCCTCGACATCGAGGTGCACGGCGAGCTCGCCCGCTACGAGGTGAAGGCGCTGCGCCTCGCCGCGCTCAAGGGGTTCTTCACGAACATCGTCACCGAGCAGGTCTCCTACGTGAACGCGCCGCTCCTGGCGGAGGAGCGCGGCCTCGACGTGCGCATGAACGTCGACGAGGACAGCGACGAGTACCGCAACGTGCTCACGCTGCGCGCGACGCTCAGCGACGGCAAGACGGTCTCCGTCTCCGGAACCCTCACGGGTCCGAAGCAGATCGAGAAGCTCGTCGGCATCAACGGCTACAGCATCGAGGTGCCCCTCGCCGCGCACCACCTCGTCATGGTCTACAGCGACCGCCCCGGTGTCGTCGCCGTCTACGGTGCCGCGCTCGGCGAGGCAGGCGTCAACATCGCCGGCATGCAGATCGCCCGCGACGAAGAGGGCGGCCAGGCCCTCTCCGTGCTGACGATCGACGAGCCGGCCAGCGACGAGCTGCTCGCGCACCTGCGCGACGCGATCGGCGCCTCCGAGCTGCACGAGATCGACATCGTCGAGAGCTAGATGTAACGCCCCGCGTCACCCACACAAGCGCTGCCTGCGTTCCCAACCCCGCGAGATCGCCGCGGTTGGGAACGCAGGCAGCGTTGTTCTTTGGGCCCGGGATGGGGTGCTCGTCGCGACTCAATTGGGGCAAAACACGCATTGTCCTGTGGGATCAGCCTGGTGTCCAGGGCTCGAACTTTCGAATGATGGTCCGCTGACCACCCGAGTGCCACGCTAGCCACATGGACCGGACAGCACGGCACCCGATCAGGAGCGTCCACTCGACCGAGGGCAGCAGGCCATGGCCACGTTCCTCCACGCGCTCCGCGCGGAAGCCATCAAGTTCACCTCACTGCGTTCGTCGCGGATCGCGAGTCTCGCAACCGTCGCGGTCGTGATCGGTGCCGCGTACGGCATCACCGCGCTGACGCACCAGGCGATGCTCTCGGGGGATGTCACCGCTGCTGGCGGACTCGAACCTCAGTCGGCCTTTCTCGTGGTGTTGCACTACGGACAGATCGGGGCGGTCTTCCTGGGGGCGAGTGTCTTCGCGCAGGAGCGCGACAACGGTGTCATCGCCTCCTCGCTGCTCGCTGTCCCCGACCGGCGCAGCTTCTTCCTCGCGAAGGCCCTCTCCGCGCTCGCGTTCGGCGTCGCGGTCGCCCTTCCCGCCGTCCTGGGAAGCTATGCCGCCCGCTGCGCTGTCCTCGACTGCCGCGCGGTCGGCAGCCTGACGAGCCTTCCCGGTGGAGACCTCCGCCTGCTCGCGGGGTACATCGTCTACTGGTCGCTCATCAGCCTGCTCTCATTCCTGATCTCGTCGGCGTTCCGCAGCGGCGTCGTCGGGCTCACCGCCATGCTGGCGCTCACGCTCGCCATCTCGCCGTACCTGCTCGAGTTCACCTCGGCCGCCAGGTTCCTGCCCGACCAGGCGGGCGCTCAACTGCTGCTCCAGGACGCTCCGCTTGCCGGGGACCTGGGGCCGAGGCTCGGGCTTCTCGTGCTGCTGAGCTGGATCGGCGTCTTCGCCGTCGCTGGATTTCTCTCGGTCCGCTCCTGGGCCGTCAACCACGCAGAAAAGGGGGTCGGTTCATGATCGAAGTCGAGAACCTGACAAAGATCTACGGGAAGCGGACTGCCATCGAGTCCGTGACCTTCGAAGCCAGAGCAGGCAGGGTGACGGGGCTGCTCGGCCCGAACGGAGCGGGCAAGTCGACGACGATGCGCATCCTGCTCGGCCTCGACCGAGCGACGTCCGGGCGCGCGTCGGTGCTCGGCTCCGAGTACCGAAGCCTGCGGCGTCCCCTGACCCGCGTCGGCGCGCAGTTCGACGGGTCGGGTGCCCATCGCGGACGCACGGCGAGAGCGCACCTCCGATGGATGGCGGCGAGCAACGGGATCTCGTCCGCGCGCATCCCGGAGACGCTGCAGCTCGTCGGGCTGTCGGACGTCGCTGACCGCCGCGTCGGGACCTTCTCTCTGGGCATGGGGCAGCGTCTGGGCATCGCGGCCGCGCTCCTCGGGGACCCGGAGGTCGTGATCCTTGACGAGCCGATGAACGGGCTCGACCCGAAGGGCATTCGCTGGATACGGGATCTTGCGCGCTCGCTGACGGGTTCCGGCCGCACGGTGCTCATCTCGTCGCACCTCATGGGGGAGATGCAGTCCATGGCTGACGACCTCGTCGTGATGGCGCGCGGAACGGTCATCAGGGCGGGGGCGGCGACGAGCCTGGTCGCGGGGTACGACAGCCTCGAGCACGCGTACTTCGCCTGGACGCAGGGTCGCGCCGAGCATATTGCGGGTGGTGCCGCGTGAAGATGGCGCTGGCGTCAGAGTCCTGGAAGCTCTTCACTCTCAGAGCGGTCCTCATCACGCTGGCCGTGAGCTTCGTCGTGCCGGTCCTGATGGCCGCAGTCACCGCCCCCTCGGTTGGCGAGGGGCTGCGCGTCGACGACCCGATGCTCGCCGCCGGGACGACGCCGGAGGTCGTCGGCCTCGAATGGATCGCGCTCGGGCAGATCGGCGTCATCATCGTGGGGGTGCTCGCGGGAAGCGGTGAGTTCTCCGGCGGACAGATCCGGACCTCGCTCGTCGCGGTGCCGAACCGGTTCAGGCTCTTCCTGGCGAAGATCTCGGTCCTCGCCGTCACCGTGACGTTGCTCGGAGCGGTGACGATCCCGCTGCTCAGCATCTGCAGTCAGCTCGGTCTCGGATCGCTCAGTGTGCTCAGCGACGGCGTGCCCGTCTCGCTCCTGGTGCGCTGGCTGGGCGGAGTCGTCTACTGGACGGGTATCGCGCTGATCGGGTTCAGCTTCGCGGTCCTGGTCCGCCAGGCCCTGGTGCCGTTGCTCGTGCTCATCGCGGTCTCGCAGCTCTCGCTTGTCCTGGTCTTCCTGACGTCGTGGGCGAAGTTCCTGCCCACGATCGCTGGCGCGCAGCTGTTCGATGCTGCCGCCGTGACCGCAGCGAACCCGGCGGCAGCGCTCGACCCTGGGAGCGCCTACGCGGTGTTCTTCCTCGCGGTCGTGGCACTGGTCGGCTCCGCAGTCGTCGCGTTCTGCCGACGGGACGTGCGTGCATGACGCTCTTGCGGGATGGATGCGGGTCGGCGGGTCTTTGCGGGGCTGTCCTGGCGTATCCATCACGCAAGTTGGACAGCGCGCCGCGGATGCGCTGCACCGTGAAGCCCATCGCAGCGAGCCGCACGATGATCACGATCTCCGCGACGAGCTGCGCCGTCTCGCCGCCGATGACGCCGAGTGCGGCCACTCCGAGGATCGCGGCCGGGATGGACGCAGCCGAGGCGATCGGCACCGCATCCCGCAGCTCGTGCAGGAACTCGATGTGCGCCGTGCCCTCGCGGCGCTCGCCGACCTCGGCCCTCGTGGAGTGGCCGACCGCGTCGGCGATGAGGTGCGCGAGGAGCGTCGTGCCCCCGGTCGCGAGGACCACGATCGCACCTTCGCCAGGATTCTCGCCCGCGTGCACGAGCCCGAGGAGCGTCGCGAGGATGATGATGTTGCCGTACACGTAGGCCGTGAGGCGGCTGGCGGCGCGCGCACGCGGCAGATCGTCCTTGCGGCGCAGGATCGCGGTGGTCATGACGACCGACGCTAGCCCGGCTGCGGCCTAAACTGGGGGAGCCGCGACCGCCGTCGGCAGGAAAGGACGCCTCGTGTCGGAACGTGCAGCGCCAGAGAAGCTCGACATCGCCGTCATCGCGGGCGACGGGATCGGTCCGGAGGTCACCGCCGAGGCGCAGCGCGCGCTTCGGGCTGCGCTGCCGGCAGGCGTCGAGCTCACGCTCACGGAGTACCCGTTCGGCGCGGCCCGCTACCTCGAGACCGGCGAGATCATCTCAGACGCGGAGCTGCACGCGCTCGCGCAGCACGACGGCATCCTCCTCGGCGCCGTCGGCGGCGACCCAGCCGACGAGCGACTGGCCGGGGGTATCATCGAGCGTGGCCTGCTCCTCAAGCTGCGCTTCGCGTTCGACCACTACATCAACCTGCGCCCTGGCGCGATCTCGCCCGGCGTGAAGACCCCGCTGAGCGACCCCGGCGAGGTCGATTTCGTCGTCGTGCGCGAGGGCACCGAGGGGCCGTATGTCGGCAACGGCGGCGTCGTCCGCGTCGGCACCCCGCAGGAGATCGCGACCGAGGTCTCCGTGAACACGGCCTACGGCGTCGAGCGCACCGTGCGGTACGCGTTCGAGAAGGCCAAGTCCCGCCCCCGCAAGCACCTCACGCTCGTGCACAAGAAGAACGTGCTCGTCAACGCCGGCGTGCTCTGGCAGCGCGTCGTCGACCGGGTCTCCGCCGACTACCCTGACGTCGCCGTCGAGTACCTGCACGTCGACGCTGCTACGATTTTCTTCGTCACGAACCCATCGCGATTCGACGTGATCGTCACCGATAACCTGTTCGGCGACATCGTGACCGACCTTGCCGCAGCCATCACCGGCGGCATCGGGCTGGCGGCCTCGGGCAACATCAATCCCGAAGGCGAATTCCCCAGCATGTTCGAGCCAGTCCACGGCTCGGCACCAGACATCGCGGGCCTCGGCAAAGCCGACCCGACGGCGGCGATCCTCTCCGTCGTTCTGCTGCTCGAGCACTTCGGACTCATCGACGCAGCCGCAGCCCTCGATGCAGCCTGCCGCGCCGACCTCGCGTCGCGAGGCGGGGCATCCAGGAGCACGTCCGAGATCGGCGACGCCATCATCTCCCGACTGACCGCGCAAGGAACCAACGCATGAGCGACACCAGCAGCACCCAGCCAGGCACGACGACGCAGGCCGCACGCACCGCCGGCGCGTCCCTCGAGTTCTCGGTCGAGCGAAACCCGGCTCCCGCATCCGTCGAGGTGCGGGAGGCGGTGCTCGCCGACCCCGGGTTCGGCAAGCACTTCACCGACCACATGGTGATCATCGACTGGACGGTCGCCGACGGCTGGCACGACGCCCGCGTCGTGCCGTACGGCCCGCTGCAGGTCGACCCATCCTCGGCAGTGTTCCACTACGGCCAGGAGATCTTCGAGGGCCTCAAGGCGTACCGCCACGGCGGGGGAGAGGTCTTCGGATTCCGGCCAGAGCGCAACGCGCAGCGCCTGCAGAACTCGGCGAAGCGGCTCGCGCTGCCGGAGCTGCCCGAGGAGCTCTTCCTCGAATCGGTGCGCCAGCTCGTGCAGATCGACGAGCAGTGGGTTCCGGCGGCCGGCGAGGGCAAGACCCTCTACCTGCGCCCGTTCATGATCGCGTTCGAGAACTTCCTCGGCGTGCGTGCGGCGCAGACGGTGCGCTACATGGTCATCGCCTGCCCGGCTGGCTCGTACTTCTCCGACCCCACGCGCCCCGTCGACATCTGGCTCTCGCAGGAGTACTCGCGCGCGGGTGCCGGCGGCACGGGTGCGGCGAAGTGCGGCGGCAACTACGCGTCGTCGCTGCTCCCGCAGGAGGAGGCGTACGCGAACGGATGCGAGCAGGTGCTGTTCCTCGACTCCTCCGAGAACAGGTACCTCGAGGAGCTCGGCGGCATGAACATCGTGCTCATCAAGTCCGACGGCACGATCCTGACCCCGCTGAGCGACTCCATCCTCCCCGGCATCACACGCGACAGCGTGCTGGAGCTGTGCGAGCGGGCCGGTCGCAGAATCGAGCACCGGCGCATCACGATCGACGAGTGGCGCGAGGGCGTCGCCGACGGGTCGATCGTCGAGGCCTTCGCGTGCGGCACCGCGGCCGTCATCTCGCCGATCGGCAAGGTCAAGTCGCCCGATTTCACGATCGAGAACCCGGCGCTCACGGAGGACTCGGTGAGCATGCGCATCCGCGCCGAGCTGACGGGTATCCAGAACGGCGAGCTGCCCGACCTCATGGGCTGGACGCAGCGCCTGGCGTAGCTGCGGCATTCGCATGGTCTACGGGTGGGCTGCCCGCAAGGGCGCCGAGTATCAGAAGCGGACCATGGCTGCGCCGTCGAGGCGCGGCTTCGTGCTGCTGGCGGTCCTCGAATTCGTCCTGGCGATCGCGTTCGCGGTGTTCCTCGCGCTCGCAGAGTTCTGGCTGGGACCCGTCGTGCTCGTGGTCGCCGCCCTCGCCGGGTGGGCGACCACGAGGTACCTTGTGCACGTCCCGGCCTGGCTGCGGCGGGTGGTCGTGATCTTGGCGGTGCTCGGGGTGTTGGCGCTCGGCGTGTTCGCGAGTCCGGTCGCCGCGATGGGGCTGGTCGCGCTCTTCGCGTACTCCGGGGGCTGGTTCCTGACGTTCGCCGTGGCACCGTCGCGCGCGGTCCGCTGGCGAGAGGTGACGCAGCGCCGCCGTTAGCTCTTGTAGTGCAGGGCCATGTAGGAGCCGCGGAGCAGCTGCACCTCCAGCACGAGCTGACGGAAGGTCCACGCGCGAGGCGGACGGCACGTGATGAGCGACATGGGGCCGTCCCGCAGGTCGAGCAGTTCGACGCCCTCGACCTTCAGCGCGGTCTCGGGGCGGGCGCGCGCGAGCAGGCCCCGCACGCCGTCCTCGTCCATGTCGGCGTCTCGGGGTGCGTCGAACTCGAACGTGAGCTCGTGGATGTCGACGAACAGCGAGTCGGTGTCGTCGAGCTCGTCGCGGCGGCCGTCCTCGCGCTGCTCCTCGCGATACACGTAGCCGAGCACGTCGTCGCCGGCGGGCATCGTCACGATGAGGCCAGCGGGTGGCTGCAGCTGCGGGCGCAGGGAGCGGCAGACGTGCGCGAAGGCGAGGTCCTCCACCTCCAGGACGTCGACGGTGACGTCGACGGCGTCGTCTCGTTCGATCTCGACGCCGTTCGGGAGGGTCACGGAGGTGCGCATGCGCCAAGTCTGGCAGAGCGGACGGCCCGCAGGGTCCGCTCGCGCAGCTCAGTCGCGCATCCCGCCGCTCGGGCTGAGGCGCCTGGCCGCGCCCGCGAGCCACAGCTGCACACCCTCGGCCATGACGCGGGGGTCGAGGCCCGTGATGCTCGCGATCTGGTCGAGTCGGTAGCGCACGGTGTTGCGATGCGTGCCGAGCTCCTCCGCGACCTGCGCGATCTGGCCGGAGTGCGCGAAATACGCGTCGAGGGTCGCGAGGAGAGTGGAGCCGTGCTCGGTGTCGTGCGTCTCGAGCGGGCCGAGCACCTCAGCGGCCAGCTCGAGCACGGGAACGTCGCGGCTCGCGAGGAGCAGCGACGAGATGGAGAGGCGGGCCGACGTGGCGACGTCCACGTCCTGCGGGGCGTTCCGCAGCGCATCCCGGGCCTCGAAGTAGCTCCAGCGCAGCGCGAGCGACGTCGGGTAGAGGTCGCCGATGCCCACTCGTGCCGCGATGCCCGCCGACCGTGCGAGGCCGATGAGCGCCTCAGCCGCCGCGGGCATTCGGGTCCGCTCGGGCGCGATCACGACGAGGCGGCCATCGAACACCGCGGAGACCGACGACTGCAGCTCGGCGGGCAACGGGAGCGCGGTGAGTTCCGCCGTGCGCCGATCGTCGGTCTCGGCGACGAGCACGCGCGCGGCCTGCCCCGTCGCGACGCCGAGCGCGGTCAGCCGCCGCTCGGCGTCCTCGACCGCGAACTTCCCCTGCACGAGGTCGTGCAGCACGAGACCCGACGCGTCGCGGGCCGCCCGCACGCGGCGCGCGTCCTGCATGAGCTGCAGGCTCAGGAGGGAGCGCGCGTAGTTCACGAGCCCCTCGTTGACACGCGGGCTCGTGATGTGGAGCGTCGCGCCGGCCGACTGTCCCGTGGAGATGGGGAGCGCGTCCCAGCCGCTCACGGCCTCATCCTGCACGTCGAGGCTGCCCGCCAGGAGCTCGCCGAGACGCGTCACGGCGACGTGCGATCTCGTGAGCCGCCCGAGGCGCGCGGCGAGCCCGGCGACGCCGCCATCGGAGAGCAGCGCGGTGACGAGCTGCTGCTGCTGCCGATGCTCGCCCTCGAGGCGCGAGTGCTGCGCGTCGGTGCTCGCCTGCGTGACGACCTTGGTGAGGGCCGCGAACGGCGTCTCGTAGGCCACCTCGAACAGGGGGAGGCCGGCCTGCTCGGCTGCGGCGACGAGGGCTTCCGGCACGCTCTCGTGCGTGAAGCCGGTGCCGACGCCGAGCGCCACGGTGTCGGCCGCGACGAGCGAGTCCACGAACGAGCGGTACGCGCGCGTGCCGCGCAGGCGCATCCCCGTCGTGAGCACCAGCTGGCCTCCCGTGAGGAACGGCTGCGGGTTGAGCAGCTCGGTCGTCGCGACCCACTCGATGCCCGTCCGCCTCGTCGTGGGGGCTCCGGTGAGCAGGGTCAGGCCGAGGGAGCGGTCCGCGAGAAGCGTGTCGACGGTGGCAAGCATGCCCCGATTGTAGGCACGCTTAGACGGATGCACAGCCGCGGTAGGACGGGTCGTGCGCGTGCCCATTCGTTGCGGAGGAAAGAGCCGCGTAGCCTTCAAGCCATACCAAGAGGTCGAACCCCGAGGAAGGGAAGCATCGTGACGGAGTTCCGCATTGCCCAGGAGCGCAAGCTCGAAGGCGCCATTCCAGGCCCCAAGTCCCAGGCCCTGACGGCCCGTCGTGAGGCGAGCGTCTCCGCATCGCTCGTTCCCGCAGTCCCCGTGTACGCGGCTGACGTTGATGGCGCCGTCATCCGCGACGTCGACGGCAACCAGTTCGTCGACTTCGGCGCGGGCATCGCCGTGACCAACGTCGGCGCATCCCACCCCCGCGTCGTCACCGCCGTGCAGGAAGCCGCGTCGCACTTCACGCACACCGCCTTCGGCATCACCCCGTACGAGGGCTACGTCGCCGTCGCCGAGAAGCTCATCGAGATCACGCCGGGCGACCATGCCAAGAAGGCCGTCCTCCTGAACTCGGGTGCGGAAGCCGTCGAGAACGCGGTCAAGATCGCCCGCCACTCGACCGGCCGCAACGCCGTCATCGCGTTCGACCACTCCTTCCACGGCCGCACGAACCTCACGATGGCCCTCACCGCGAAGAACATCCCGTACAAGGACGGCTTCGGGCCCTTCGCGCCAGAGGTCTACCGCGCGCCCATGAGCTACCCGTACCGTGACGGCCTGACCGGCGCCGAGGCGGCAGCCCGCACGATCGACGTCATCGAGAAGCAGGTCGGCGGCAACAACGTCGCGGCCATCATCATCGAGCCCATCCAGGGCGAAGGTGGCTTCATCGTCCCCGCCGAGGGCTTCCTCCCCGCGCTCGTCGAGTGGGCGAAGGCCAACGGCGTCGTCTTCATCGCCGACGAGGTGCAGGCCGGCATGTGCCGCACCGGCGCCTGGTTCGCGTCCGAGCACGAGGAGATCGTGCCCGACCTCGTCACGATCGCCAAGGGCGTCGCGGGCGGCATGCCGCTCTCGGCCGTCGTCGGCCGCGCCGAGATCATGGACAGCGTGCACGTCGGCGGACTCGGCGGCACCTACACGGGCAACCCCGTCGCCACGGCCGCCGCGCTCGCCACGATCAGCATCATGGAGGATGAGCAGCTCGCTGCCCGCGCCCTCGAGATCGAGACCATCGTCAAGACGCGCTTCGAGGCGCTCAGCGCCGAGCTCGGCGAGAACACGATCATCGGCGAAGTCCGCGGACGCGGCGCCATGCTGGCGTTCGAGTTCGTCGAGGCCGGCACGGCGACGACCACGAAGAAGCCGCACCCGGCGGCCGTGAAGGCGATCGTCGCCGACGCGCTCAGCCAGGGCGTCGTGCTCCTCTCGTGCGGCACCTACGGCAACGTCGTGCGCCTCCTCCCGCCGCTCACCATCACGGACGAGCTGCTGAACGACGGCCTCGACGTGCTCGAAGCCGCCATCCGCGCGCAGGCGTAGCCCGCTCGCGCCCGCCACGGGCGCGCACCAGACCGCCGGGAAGCCCCGGCAACAGAATCTCGACGCCCCGGCACATTCCGCGCCGCCGGGGCGTCGAGGTGTCTCCGCGGGCATCCACGCCGCGCCCGCGCTCGCGCCCGCCGCCGCACCCGCGCCCGCCCGCGCTCGCCCCCGCATCCCGCCGAACGGCGTGCAAACATGCGGCTCCTGCTGGTTCGTTTCGAGACGAGCCTGCATTTTCCGCATGTCTGCGCCGGGGCTGGGCACCAGGATGGATTCAGCGCGACGGTTCGGAACGGGTGGGGCGCGGTGGCCTGGAACGGGTCAGTGGGTCGTCGTCTCGAGACCGGCCGCGACGCCGAGGCCTCGGATGAGTGCCTCGAGGCCGCGTTCGAAGGCCTGCTCGCGCAGCTCGCGGGGTGGATGTGCGGCGACGGCCGCCGCGAGCGTCGGCGCCGCATCCGCCTGGTCGCCGAGGTCGAAGATGTCGAGCGGGGCGTTGAGGTCGTACGCGGATCCGTAGATGAACGACTCGATGGCGACGATCGCCGGCATGATGCTCGCGTCTGGCCAGCCGGCGCGGCGGAGGCCTGCGGCGACGCTCTCGTACATCGCGAGGGTCTCGGTCGCACCTGCCACGGGCATCTTCGCGATCGCCTCGACGAGCGAGTCGTGCTCCTTCATGACGAGCCGGTAGCTGCGCGCCCACGCGGCCAGGGCCAGGTCCCATGGCTCGGTCTCGAAGGCGGAGGCGTCGACAGCGGCCATGAGGCGGTCCTCGATCCAGCGGAGGATCTGCCGCTTCGAGTGCGCGTGGTTGTAGAGCGCGGCGGGGGTCACATCGAGCGCCTTGGCGAGCTTCGCCATGGTCAGGGCGTCGTAGCCGTCGTGGCTCGCGACCCGCATGGCGGCGTCGGTGATGCGCTTCTGCGTCAGGATGCGCGTGCGGGGTCGCCCGGCACGCCGCTGTCCATCGGACTCGACATGTTCGCTGGTGCTCACTGGCCCTCCCGTCTCCCGACCATATCGCCTCGCAAATGCTCCTTGTCCGAGGGCGCGGTGTCGACTAACGTAAATTAATCCTGTTCATTTGGATGGCACGGTCACGAACCCGGTCGCCATCCTGACTCACTTCGACGGCGAAGCCAGGGCGCTTGGGGCTGTCACAACGGAAAGAGCGGAAATGCAGACCATCGAACGCGACGTCGTCATCATCGGAGCGGGCCCATCCGGACTCACGGCGGCACGCCGCCTCACCCAGGCGGGCAAGACCGTCGCCGTCCTCGAAGCGCGAGACCGCGTCGGCGGGCGCACGTGGACCAACATCATCGACGGCCAGTCCTTCGAGATCGGCGGCCAGTGGGTGTCGCCGGACCAGACGGCACTCCTCGCGCTTCTCGAAGAGCTCGGCAAGGACACCTTCTCGCGCTACCGCGAAGGCAAGTCGGTCTACATCAGCCCCAAGGGCGAGCGCACCGTCTACGAGGGAGACACCTTCCCCGTCAGCGAGCACACGGCCGCCGAGATGGACCGCATGATCGAGATCCTCGACGGCCTCGCCGCCGAGATCGGCCCCCACGAGCCCTGGGCGCACGCCAAGGCGCGCGAGCTCGACACCATCTCCTTCCACCACTGGCTGCGTCAGCAGTCCGACGACGAGGAAGCCTGCAACAACATCGGGCTCTTCGTCGCGGGCGGCATGCTCACCAAGCCGGCCTTCGCGTTCTCCGCCCTGCAGGCGGTGCTCATGGCCGCATCCGCCGGCTCGTTCTCGAACCTCGTCGACGAGAGCTTCATCCTCGACAAGCGCGTCGTCGGGGGCATGCAGTCGGTCAGCCAGCAGATGGCCGCGGAACTCGGCGACGACGTCGTGTTCCTGAACAACCCCGTGCGCTTCCTCCACTGGGACGACAACGGCGCAGGCAAGGCCGCCCCGGTGACGGCCATCGCCGACCACATCACCGTGAAGGCCCAGCACGCCATCATGGCCGTGCCGCCGAACCTCTACTCGCGCGTCTCGTTCGTGCCCGCGCTGCCTCGCCAGCAGATGATCGTGCACCAGCACATCTCCATGGGCCTCGTCATCAAGGTGCACGCCACCTACGCGACGCCGTTCTGGCGGGAAGAGGGCCTCAGCGGCACCGCCTTCGGCGCCGGCCACCTCGTGCAGGAGGTCTACGACAACACCAACCACGAAGACGAGCGCGGCACGCTCGTCGGGTTCATCACCGACGAGGCGGCCGAAGCCATGTGGGCGCTCGGCGAAGAGGAGCGCAAGGCGGCCGTGCTCGGGGCCGTCGCCGAATTCCTCGGCCCGAAGGCACTCGAGCCCGAGGTGTTCTACCTCTCCGACTTCGGCGCGGAGGAGTGGACGCGAGGCGCGTACGCGACCAGCTACGACCTCGGTGGGCTCGCCCGCTGGGGCGCCATCCAGCACGACCCGGTCGGCCCCATCTTCTGGTCGAGCTCCGACCTCGCGGCAGAGGGCTACCAGCACGTTGACGGCGCAGTGCGGATGGGCGAAGCTACGGCGAAGCGCATCCTCGAGTCCTGAGCGCCCACGGCACGTGAAATCGGACGACACCCGAAGAACTGGAGAGGCAGCATGACGCAGCGTTTCGTAGTGGGCTACATCGCGAGCGACCGAGGGCATGACGCTCTCGCCCTCGCCTCCTTCCTCGCCAAAGGCACGGACACGGAGCTCATCATCGCGATGATCACCCCGGAGACGTCGCCGTATAGCGGCACGCACCCGCTGCCGCTCGACGATGCGGACAGCATCATCGGCAAGCAGATCGACACGTGGATGAGCGAAGCGCTCGCCCAGGTGCCCGAGGGTATCCAGGCGACGGGCGTCGTCCGCAGCGCCTCGGGCGAGGCGCAGGGCCTCATGGATGTCGCCTCGGAGTTCGGTGCGGTCGCGATCGTCATCGGGGCGGCCACGACGGCGCTCCTGCGTCAGTTCACCGTCGGGACCGTCGCATCCACGCTCCTGCACGCCTCGCCGCTGCCGGTGGCGCTCGCGCCAGCTGGCTTCGCGGAGGAGGGCCCCGTCACGCGCATCACGACCCTCTTCGGGACGCGCTCCGGTGCGGCCGCGCTCATCGGCACGTCCGTCGAGAGCGCGCTCCAGCGCGACGTGCAGCTGCGTCTCCTCTCGCTCGTGCAGCTCGACCGCGTTCCGCCGAGCCAGGTGCAGGAGGTCGAGGAGTTCGTGCGCGAGTTCGGCGGCGCCGTGCTCGCGGGGCGCGCGGAGGCGCTGCTCGAGTCCGGGAAGGCGACCGTCGAGACCGTCGAGGGCGAGAACCTCGAGGCCGCGTTGGAGAAGGCGAACTGGAGTGCGGGCGACGTGGCGTTCGTCGGCTCCAGCCGACTCGCGCAGGGAGGCCGCATCTTCCTCGGCGCCCGCGCGCAGCGACTGCTGCGGGTGCTGACGGTGCCGGTCATCGTCGTGCCACGCGCGGTGCTCCCCGCCGAGGCGCCCAAGCCCGCCCCCGGTGCCGAATCCACTGAGACAGGAACAGGGCGATGACGAAGACAGCAGACAGCACGGAGCGGGGCGGGCTCAGCTCCAAGGGCCTCTCCGCCGGCAAGGTGGGCGTCATCGGCGCCACCATCATCGGCATCTCGTGCATCGCCCCGGCCTACACGCTGACCTCGGGTCTCGGCCCGACCATCGCGCAGGTCGGCGTGCAGACGCCCGCGATCCTCTTCATCGGCTTCATCCCGATGGTGCTCGTGGTCTTCGGCTACCGCGAGCTGAACTCGGCGATGCCCGACTCCGGCACGACCTTCACCTGGGCGTCGCGCGCGTTCGGGCCGTGGATCGGGTGGATGGGCGGATGGGGGCTCATCGCGGCAACCGTCCTCGTGCTCTCGAACCTCGCCGCCGTCGCCGTCGACTTCCTCTTCATCCTGCTGGCGCAGGTCTTCCAGAATCCGGAGCTCGCCGACCTCACGCGGGTGCTGTGGATCAACATCCCCGTCACGATCCTCTTCACGGCGCTCGCCGCGTGGATCTCGTACCGGGGAGTCGAGGCGACCGAGAAGATCCAGGTCGGGCTCGTGGCGTTCCAGCTCATCGCGCTCGCCTGGTTCATCATCGCCGCGTTCATGCACCTGAGCAACAACACGGCCTTCGACCCGACGCCCGTCGAGCTGTCCTGGTTCAACCCCTTCGAGCTCGGTGACATGTCGTTGGTCGCCGCCGGCGTCTCGCTGTCGATCTTCCTCTTCTGGGGCTGGGACACGGTCATCACGATGAACGAGGAGGCGAAGGACCCGAAGAAGACCCCGGGCCGCGCCGCCATGCTCACGATCATCATCATCATGGTGATCTACCTGCTCACGACGCTCGCCGTGCTCGTCTTCGCGGGCATCGGCACCGAGGGTCTCGGGGCGGGGAACCCGGACAACCAGGAGAGCATCTTCGCGGCGCTCGCTGGCCCGGTCATGGGGCCGTTCGCGCTGCTCATGTCGCTCGCCATCCTCTCGTCGTCGGCGGCGTCGCTGCAGTCGACGATGGTCTCCCCGTCGCGCACGATCCTCGCGATGGGGCACTACGGGGCGCTGCCGAAGCGGTTCGCGGACGTCAGCCCTCGCTTCAAGTCGCCGTCGGTCGCGACCCTGGCCTCGGCCATCGCCGCCGTCGTCTTCTACGTCGTCATGAGGCTGCTGTCCGAGAACGCGCTGTGGGACACGATCGCGGCCCTCGGCCTCATGATCTGCTTCTACTACGGCGTCACGGGCCTCGCCTGCGTCTGGTACTTCAGGCACAGCCTCTTCGCCTCCGCACGAAACTTCTTCTTCCGGTTCCTGTTCCCGCTGCTCGGCGGCATCGTGCTGCTCTACTTCTTCTACGAGACAGCAGTCGCATCGCTCTCGCCGTCGTTCGGCTCCGGCTCGGCGCTCTTCGCGACGAGCTACGACGCGGACGGCATCGCCCAGGACGGCATCGGCCTCGTGTTCGTGCTCGGCATCGGCGTGCTGCTGCTCGGCGTCGTCATCATGGTCGTGCAGTACTTCCGCAACCCCGGATTCTTCCGCGGCGAGACGATCCAGATCGGCAACGACCGCGACACGCAGTCGATCGAGGTGCTGAAGGACTAGCGCTCGGGCGCTCTCGCCCGGCCCGCGCCGGGCCTGACACAGAAACTGGAGTTGCGCATCCCGGTCAGATGATCGGATGCGCAACTCCAGTTTCTGTGTTCATGCGGAGTGCTTCGTCAGCTCGCGCAGGTGGTGTCCTCCGCCGTCCGGCCGACGATGTCGTCGGACAGCGTCAGGGGTTCGCTCGGCGCTCCGGCCGCGTCCTCGGGCTGCGGCGCGTCGTCGGGCTGGGGCTCCGGGGCCACCCCGGCCGGCGCATCCGGTGCCTCGTCGTCCTGGAACGACAACGGCAGGTCGGCTCGCAGCGTCGCGAAGATCGCGTCGGTCTCCTCGGTCAACGGCTCCACCCGGTTCGGGTCTGCCCAGTACGGCACGACGGGCAGCTGCAGCATGACGATCCGGCTGAGGTCGACGTTCGAGAGCGTCTGCGCGAGGGCAACGAGGCTGCTCGGCTGCGCGAGCGCCTCATCGACCGTCATGGCCTTGGACGCGGAGTCGGCGAGCCCGTACAGGGCACCCGGGTTCGTGAGGGTGCCAGCGCTCGTCACCTTCCGGGCGAGGGAGGCGAGGAACGCCTGCTGCGCCTGGATGCGGCCGAGGTCGCTGCCGTCGGCGAAGCCGTGGCGGGTGCGGAGGAACGCGAGGGCGGCCTCACCCTTGAGAGTGTGCGTGCCGGCGGTCATGTAGAGGCCCGAGTAGTCGTCGGCGATGTCGTTCTCGACGCACACGTCGACGCCGCCGATCGCCTCCGTGATGCCGATGACGCCGTCGAAGTCGACGACGATGAAATGGTCGATGGGGAGCCCCGTGAAGGCGCGGATCGTGTCGAGCGAGCAGAACGGCCCGTTCTCGAGGGCGCCGTTGATCTGCGCGGCCTCCTGCGCTGGCACGATGTCGCCCGCCGGAGTCGTGCATTCCGGGGTCGGCAGCATGGTGTCGCGGGGGATGCTGATGAGCGTCGCGTCCTCGCGGTCAGCCGACACATGCAGGAGCATCATGACGTCGGATCTGGCCCCGCCGGCCTCCCCGTAGTCGGCGCTCGTCTGCCCGTCCCGCGAATCGGAGCCCATGATGAGGATGTTAACGGCGCCGTCCCACCCGGAGATCTCGGTGCCCGTTCCGTCGGCGCGCCCGACCGCGTTGTCGGCGAGGTTGCCGACGACCTGGAAGTACGTGGCCGACACGAAGCTGATGCCCGCGACCATGGTCACGCAGACCGCCGCCGCCGCGGCGACCATGATGCGGCGTCTCACGAACTTCGAGCTCGTGCGCCTGCGCCTGGACACGTGGCGGCCCTCGCCAACCCTGGGGCGGCGGGCGGAGGGTGCGGATGCGCGCCTCGGCGACCGCGGGCTGGGACGGGCTGCGTCGTCGTCGGCACCGTCGAGCAGGGTCTCGATGACGGGATGCGGATCTGTTGGCCTCTTCATGGTGCCTCTCGGTCGAGGGTGCTGCCCACCAACTCTCGAGGGGGAGGACACGCGCGAGCAGGTGCCGATGTCTCGCGGGCCCGGCCGGATTGCAAACCGACGGGTCGGTGGAGGCCACTGGCCGTTCTGTCGATTCACGTATATTTCGGGGCCATTTCGGCCCATTGACGGGTCACCGTCGATGGGTCATCATCACCAAATGACAACTTCGGAAACCGCAGCCGCCGCGAAGCTCAATGAGGAGCTGCACGGCGGGGGACTGAGCGCGAAGGGCCTCTCCGCCGGCAAGGTCGGCGTGCTCGGAGCCGCGGTCATCGGCGTCTCCTGCATCGCCCCCGCCTACGCCGTCACCTCCGGCCTGGGCCCCACCATCGCGGAGGTCGGCGTGTACACGCCGGCGATCATGATGGTCGGCTTCATTCCCATGCTGCTCGTGGTCTTCGGCTACCGGGAGCTCAACACGGCGATGCCCGACTCCGGCACGTCGTTCACGTGGGCGACCCGCGCGTTCGGCCCGTGGATCGGGTGGATGGGCGGATGGGGGCTCATCGCCGCCACCGTGCTGGTGCTCTCCAACCTGGCGGCCGTCGCCGTCGACTTCTTCTTCATCATGCTGGCGCAGATCTTCCAGAACCCGGCGCTCGCCGACCTCACACGCGTGCTGTGGATCAACATCCCGATGACCGTGATCTTCACCGCGCTGGCGGCGTGGATCTCGTATCGGGGCGTCGAGTCGACGAAGAAGGTGCAGTACGTGCTCGTCGTGGTGCAGCTCATCGCGATCGTCTGGTTCATCATCGCGGCGTTCGTGCACGTCGGGAACGGCACCGCGTTCGACGCGACGCCCGTCGAGCTGTCCTGGTTCAACCCGTTCGAGGTCGGCTCGCTCGCCGCGATCTCGGCGGGCGTCTCGCTGTCGATCTTCCTCTTCTGGGGGTGGGACACGGTCATCACGATGAACGAGGAGGCGAAGGACCCCGAGAAGACGCCAGGACGCGCATCCATGCTCACGATCTTCGTCATGGTCGCCATCTACGTGCTCATGACGCTCGCCGTGCTCGCGTACGCGGGGATCGGGGAGGAGGGGCTCGGCGCCGGCAACCCGGACAACCAGGAGAGCATCCTCGCTTCCCTCGCCGAGCCGATCATGGGGCCGTTCGCACTGCTCATGACGGTCGCCGTCATGTTCAGCTCGGCCGCCTCGCTGCAGTCGACCATGGTGTCGCCGTCGCGCACGCTGCTCGCGATGGGGCACTACGGAGCGCTGCCGAAGTCGTACGCGAGCGTCAGCCCGCGCTTCAAGTCGCCGTCGGTCGCGACGATCGCCTCGGCCGTCGCGGCGATCGCCTTCTACATCGTGCTGCGCCTGCTCTCCGAGAACGCGCTGTGGGACACGATCGCGGCCCTCGGCCTCATGGTCTGCTTCTACTACGGCGTGACCGGGCTCGCCTGCGTCTGGTACTTCCGTCGCTCGCTGCTCGCATCCACGCGCAACGTGTTCTTCCGCTTCGTGTTCCCGCTGCTCGGCGGCCTCGCGCTGCTCTACTTCTTCTTCGAGACCGCCAGGGCGTCGCTCTCGCCGTCGTTCGGGTCCGGCTCGGCGATCTTCGCGACCAGCTACGACGCGGACGGCATCGCCCAGGACGGCATCGGCCTCGTCTTCGTGCTCGGTGTCGGGGTGCTCCTGCTCGGGGTCGTGCTCATGGTCGTGCAGTACTTCCGCAGCCCCGGCTTCTTCCGCGGCGAGACGATCAAGACGGGCGCCGACGGCGACGCGGAGCCGGCCCCGGCGCTGCAGTAGTTCGTGCCGGCCTGGCGTGACGTGGCTGGGCATCGCCCGACCGCGGGCGGCCCGGTCCGCTGTAGGCTGGCCCGGTGAAGATCGCGCGCTTCGAATACCAGGGTCAGCTCACCTTCGGCATCCTCGACGAGGAGGAGAAGGTCTACGTCAAGCTGGCGGGTGACCCCCTCTACCTCGGCTACGAGACGCTCGACGAACGCATCCCGATCGACCAGGTGCAGCTGCAGTCGCCCGTGCTGCCTCGCTCGAAGGTCATCGGCTTCGGCCGCAACTACGCGGAGCACGCCAGCGAGCTCGGCAACGAGGCCGCCGAGGTTCCCATGATGTTCCTCAAGCCGAACACCTCGGTGATCGGCCCGCGCCACCCCATCGTGCTGCCGCCCCAGTCGGAGCGCGTCGACCACGAGGCCGAGCTCGCCGTGGTCATCGGCCAGGTCGCCCGCAACGTGCCGGCCGCCGATGCGGGCCAGGTGATCTTCGGCTACACGATCGCGAACGACGTGACGGCCCGCGACCTGCAGAAGAGCGACGGCCAGTGGGCCCGCGCCAAGGGCTTCGACTCGTTCTGCCCGCTCGGCCCGATCATCGAGACCGACTTCGACCCGTCGAAGGGTCGCATCACGGCCGAGGTCAACGGTGAGCTGCGCCAGGAAGGCGACCTCTCGCAGATGATCACCTCGGTGGCGAAGCTCGTCGAGTACGCGTCGAGCGTGTTCACGTTGCTGCCCGGCGACATCATCCTCACCGGAACTCCCGCTGGCGTCGGTCCCCTCGCGAAGGGCGACACCGTCACCTGCACGATCGAGGGCATCGGCTCGCTCTCGAACCCCGTCACCGCCCGCTAGGGCCGCACTCTCCGCCGAGTTCGCCGCGCTGAGCCGCGCCGTCGGCGTCTAGCTGGAGCCCCCGCCGACCTTGCGTCGGCCCATCGCCGCCAGTCAATGTGCCCTTCTGGGCGGCCCGAAAGGGCACATTGGCTGGCGGCGATCTTCGTCGTGCGGGAGTGGGCTCCGCGGCTAGCTGTTCGCGACCTCCGTGGCGGCGGCGAGCTGCTCGACCAGTGTCGGGAGGAAGAACGGGATGGAGAGCGCGGTCGGCGAGATGGCCGCCCCGTTCTCTTCGCCGACGAGCGCCGCGACGGCACCCTTCGAGACGGCGGGGATGAGCTTCGTGCGGTCCGAGGTCAGGAACGTCTGCAGCTGCTCCTCGGTCTCGGTCTGCGTGAAGACGACGTCCGCGTCGATCCGGTCGAGGTTCTCGCTGGAGACCGTGGTGGAGAAGGTCGACTCTCCGGTGGCGAGCTCTGCGACGGATGGTGCGCTCGTGAACCCGAGGTCGGTGAGCAGCTCGACGCGCGGGTCGTTCTCGAGCAGGAGGTAGAAGGTGTCGACGTCCTCCGAGGCGTAGGCGATGGTGGTGCCTTCGAACTCGGGGTGCTCTGCGGCCTGGTCGGCGACCTGCTGGTCGAGGTCGGCGAGGACCGCGGTGGCGTCCGACTCGAGTCCGAGTGCCTTGCCGGTGTCGGTGATGACGTCGCGCCACGGCGTCGACCAGATGGCTTCCTCCGGCGCGACGACCGGCACACCGGCTGCGGTGACGGCGTCGTACTCCTCTTGGGTGAGCCCCGAGTAGGACGCGATGAACACGTCGGGGTCGGTGGCGAGGAGCGCTTCGACGGAGAGCTCGTAGGTGGCGTTGTCGAGGATGACGGGGGTCTCGCCGCCGAGCTCCTCGATCTTGTCGGACACCCACGGCGCGATGCGGTCGTCGCCTCCGCCGTAGTCCATCGAGGCCATGGCGACGGGGACGATGCCGAGGGCGAGGACCGCGTCGGTGACGCCCCAGCCCCACGTCGCGACGCGGGTCGGCGCCTCTTCGATCGTGGTGCTGCCGTACATGTGCTCGAAGGTGACGGGGAAGCTGGATGCGTCGCCTGGGGCGGCGGCCGTGTCGCCTGCGTCGGTGGCCGCGGGGGAGCAGGCGCTGAGCGCGAGCGCCGTGACCGCGACCGCTGCGGCGGCGATCGGTCGGAGGATTCGGTGCATTGGTGGTTCCTTTCGAACGGGGCGTGACGTGAGGAAGTCGGGGTGCGGCGGGACTATGCGGGCTCGCTGCCGGTGTGGGCGCCGCCTGGCACGGGCACGATGAGGGGCGTCTTGGTGAGGGGGTCTGGCATGACGAGCGCGTCGAGCGCGAACGCGTCGGCGACGACCTCCTTCGTCAGGACGTCGGTGGGAGCTCCGCTCGCGACGATCCGTCCATCGCGCATGACGATGAGCTCGTCGGCGTAGCGGGCGGCGAGGTTCAGCTCGTGGAGCACGACCACGATGGTGGTTCCCTCGCGCCGGTTGAGGCTCACGAGCAGGTCGAGGACCTCGAGCTGGTGGCTGAGGTCGAGGAACGTCGTGGGTTCGTCGAGGAGGAGCACCTTGGGGTTCTGGGCGAGCGACATCGCGATCCACACTCGCTGGCGCTGCCCGCCGGAGAGGTCGCCGACGGGGCGGTCGGCGAGTTCGGCGACGCCGGTGCGGCGCATTGCCTCGTCGACGTGCTTCGTGTCGGCCTGGCCCCAGCGGTCGAAGAGTCCGCGGTGGGGGTGGCGTCCGCGGGAGACGAGCTCTGCGACCGTGAGGCCGTCTGGGGCGGTCGGATGCTGGGGGAGCATCCCGACGGTCTGCGCGAACCGGCGCCTCGGGATGCTCGCCACGTCGACGTCGTCGAGGCGAACGCTGCCCGCGAGCGGCGTGGTGAGGCGGGCGAGCACGCCGAGGAGGGTGGATTTGCCGCAGGCGTTGGCGCCGATGATCATCGTGATGCGGCCGGGGGTGATGTCGAGGTCGAGTCCCTCGATGACCGTGCGGCTCGGGTAGCCGGCGGAGAGCCCGCGTGCGGAGAGGCGCGGGCCAGGGCCGGCGCTCGCGGCGGGGTCGACGGTGGGTGCAAGCGCGAAGTCGTCGCCGTTCACAGCTGGCGTCCTTTCGTGGAGGCGAGGAGCCAGAGCAGGAACACGGCGCCGACGGCTCCGGTGACGACTCCGACTGGCAGTGAGGTCTCGGGGATCGCGAACTGCGCGACGAGGTCGGCGCCGGTGAGGAGGGCCGCTCCGGTGAGCGCGCTCGCGCCGACGCCGATGGCGCCGTGGCCGAGCAGCGACCTGGCGATGGCGGGCGCGCACAGGGCTATGAAGGAGATGGGGCCCGCGAAGGCGCAGGTGACGGCGGTGAGCAGGACGGCGGTGAGGACCGCGATCATGCGCACCCGACTGGTGCTGACGCCGAGTCCGGCGGACGTGGAGGCGCCGAGCTGCGTGATGGGCAGCCAGCGGGCCGAGAGCGTCACGGTGGGGAGCGCCGCAAGGGCGACGACGCCGACGACGAGGAGGTGCCACCAGGCGGTGGAGGCGAGGGAGCCCGTGACCCAGAGCAGCGCGGCCTGGGCGAGCTCGACCTGGCTGCGGACCATGAGGTAGTTCATGGTGGCGACGCAGAGGAACGAGATGCCGATGCCGGCGAGGATGAGGCGGAAGCCGGCCTCGCCGCGCCGGCCAGCCGCGAGGAGGAGGACGCCGGCGACCGCGAGGCCTCCGGCGAACGCTGCGAGTGCGAGGAAGGGCCCCGTGACGCCGAAGACGAGGAGCACGAACACGGCGGCGACGCTGCTGCCTCCGCTGATGCCGAGGAGGTCGGGGCTCGCGAGGGGATTCCGCAGCACGCCCTGCAAGAGGGCACCGGCCACGCCGAGGCACGCTCCGACGAGGACGCCCATGAGGACCCGGGGGAGTCGCACCTGGAACAGCACGTAGGTCTCGAGACGGTCGCCGCCGCCGAGGAGTGTGCGGCCGAGCTGTTCGAGCGTCAGCGGGTAGTCGCCCGTCGTCACGCCGATGAGGACAACCGCGGCCAGGGCCACGCTGAGGCTGACGAAGACGGCGGAACGGCGGCGGCGGACGCGGGCTCGCACCGCTTCGAGTGGCGAGTCGGCCCCTGCGTGCTCGGCGGCGGGGGCGAGCGTGCGCGTATCCCATCCGGTCACAGCGCCACCTGCTTCCGACGCAGCACGAGCGTGATGAGGACCGGGGCGCCGACGAAGGCGACGACCACGCCGGCCTGCACTTCGCCGGGGAGGGCGATGACTCGTCCGATGATGTCGGCGGTGAGCAGGACGGCGCCGCCGAGGGGCGCGCCGATGAGGAGGAGGCGCCGGTAGTCGTCGCCGACGATGGCGCGGAGCGCGTGGGGGACGAGGAGCCCGATGAAGACGATGGGGCCGGCGATCGAGGTGGCGCTCCCGCAGAGCAGCACGGTGGCGAGGATGCCGAGCGTGCGGGTGCGGGCCACGTTCTGCCCGAGGCCTGCCGCGGTGTCGGCGCCGAGGGCGATGAGGTCGAGGCCGCGCGCGCTCGCGACGGCGATGATGCCGCCGATGAGGAGCGGGATGGCGACGACGGCGACGGTGTCGAGGCCACGCGAGGTGAGCCCTCCGACCTGCCAGTAGCGGAAGACGTCGAGCGCCACGATGGAGGTCGTCAGGATGAGGGTGGTCACGGCGGTGAGGCCGGCGGTGACCGCGGCCCCGGTCAGCGCGAGCTTCGCCGGGTTGTCGCCGTCGGGCCCCCGAGTGCCGACGAAGGCCACGACCACGGCGGCGACGGCGGCTCCCGCGAACGCGAACCACACGAATCCGGTCGGCGCGGAGATGCTGAAGAACGTGATGGCCACGAGCACGGCGACGGAGGCCCCCGCGTTGATGCCGAGGAGTCCCGGGTCGGCGAGCGGGTTGCGTGTGATGCCCTGCATGAGGGTGCCCGCGACGGCGAGCGCCGCGCCCGCGAGGAGACCGATCAGCGTGCGAGGGATGCGCTGGTCTCGCACGACGGTGTGGTCCGCGAGCTCTGGATCGGGGGAGAGCAGCGCATCCAGGACCACGGAGGGGGCGATGGGGCGGGCTCCGACGAGAAGGCTCAGGATCACGGCCGCAATCAGCAGCGCGACGGCGCCGACGGCGACCAGGCGGATGCGGCGCGCGCGTGCGCCCGCGATCATTCCTGGTGCTCGGACTGGCCGAGGCGCCAGTACCCCATGAAGGCGACGCGCTTGCGGTCGACGCCGTTCACGGTCACGAGGTGGCGGCGGAGCGTCTTGATGGTCGCCGCTTCCCCGGCCATCCACGCGTAGAACTCGCCTTCGCCGTCCTCTGGGCTGTCCCAGAGGAGGTCGACGTCGACGTCGATGTCGGCGATCTGCTGCGGGCGTGGGGACGCGGCCTGCGCGAGCGCGTCGGGGGAGGCCTCGCACCAGCTGGTCAGGGCCTCCGTGAGGCGCGCCCCGTGCTTGGCGCCGTCGCGTGGCAGCCAGGTGATGCGGACGTTCGCGGGCGCGTCGATGCGGATGATGTCTGCGCTCGTCGGTACCTCGAGGAGCGCGTCCACGTCGCACCGCTCGTCGAGCGACTCGAGGATGGAGCCGATGGCGGGGACCGCGGTCTCGTCGCCCGCGAGGAGCAGGCGCTTGGCGGTACCTGGATGCCAGTCGGCGCCGAGGTGCGAGTGCTCGCTGCGCTGGTCGGGGCCCACGATGACGAGGTCGTCGCCGGGCTTCGCGGTCTCGGCCCAGGCTCCCGCGGGGCCAGCACCGTGGTGCACGACGAAGTCGACGTCGATCTCGCGCGCGTCTGGGTCGACGCGGCGAACCGTGTAGGTGCGCAGGGGACTGCGCTGCGCTGTTGGCGTCTCGCGCCAGCGCTCGTACCAGAGGCCGGCGTCGAGGACCTCAGGGTCGCGCTGCCCGAAGTCGCTGGTCGTGCCGTCGGCCATGGGGAGGATGAGCTTGATCCGCTGGTCGAGCCCGGTGGTGCCGAAGTGCTCGAACTCCTCGCACGTGAAGGTCACCCGCGTGAATGCCGGCGACAGATGCTGCACCGAGCGAACCTCGGCGCAGTACGGCCGGTAGGCGGGGCGGGTCTGGAGAGCAGCGGAAGCAGTCACCGAGCCAAGATAAGCCTTGCCTTACCCCGGCGTCCAGTTCTGGAACGGTTCTGGTCGTTGTGTCCATGAAGCGCGATGCGCGACGGACGGTCGCCACGCCGCCCGCTTGAGGTGAGCGCGTCGCCGTCGATATCCTGGCCGGCTGCGATGCCGCAGCTTCACCGCACCAACAGGAAGCATCCGATGTCGCTCGACACCACTGCCCCCGCCGCCAGTCAGCCAGGCGGATTCACCGCTGAACCCCTGGCCATCCCGTCATCGCTCGGCGATGCGTCGGCCGAGTCGTTCCACGAGATGACGGCGCTCCGCAACGCCGTCGCCCGGGAGACGTACCGCAACGACGACTTCGTCCTGCCTGCTGAGGTGCTGCTCCCGGGCTACGAGGCGAGCGAGTACGAGCGCCGCGACGGTCGTCTCATCCGAGAGCACGGGCGCCTCGTCGGCCGGGTCCTCTTCGACCTCCCGCTCACGGAGGACGTCCACATGGCGAAGATGATGCTCGAGATCCACCCGGAGGCGAGAGGCCGCGGGTTCGGGGCCGCCACCTACGAGCTGGGTGAGCGCCTGGTGCGCGAAGCGGGCCGCACCGAGATCCGCACCTGGGTCGTGCACCGGGAGGTCGACGGCCCGCGCATCCCGTCACCGACCGGGGTGGGTGACATCCCCGCCCTCGATCCGGCCGCGCAGATGCTGCTCGGCCGCGGCTTCGAGCTGGGACAGGTCGAGCGGATGAGCGTGCTCGAGCTCGGGGAGGAGCGCGACGCCGGCCTCCGCGGGCTGCGCGACGGCGCGGCCGAGGTCGCCGGCGACGACTACCGCTACGTCTCATGGTCGTACCCGACGACCGAGGAGCACGTCGACGGCTACGCGCAGCTGAAGGCCCGCATGAGCACGGACGCCCCGCAGGGCGACCTCGCCGAAGATGAGCAGGAGTGGGACGCGAAGCGCGTTCGCGAGGAGCTCGAGTCGACGGCCATCGCCCGAGGCGACCAGGTGCTGGTCGGCGCGATCGAGCACCTCCCGAGCGGCGAGCTCGTGGCCTTCACCGAGCTGCAGCGGATGGCCGACGGCACGAAGCGGGCCGACCAGGAGGACACGCTCGTGCTGAGCGAGCACCGCGGCCACCGGCTCGGCCTGCTCGTGAAGGCGGAGAACCTGCTCGCGTGGAGGAGCCTCCACCCCGACGTCGAGCGGGTCTACACGTACAACGCCGAAGAGAACCGGCCGATGCTGAACGTCAACGAGGCCCTCGGCTTCCGTCCGTTCATCAGCGAGGGCGCCTGGCGGAAGGTGCTCGGCTGAACTGCCGGCTGAGCTGCCGACGGAGCTCCCGGCGCGTGGGCTCGCCCCGGTAAGCTGGGGGCCTCATGACTGCATCCTCTTCTTCGCTCGTAACCACCGCAACGGGCAGCGATGTCCGCGTCCGCTTCTGCCCGTCTCCCACGGGCACCCCGCACGTCGGGCTCATCCGCACGGCCCTCTTCAACTGGGCCTACGCGAAGCACACCGGGGGCACGTTCGTGTTCCGCATCGAGGACACGGATGCGGAGCGCGACTCCGAGGAGAGCTACCAGCAGATCATCGACGGCCTCGGCTGGCTCGGCCTCGGCTGGGACGAGGGCGTCAACGCAGGCGGGCCGCACGAGCCGTACCGCCAGTCGCAGCGCACCGACATCTACCTCGACGTCATCCAGAAGCTCCGCGACGCCGGCCACCTGTACGAGTCGTTCGCGACGGGCGAGGAGATCGAGGCGCGCAACATCGCCGCCGGTCGCGACCCGAAGATGGGCTACGACAACTACGAGCGCGACCTGTCCGCCGACGAGATCGCCCGCCTCAAGGCCGAGGGGCGCGAGCCCGCGCTGCGCCTGCGGGTGCCGGACACCGACCTCTCCTTCGACGACCTCGTGCGCGGCGAGATCACGTTCAAGGCGGGCTCGTTCCCCGACTTCGTGCTCGTGCGGCCGAACGGCAAGCCGCTGTACACGCTCGTGAACCCCGTCGACGACGCGCTCATGGGCATCACCCACGTGCTCCGCGGCGAGGACCTGCTCTCGTCGACGCCACGCCAGATCGCGCTGTACCACGCGCTCATCGACGTGGGAGTCGCCGAGTTCATCCCGCGCTTCGGCCACCTGCCCTACGTCATGGGCGAGGGCAACAAGAAGCTCTCGAAGCGCGACCCCGAGTCGAACCTCTTCCACCACCGCGACCGCGGCTTCCTCCCCGAGGGGCTCCTCAACTACCTGTCCCTGCTCGGCTGGTCCATCGCCGCCGACCGCGACGTGTTCACGATGGACGAGATGATCGTCGCGTTCGACGTGGAAGACGTCAACCCGAACCCGGCACGCTTCGACCTCACGAAAGCCGAGGCAATCAACGGCGAGCACATGCGCCTGCTCGGCGCCGACGACTTCGCGTCACGCCTCGTCGCCCCGCTGCAGCTCGCCGGGGTGCTCCCGCTCGAGACGACGGATGCGCAGCTCGAGCTGCTCGGCCGCGCCGCGCCGCTCGTGCAGGAGCGCATGCAGCTCCTCGGCGAGGCCCCCGAGATGCTGGGCTTCCTCTTCGTCGACGCCGCAGACCTCGAAGTCGAGGACACGGCCGTCGGCTCACTGAAGGGCGACGTCTCGGGCGTGCTCGACGCGTCCATCACGGCCCTCGACGCGCTCGACGTGCCGGACGCGTGGACCACCGAGCAGATCGAAGCGGCGCTCCGCGGCGCGCTCATCGACGGCCTCGGCCTCAAGCCGCGCGTCGCGTTCGGCCCGATCCGCGTCGCCGTCTCCGGCCGCAAGATCTCCCCGCCGCTCTTCGAATCGCTCGAGCTGCTCGGCCGCGAGCAGTCGCTCGCGCGCATCCGCTCGCTCGCCTCGCGCCTCGCCGCGTAGCCCGCGCTGCTCGCGCGCTCACCCGCTCGCGCGCTCACCCGCTCGCGCGCTCACCCGCTCGCGCTCACCCCCTCGCGCGCGTCCGCGCGCGCGCCGAGCACTCACCCCCTCGTTTCGGGATGGGTTAATCGCTTCGGGATGGTTTCTTTCCCATCCCGAAGCGATTAACCCATCCCGAGACTTGTGTCCGGGGGCGAGGGGCTCGCGAAGTCGCACGGTCGGCGTGAGTGGGCCGATGCGAGGGCGCCCGGAGGCCCGCGGATTGCGCCAGCCCTCGCACGTCGGGACGGGTGAGGCTAACCTCAGAGGATGCCCGCCTGCCTGAGCCTGCGGGCGGGAGATTCCGGGAGGACTGCATGACCGAGGCCTTGGGCACGCACTACGACGTTGTTGTCATCGGGGGTGGGCCTGCGGGGTTGCAGGCGGCGCTGATCCTCGCGCGGCACCGGTACTCGACGTTGGTGCTCGACGGCAATCGGCCCCGGCATTCGGCGACGCTCGAGGCGCACGGCTTCCTGACGCGCGACCACACCGCCCCGAACGAACTGCGCAGGCTGGGGCGTGAGGACGTCGAGGCGTACGAGGATGCGGAGGTCCAGTTCGCCCAGGTCTCTCGGGTGCGCGCGCTGAGCGACGAGGAGTCGGCGGGCGCGGAGGCCTCGCAGGGGGCCGCGTTCGAGGGGTCGTTCGCGTTCGTAGCGGGTGGCGTCCCCGCAGCTGACGGTTCGAGTGTCAGCGCGGACCCGCGAGAGATCGCATCTCGTCGCCGGGATGGGGTGCGCGTGCCGTACCGGTTCGCGGTCGAGGCGAAGGGCGTGCGCGGTACGCCAGCGCGGGCGGTGTTCGCGCGTTCGGTGATCCTGGCGACGGGCCTCACGGAGGTGCTGCCTGCGTTGCCGATGCTGCGCGCGTTCTACGGCACGAGCATCCACAGCTGCGTCGAGTGCGACGGGTGGACGCAGCGCGACCGCCGGGTCTCCGTGATCGCGGCGCCGGGGGTGACGGATCTCTACGAGCGGGCGGTGCAGCTGACGCGCTTCACCGGCGCGTTGACCGTGTTCGCGGGGGAAGGGCAGCTCGCTGAGCTGCAGGAGCTCGACCTCATCGAGCGCGGAGTCGTCGTCGAGAACCGGGCCGTCGTCGATGTCGAAGGCGGACCGGGGGGAGTGACGGGGGTTGCGCTTGAGGATGGCGACGTCGTGACGACCGAGGCCGTCTTCGTGCGCCCCAACTACGTGGCGAAGCTCGACTTCGCGAGCGACCTCGGTGTCGACTTCGACGCGTTCGGCCTCGTGGCGGCGGATGAGCTGGGTCGCACGAGCGTGCCCGGCATCTACGCGACGGGGGAGCTGACGGGGCCCGGGCCGCAGATGCTCATCGTCGCGGCGGGGAACGGTGCGCAGACCGGCATGGCTGTGGACCGGGACCTCCTCGGCCTCGAGTCAGGCGCGCTCGGGGCCCGGGCGACGCGCTGATTTGTCCAGCCTCGCGGAGTGCGCTATGCTCTCTGAGGCGCTTCGGTGCCAGTGGGGTATGGTGTAATTGGCAACACGGAGGTTTCTGGTACCTTTGTTCTTGGTTCGAGTCCAGGTACCCCAGCCAGTTTGAGCAACAGCAGCAACACGAAAAAGGCCCCGCCATGCGGGGCTTTTTCGCGTACCAGAGCAGTTTTCAGGGTCAGCCCAGAGGCGCATCCGCCATCGCCGGGGCTGCCGGGGTATCCATCGGCGGGTCGATCTGGCTGGCGAGGATCGCGGCCGGTCCGTGCGAGAACGCTCCGAAGCTATCGATCTTGGCCCCGCCCGTGTGCAGGAGGGCCGCGATCCGCTCTACGAGGTCTCGGTCGAGGCGCTCTCGCTTGGTCCGCTCTCGGAGCACGAGGAGGTCGAGGAACTCTCGCTCGCCGGCCACGACGGCTGTCTGGTCCTCCGGGGTGGTGCCGGTTCGCGTCTCGGTGAAGACGGTCGCGTCGGAACTCGAATAGAACACGCACGTATCGATCCAAGGGGCGCCACCGAGCTGCTCGTCGAGGTGCTCGGAGAGGTGCACGGCCTGCGCCCTGACCTGCTTCCGTGGTGACTTGGAGCCGAGGTGCGTGCGCACGGCGAGCCCGCCGGCTTCTTCTTCACTGCCTCTGAAAGGCCCGCCTCGGGGTGCAATCTGCACGGCGAAGGGTGGATCGAGTCTGGAGTCGTCGATGAGGTTCTTGTAGGAGGCGCTCGCGGCACTCGGTCGGATGCCGTCGAAGATGGTTCCGCGCCAGCGCTTGTGCTCGACGATGAGCGCCCCGGCGGTTGTGATGAGCACGTGGTCGATCTGCATCACGTATCTGTTGGTGCTCAACCCTTCCTCGACGAGGATGCACGTGTTGGTCGCGAGCACCCCGTCCAGTCCCAGGGTCGCGCAGCTCTGAAGGATCGCCGCCCTCGAGATGAGCTCATATTCCAGGGAGCGCCTGGCTTGCTGCTGGTGGCGCTCGAGCACCAGCTGGCGCCGCTGCAGTTCTTCGTCATGTGCTCGCGCGAGCTGCTCGAGACGAGCCTCCGTGGTCCGCACGAGCTCCCGCTGTCGCTCGTCGAATGCTGCGTGTGCCCGCTCTGCGCCGGCGGCCAGCGCCTTCCGTTCTGCCTCCGCGGCGTTCTCGCGCTCTTCGAGCGTGGTCTTCCAGCGCTTATTCGCCCGCGACCTGAAGACGAGCGCGACGATGACTGCGACGGCTGCGCCGAGCACGAAGCTCACCGCGACCCACCCCTGAGTTTCCATGCGCCAAGTACAGCACCGGCCACCGACGTCGACGGGGAGCGCGGTCCGGCACGTCGGCCCGAGGTGCTGAAGTGGGGAGTTTGATGGGGAGTTTCCTCGTGAATCCCCGGGCGAGGCTGGGATGGGCACTTCACTAGGCTGGCGGGACCCGCTTCCATCCTTTCGAGAGGACCTCCCGTGCGAGTACTCGTCACCAGTTCCCGGAACACGTTCGCGCTCGACATCATCCGAAAGCTGGGCAGCACGGGCCATACGGTGTTCGCCAGCGACACCTACGCGGGTGCCATCGGCAATCACTCCAAGTACCTTGCGGGGCACTTCGTGACGAACTCTCCGCGGTTCAACACGGACGAGTTCATCGAAGACCTCGTGAATATCGTGGAAGAGCACGGGATCGACGTCGTCATCCCGACGTTCGAGGAGGCGTTCTACCTCGCGGCTCGCGGCCACGAGCTGCCGGACGGCACGAGCGTCTTCACGGGCGGGTTCGAGCAGCTCGCACGCCTGCACGACAAGGCCAGCTTCAAGCGCCTCGCCATCGAGGCCGGCGTGCCCGTGCCGGAGACGATCGTGGCGAACAGCCCCGAGGAGCTGCGGGCGGCGATCGACCAGTACCCGAGGTACTTTGCCCGCGCCGCGTTCTCGCGCGGCGGCGTGGGGCTGCTCACGAACACCGGACCGCTCGCCGGCAGGATGTCGGTGGACGACGCGGTGCCGACGCCCGACCAGCCGTGGCTCGTGCAGCCGTTCGTGGACGGCCCCATGATCTGCACGTACAGCATCGTCGTCGATGGCCGCGTGACGGCGCACTGCACCTACCGCGCGCCCGAGCAGTGGGCGCACAGCACCGGCATCTCGTTCCTCGCGATCGACAGCACGGAGACGCTCGACTACACGCAGAAGCTCGTCGACACCCTCGACCCGGGTTACACGGGGCAGCTGTCGTTCGACTTCGTCGACAACGACGGCGGACTGTTCGCGATCGAATGCAACCCGCGGCCCACGAGCGGTGTCATCCTGCTCGAGGCCGAGGAGGTCTCGGAGGCGTTCAAGGGCAGCAACCCGGAGCCGTTCGTGGTCGCGCCGGGCGTCGAGCGTCAGGTGAAGCTCGCGGTGCTCGCGGATGCGTTCGCCGAGCCCATCAAGCACCTCCCGAAGTCACTCCACGACCTGCTGCACGTGCGCGACGTCGGCGCTGGCTGGCACGACGAGCTCGCGATGCTGTGGAGCCCGGCGACGATCGTGCACGGGGCCCAGCTCTCGCACGGGGAGCGCAAGGAGCTGCTCGCGGCTCTTGGCGCGGACATCGTCTGGAACGGCGAGCCGATCGATGGCATGCTGCCGGGGGATCGCGCGGCGCTCGAGGCCGTGCACGAGCAGCGCCTCTGAGCTGCGCGCCGCCTGACCTGCCGCGCTTGCTGCGCGCGTTGCCGCCGAGCCGCAGTGACGCTCGCAGCACGTTCGTTCGCCGCGGTGGCCAGGGAACGAGGATGCCCTCCGCCACGTACGGTGTGGCGGAGGGCATCGCTTGCTGAGCCGCGCGCTGCCGGCGACCCCGATCAGGCGATTGCGCGGTAGTGGAAGTAGTAGCCGTTGTCGACGAAGCCACCCTGCTTCGGGTAGTACGTGCAGTCCTGGCTGATCTTCGTCCAGGAGGAGATGTAGGTGATCTTCGCCGCCTCGCACTCGCTCACCGTCGCGAACGGGCCGACGTTGTAGTTGGGCGTCACCGCCTGGGCGGCGGTCGCCCCGCCGAACATGAGGCCACCCGCGACGACGGCACCGGCGATGACAGTGGACACCCGCTTCTTGAGATTAACCATGCCGACGACCGTAGCGAGCGGGCATCCACGAGTCGTCTGTGCCTCCTGGGAGACTCGTGGCAAGACGGATCGCCTCAGACGGCACCTCAGACGGCCCTGTCCTGGGCTGCCTGCCCGAGTTGGCGAGCATGCCGCTGCTCGCGGATGAGCAGGTACAGGCGGTGCGCGCAGATGACCAACGCGAGCCAAGCGGCTCCGAGGACCCAGCCGGCGAGCACATCCGTGAACCAGTGGTGTCCCAGATACACGCGTGAGAGGCCGACGGTGAGCGCGAACAGTGCGGCGCCGAGGGCGATGAGGACTCGGACGCGCCGGGTCTGGCGGCGCAGGATGAGCAGGTAGGCGATGACGCCGATGACGGCGACGGCGTTGAGCGTGTGCCCGCTGGGGAACGACGCGGAGGTCTCATATGGGGGCACGGCCTCCGACTGCTCGGGGCGCACGCGCCCGATGAAGTTCTTGCCGACGACCGTCATGAGCAGTGAGCCACCGCCCGCCGCCACGATGAGGATGACCGGCGTCCACGATCGGCGGCGGATCGACAGGATCAGCAGCGTTCCGACGGCGATGACGGGCATGCCGATCTGCCCGGCGATGTCGGTGTACGCGGTGATGATGGCGTCGGCTTGCGGCGACCTGAGGGTGATGGCGTAGTCGAGCAGCGGCTGGTCGAGCCCCGCGACGCCGTCCCGGTCGGTGACGGCCTCGTAGATCTCAGCGGCGAGGATGCTCAGCCCGAGGATGATCGCAGCGCCGATCACGAGCAGCAGGATCAGCGCGCTGTTCGGGCCGACCCTGTCGCCGACGCGCTGGATGCCCTGGCGGACGGCGACCGCCGCCTTGGAGTCGGCTTTTCGCACGACGCGGTCGTCGAACGCGGTGTCCTGGGCGAGCTCGCCCTCGACACCCTGGGAGGAATCGTGGGGGTGGGTCACGGCCCCCAATGTAGGGGGAGCTGCCGGGGCGCTGCCTGTGACCTGCCGCGGTTCACGCCAGGACGAGGACCACGATGCCGACGATCACGGTGAGCATGGCCGTGATCGCCCACAGGGCGAGGAACTCATCGGGCATCGCCGACCGGAAGTAGACGTCCCAGTACTGGTCTTCATCCGCTGCGGGGTCTGCAGGGAGGCCCGATGAATCAGCATGGTCGGACATGGCCGCCTCCTCGTCTCGTGCGCTTCAGTCTTTCCGAGGGCGGAGCCGAATATGAGGGGTAGAGAATCCGCGTGGAATGTGGTGAACCTCGGTTGCCGGCGTCGGCACTTCCGGTCCGGGGTGGGCAGTCGGCGTCCGCGCTGCTTGTGCTACAGCGCAGCGTCGGCGAACGCTTGGAGCGCGGTCGCCGCTCGGCGGCATCGTGCACCTCGCTCTCCGCGATGGTCAGGGGAAGGGAGTGGAAATCCACCCTGTGAGCACAGCCGGACGGCGAATGGCAAGGCCCCCTTCCTGGCCATCGTCGGTGGTACGGATGGAAGGCCCAGTCACGCTGACAAGATCGGACGGACCTCGTGGTTCTTCGACTCGCATCCCCAGACGTCACCTTCACGCAGTCGGTCGCCCCCGGCATCCACCGCCTCACGCAGGCGCACACGAACACGTACCTCGTGGAGTCCGAGCGGGGCCTGCTGCTCGTCGACGCCGGACTGCCGAACACGTACCCGCATCTCTTGAACGCGCTGCGTCAGCTGCGGCGTACCCCCCGCCGAGCTCCGGGCCATCCTGCTGACACATGCCCACTTCGACCACGTCGGCATGGCGCGGCGGCTGCAGGAGGAGGTGGGGTGCAGCGTGCACGTGCATCTGGCGGATGCGTACCTCGCGCTCCACCCGTACCGCTACCGGCACGAGCGGCCGCGTCTCGGGTATCCGCTCCGGTATCCGAAGGGGGCGGCGCAGCTGCTGCGGATGGCGCGCGCCGGGGCGCTGCGGGTGCGCGGCCTCGACCGCATCCCGGAGGGTCTTCCTGCCGGGCCGTCCGAGCTCCCTGGTCGTCCGAACGTCGTCCTCACGCAGGGGCACACGGCGGGGCACTGCGCGCTCGACTTCCCGGACCGAGGCGCCACGATCACCGGCGACGCGCTCGTGACGCTCGACCCCTACACGGGGCACGAGGGGCCGCGCATCATCGCCGGAGCGGCCACGGCCGACTCGCCTCGAGCGCTGCGCTCACTCGCCGCCATCGCCGAGCTCGGGCGGCGCACGATGCTCCCCGGGCACGGGGCTGCGTGGACGGGGGAGCTGCGCGACGCCGTCGCCGCCGCGAGAGCCGCGGGGCGTTCGTAGGGCGGCCGCGCCCCGCGCGAGGCGCCTAGTTCGAGTACAGGCCGACGAGTCGGTTCTGCTCGAGGATCGCGTGCGCGTACCCGTCGAGGAACTCCTCGCGGGTCGGCGTGCCTTCGACGTGGTGGTCGAGCGCGTAGACCGTGAAGTAGTAGTGGTGGTCGCCGTGGTCCTCCGGCGGCTGAGGCCCCATGTACTCGCTCTTGCCCGCCGTGTTCTCGGCGGTCCTGGCGTGGTCGGCGGTGGCGTCGACGGGGCCGTCCTGGGCTGGGAGGCCGTACACGATCCAGTGCGTGAAGCCGAGCGGCATGGGCGCATCCGGGTCGTGGACGATGAGCGCGAGCTCGACGGCGTCGGCCGGGACTCCCGTGATCTCGAGCCGAGGGGCGGTGTTGCCTCCGTCAGCGCTGAACGTGTCCGCGAGGCGGCTTCCGGCTTCGAAGTCGGGGCTGCTGATCGTGAGGTCGGCGATGTTGAGCGGCATTGGGTCTCCTCGATGCTGGGGTGTGAGGTGGTTCACTCAGCCAAGTCTCGCGCGCAGGCCTCCGAGGTTGCTCAGCGCCCGGCGCGGCGTCAGAGGACGGTCGCAGCGGTGCGAGCTCGACTCGGCTGCGGGAAGACCTTCGGGTAACGTTGCACCCCGTTTGCCTTCCCCCGAGAGAAACGGATGCACCGCACGCCATGAACTCACAGGACGCACCACCCTCCTGATCCGCACAGGAGCCGGCTGCCTTCGGGCCCGAGCGCAAGCCCGTGTCGCGCATCATCCGGGAGGTGATCGACCCGGATCCGCTGCATCCGGCGCTCATCCCCGGCATCGGCGTCGAGGAGACGGGCCGGGCCTTCCGGACGAATTGGTGGGTGTTCGGGGTCGCCGGCGCCGGCGTCGTCGCGGTCATCGGCTGGGGTCTCGTCGACCCGGCGAGCATCTCGGCCGTCGGCTCCGTGTCGCTCGACTGGGTGACGGAGAACTTCGGGTGGCTGTTCTCGCTCCTGACGATCGTCGTCGCCATCTTCATGCTCGTCGTCGGCTACGGGCGCACCGGCGGGGTGCGCCTCGGCGCGGACGATGAGAAGCCCGAGTTCTCGATGGTGTCCTGGATCGCGATGCTGTTCTCCGCTGGCATCGGCATCGGGCTGCTCTTCTACGGCCCGATGGAGCCGCTCACGTACTTCCTGGCGCCGCCGCACGGCTTCGACGTCGACGCGGGCAGCGTGGATGCGATGCACACGGCGATCGCGCAGACCGTCCTGCACTGGGGGCCGATGGCCTGGGCCTACTACGCGCTCGTCGGCGGTGCCATCGCCTACGCGGCGTACCGCCGCGGCCGTCCACCACTGATCTCGGCCCTGTTCGACTCGGTGTTCTCACAGCGCACGCAGGGCTGGTTCGGCCCGCTGATCGACATCTTCGCGATCCTCGTGACGCTCTTCGGCACGGCAGTCTCGCTGGGAATCGGCGCGCTGCAGATCGCGTCGGGCGTGGAGATGGTGACAGGGCTCGGAACGCTCGGCAACGGGTTCATCATCGGGGCCATCGCCGTGCTCACGGCCCTGTTCATCCTGTCCGCCGTGTCGGGTGTGAAGCGGGGCATCCGCATCCTGTCGAACATCAACATGGTCGTCGCGGGCCTCCTCGGCCTGTTCGTACTCGTCGCCGGGCCGACGCTGCTGCTGGCGAACATCATCCCGGCCGCCGGCGTCACGTACTTCAGTGAGCTCGGCACCATGCTGATGCGCAACGCCTCCATGGGTGAGGAGACGGAGGTGTTCATGCAGGCCTGGACGACGTACTACTGGGCGTGGTGGGTCTCGTGGACGCCGTTCGTGGGCCTGTTCATCGCGAAGATCTCCCGCGGGCGCACGCTGCGCGAGTTCGTGACGGTCGTCATCGTCGTGCCGTCCGCGGTGTGTCTCGTCTGGTTCGGCATCGTCGGGGGCACCTCGATGTGGCTGGAGACGCAGGGCGCTGGCGTGAGTGCGGCCGGTTCGGCCGAGGCTCAGCTGTTCGCTCTCCTGGCGGAGCTCCCGCTGGGCGCCATTACGAGTGTTGTCGCGCTGGTATCCATCGTCATCTTCTTCGTCACGTCCGCCGACTCCGCGTCCATCGTCATGGGGTCGATGAGCCAGCAGGGCAAGGCCGAGCCATCGCGCTGGGTCACGATCTTCTGGGGCCTCATGCTCGGCCTGATCGCGGCTTCGCTGCTGCTCGCAGGCGGCCGGGATGCGCTGTCGGGGCTGCAGGCGATCATGGTCGTCACTGCGCTGCCGTTCGCGTTCGTCGTCATGGGCATCATGTGGGCGTGGGCGAAGGACCTGCGCACGGACCCCTACATGATGCGCCGCCGGTACGCGAAGGAGGCCATCGACGAGGGCGTGCGCGCGGGCATCGCCGAGCACGGTGACGACTTCGTGTTCGGGGCGAGCGTCGTCGAGTCGGAGCACGGGGCTGGTGCCTGGCTCGATACCGAGGACCCGGCGCTCACCGAGTGGTACACGGAGGCCACGACGGGGATGCTCGACGTGGTGAAGGCCGACACGGGGGGACCGGACGCGGACCGGCCGGATGCCGATGACCCGGCGCGGATCGAGGCGCCGACAGCTCGGGCGGCGCTCGAGTCCGGGGAGCCGGAGCTGGACCGCGATGACGACGGGGCCGTGTCGGGGTCTGAGGCGGGTTCACCCGGCGCCCGCCGCATGGCATGCTCTCCCTGACATCGCCTGCCAGGACGCGCTTCCCAAGTCGGAGGCGGAACCTGACCACAAGAAGGAGCCCCACATGACCGAACGCACGAACATCTCCTCCGGCTCGCCGTACGAGGCGACGGTCGGCTACTCGCGAGCCGTGAAGGTCGGCAACCTCGTCTTCGTGGCGGGTACGACGGCCCCGGGTGTCGACGCTGAAGAGCAGGCGCGGGAGATCTTCGAACGCATCGGGGCCGCGCTCGAGCAGGCGGGCTCTTCACTGAGCGACGTCGTGCGCACGCGAGTGTTCCTCGTCGACATCGAGCGCGACTTCGACGCCGTCGGCGCCGTGCACGGCGAGGTCTTCGGCGTCATCCGACCGGCCTGCGCATTCATCGGCACAGCGGGTCTCGTCGCCAAGGACCTGCTGCTTGAGGTCGAGGTCGACGCCGTCATCAGCGAGTAGCTTCGGTCTCTCTCGGTCGTCTCTCGGGGCGGTGGGCTTCGGCTCACCGCCCCGAGTCCGTTGTGCGCACCGACGCAGCGGGCTCTGTTGGACCGGCGCGGAAATGAGGTGTCACTTCGATCTATTGTCTTGACATTTTGGTGGGGTGGGTGTTTCCTCTAAACATACCTAATAAGGTACCAATTCACCTGCACTGTGAGACGAGGATGTCTTGACAACCAGCATCATCATTCCGGAGACGCCGGAGGGGGAACCGCCCGTGCCCCCGCGAGCCAGGCGCGGCAAGCGTCCACCGAAGACGAAAACGCCGCTCGCGTACCGGCTCAGGGTCCTCTCGACGAACCCCACGACGACGATCGGCATCCTGGCCCTGCTGCTCTTCACCTACCTGATCGTCGCGCCGATCATCTCGCTGCTCGGAGACGGGATCACGGTCGACCGGGCCGACACAGCCATCACCCAGCAGGAGGAAGGGTCGTTCACCTCCTACTACCTCTGGCGGGTGCTCTTCTCGCCGCAGGCCGCCGCCATATTCTGGGGGCCGCTCGGCAACACCGTCGTCATCGCGGTCTGCAGCGTGTCGCTCGCGCTCGTCATCGGCGTGTGCGCCGCCTGGCTGCTCGTCCGCACGAACATGTGGGGTCGCAAGTGGTTCGCGACCGCGCTCATCGTGCCGTACATGCTCCCGGCCTGGACCTTCGCGCTCGCCTGGCTGACGATGTTCAAGAATCGCTCAGCGGGAGGTCAGGCCGGATGGCTTGAGGCGATGGGGGTCGTCGTCCCGGACTGGCTCGCTTACGGCCGAGTGCCCATCATCCTGATCTTCGCGATCCACTTCGTCCCGTTCGTGATCCTGCTCGTCGGCAACGCCCTCAAGCGCTTCGATTCCACACTCGAGGAGTCGGCCCAGATTCTCGGATCATCACGCATCAGGACCGCCTTCACGATCGTCCTGCCGATCCTCCGACCCTCGTTGATCTCAGCGGTGACGCTCATCCTCGCCAAAGTGCTCGGAGAGTTCGGCGTCGCCTACGTCCTCGGCCTGCCCGTCAACATGAACGTCCTCGCGACGAGCCTCTACCGGAGCGTCTACAGCAACCAGCAAGGCTCTGCGGCGGTCATCGTCGCGGCGATCGTGCTCATCGGCGCGATCTCGCTGTGGGTCGACATGCACTTCCTCAAGGAAGCGAAGCGCTTCGTGACGATCTCGGGGAAGAGCGGCTCGGCGGGAAACGAGGTGCGGCTCGGCAGGTCTCGCATCTTCGCGACCCTGGCCTGCGTCGCGCTCTTCACGGTCAGCGTGGCGCTCCCCATTCTCGTGCTGGCGCTCTCAACCGTCATGCGCGTGCCGGGCAGCTTCGCGCCCGACAACTTCACACTCGACTTCTGGATCGGCACGAACCTGCAGACGTTCGGATTCCCGAACGGGATCCTCCTCAACGCGGAAGTCCTCAGCGCGGCCTTCAACACGTTCTGGATCGTCGGGCTGTCGTCGGTGATGGCCGGCGTCGTCGGGCTGCTCGTCGGCTACGTCATCGTCAGGTCGGAGTCGAGGCTCCTCTCCGGGACGCTGCGACAGATGCTGTTCTTCCCGTACCTGGTTCCCGGCATCGCGTTCGCGACCGCCTACCTGTCGCTGTTCGCCGTACAGCGGGGGCCGGTGCCGGCCCTCTACGGGACCGCGGCGCTGCTGGTGATCATCTACTTCACGGAGCAGATGCCCTTCGCCTCGCGGGCCGGCATCTCCGCGATGATGCAGCTCGGGAGCGAGACCGAGGAGGCCGCGCGAGTCGCAGGCGCAGGCTGGTTCCACCGCTTCCGCACGATCATCCTGCCCGTCCAGAAGAGCGCCGTGGCGACGTCGATGCTCATGTCCTTCATCTCCGGCGTCAAGAGCCTGAGCCTGGTCGTCATCCTCGCGGTCCCCGGCCTCGAAGTGCTCACCACACTGTCCATCCGTCTTCTGGATGTGGGGTACACGCAAGCCGGCAACGGGGTCGTCCTCGTCGTCTCCGCCCTCGCCTTCTTCGGCACCTACGCCGTCCAGAAAATCATGAAGACCGACCTGTCCCGCGGCCTAGGAGGCTAACCCCATGCCCACCATCGATCTCAAGAGCATCGTCAAGAACTACGGGGCAGCCTCCAACGCTGTCGACGACCTCGATCTGACCATCGAGGACGGCGACTTCATGTGCCTCCTCGGCCCGTCCGGATGCGGGAAGACGACCACGATCCGCATGATCGCCGGCCTCGAGAACGCGACCAGCGGATCCATCCGCATCGGCGACCGCGCCGTCGACGAACCCGGAGCCGCTCGTTTCGTTCCTCCTGAGCGGCGCGACCTGGGTCTCGTGTTCCAGAGCTACGCGCTCTGGCCGCACCTGACGGTCGCCGACAACATCGACTACGGCCTGAAGCTCCGGAGGCTGGACAAGGCGGCCCGTGCGAAACGAATCGACGAGGTACTGCGTTCGCTCTCCATCACGGACTACCGCGATCGCTATCCGGCGCAGCTCTCTGGAGGGCAGCAGCAGCGCGTGGCCCTCGCCCGCATGCTCGCCGTGCAGCCGGACACGATGCTGCTGGACGAGCCGCTGTCGAACCTCGACTCCCGGCTGCGCCTGGAGATGCGGACCGAGCTGAAGCGCATCCACAACGAGTCGAAGTCGACGATCGTCTTCGTCACGCACGACCAGTGGGAGGCGATGACCCTCGCGACCCGCGTCGCCGTGCTGAACAAGGGGAAGCTGCAGCAGGTGGGCACACCCCTCGACATCTACGACAGGCCAGCGAATCGGTTCGTCGCGAACTTCCTCGGCGTGCCACCCATGAATTTCTTCGACTTCACTCCCGCCGGTGCCGATTCTGCGTCGGCATACGAGTACCTCGCGGCGAGGGTGGATGCTGGTCGGCTCGGATCGCTCGGAGTGAGGCCCGAGGCGATCCGGGTCGAGCCTGCTGGGGACACGGGAGTCACCGATGAGCTCACGCTCGACGGGACGGTGGCGTCCGTCATGCCCACCGGGGGCAGCTGGACCACCGACGTCCTCGTCGGCGAACGCCACGTCTACACGACCTCATCCGTCGCCGCGCCGGTCCGGGCGGGCGACCGGGTCACACTGCGTGCCGCGCAATCCGCGCTGCACGTCTTCGATCAGGACGAACAACGCATGAAGGTGGAAACCGCATGACCACGAAGACCATCAGCAGCATCGAACTCGCACGGATCGCCGAGGAGGCGGCGCGGGGCGCAGGGGCGCTCGCCCTCGAGGGCTTCCGCTCCAAGGGCATGAGCATCGACGCGAAGGCGAACTTCCACGACCTGGTGACCGTGTACGACGTTCGCGCCGAGCAGTTCATCAGGGGCGTCATCGAGAAGGAGCTGCCCGACTCGAGGATCGTGGGAGAAGAAGGAGGCGCGAGCGGTGCCGGTGACGTGACCTGGTTCATCGACCCGATCGACGGAACCTCCAACTTCGCACGCGGCATCGCCCTGTGGGCCGTGTGCATCGGCGCGGCCGTCGACGGGGAGGTTGTCGCCGGCGTGGTCTACGACCCGGTGGCCGACAACATGTTCGTCGCGGATGAGCGTGGCGCGTTTCTCAACGGCGAAGACCTGCGATCAGAGGGAGCGACGACCCCCGAACGTGCCACGGTCCTCGCCAGCTTCCCGCTGCCGCGCGACCTGGTGCACCTGCGGGCGGAAGCGCTGGAGGCCTACGCAGAGCTCGAGGACACGTACTCGCACGTCCGCGATCTCGGGAGCAGCGCCATCACGCTGACACACGTCGCCGCGGGCTGGGCAGACGCCGTCTTCTCGTTCGAGGCGTCCCCTTGGGACGTCGCCGCACCGGCCTTCATCCTGAAGCGGGCCGGTGGAATCTACCGCACGTACGGCGGCGGGGAGCAGCTGCCGGGTGCATCTGATCACCTGAACCGCCACTACTACGGCACCGTCGCCGGCGCCGTCTTCCCGCACATCGAATCGCTGATGCGCCTCCAGAGCACCCGTCCTGTCCCGTCGGTCTTCTCCGACAACTGATCTCATCTCCCCGAAAGGAACCATCATGACCAGAACACGTTCGCGGACCCTCCGCAGGGCGCTCGCCGTCGGAGTGTCCGCGGCGGCGCTGCTCTCGCTGTCGGCCTGCGCGCCTCCCGGTGCGGACGGCAGCGTTGCCGAGAACACCGTGGAGCGCCCGGACCTCGCAGCCGACGAGACGGCCGAGGGCTTCGACCTCGATGCGCTCATCGACGCCGCGAAGAAAGAAGGCCCCATCACGATCTACGACGAGACCGGGAAGGTCGTGCAGATCGCGGAGGCGTTCACTGCGAAGTACGGCATCCCGGCGACGGGCATCAAGATCGAGACCAACGTCATGGACAAGGTGGCCAAGGAGTACGAGGCGGACAACGTCATCGGCGATGTCGTCGCGAACTCGGAAGTGCCCACCTTCTACAGCGAGCTGCTCGCCGACGGGGTGCTCACGAACTGGGTTCCGGGTGACGCCTACGACCGCCTGCCTGCGCACGCGCAGTACCCGTATCTGACCAGCGACAACCAGGCGATCTGGACGTACAACACCGAGGTGTACGGGGACACCTGCCCGATCTCGAACATCTGGCAGCTCACGGACGAGGAGTGGGCGGGGAGCGTCGCCATCCCCGACCCGGAGAGCCGGGCGCTGTACACGACGATCTGGAACCAGGCGGCGAACCATCACGCGGACGAGTACGCCGCAGCCTACGAAGAGCACTTCGGCGAGGAGCTCGTGACCGAGGAGCCCACGGCAGTTCACGAATGGGTGAAGCGTCTCGCGGGCAACAGCCCAACGATCTTCAAGAACGATGAGGAGGTCTCCGACGCGGTGGGGGCTGCCGGTCAGAGCGACCCGCCCTTCGGCCTCATGTATGCCGCGAAGTACCGCAACAATGTCGACAAGGGATACAAGCTCGCGCCCTGCGAGGGCATGAACCCGTATGCGGGGGCCGCGACACCGCAGACGATGGCGTACGCGACGAACAGCGCGAGCCCGAACGCGGCGAAGCTCTACATCCATTTCGCGACATCGCAGGAGGGGATGGAGTTCATCATGCCCGACAGCAAGTCCTCGTTCGATCCGGAGGTGCAGCCCGTGGCAGACGATTGGGGCGTTATCGAGTTGAAGGAGGCGGGCGGGTTCCAGCCGTACAACACCGACACCCTGCAGGATGATTACACCAAGACGGTCACTTGGCAGGATCTGTGGCGCAGCTCTCGTTCCTAGAGTGAGGCCAGCGGTGCGGCGCCGGGAGATCCCGGCGTCGCACGTCGCGACAAGCGAGGAAAGAGAATCAGCAGTGAGCGATGCTCCACGACGTGTGTCCTTCGGCGAGGCGTTCGTCGCCGTCGATGTGACAAGCAGGGCGCCGCTGTATGCGCAGGTCATCGCGCAGATGGAGGAAGCTCTCCGGCGGCGCGTGCTGCAGAGCGGAGACCTGCTGCCGACGGAACGGCAGCTCTGCGAAGGGTTCGGGGTGGCCCGGTCGACGCTGCGGCGTGCGATGGGGGATATCGAGGCCAGAGGACTGATCTCCCGGACCCAGGGCAGCGGAACCCGAGTCGAGGGTGCCGCCGCCATCCAGCATCATCCCGAGACCTCGCACACGCTCTTCGAGCTGATCGCGGCGAGCAAGCGCGAGCCGAGCACCGACGTTCGGGAGTTCTCCTGGACGCACGCCGACGCCGACGTGTCGTCGGTCACGGGGTTCCCCATCGGGGCTCGCCTCCTGCACATCGTCCGAGACAGGTACGCGAGCGGGGTGCCGATCGCCAGCTTCGAGAACTACGTCCGCCCCGATGCCGTGGTCTTCGACGAGGAGACGCTGACCCGGGGGAGCATCGAAGCCGAATTCGCGGGAAACGGCTGGGCGGCCGATCGGATCGAGTACAAGCTCACGGCCGTCGTCCTCGACGACGTCCTCGCCGGGTCGCTCCAGATGCCTGTCGGGACGCCCGCCCTCCGAGAGCATCGCCGCTCCTACCGGGGCGGCGTCTACTACAACATCGGCATCAACACCTACCACCCGATCAACCACAGCATCACCGGTGTCGTCGATGGGATGGACCCCGCTCGCGGTTGAGGGGCGGCGGTCGGCGGGCTACGGCCGAACCGTGCTCTCGACGAGGGTCGCGGCCCCGAGCAGCTCCGGGATGCGCGCGGCGAGTCCCCGGCGCGGCAGCCGGTTGATCGCCGCCGCGGCTCCGGGCAGCGCGTGCTCCCGTCCCCGGACGAGCGCGCGGATCGCGTTGAGCAGTGCGAGCGGGTGCGATTCGAGGGCGGAGTGGCCGTTCTCGATGTGCACGAGCACCGCATCCCGTGCCGTCGCCGCAACGGCGCGGGCGATGGGCGGAGGGGTGCGCAGGTCGCGTGTGCCGACGAGCAGCACGAGCGGCCACGTGAACTTCGGCGTCTCGGCGGCCAGGTCGAAGGGTTCGCCCGCGAAGGCGGGGAAGAGGTCGGCGATCTCGGAGTAGGTGAGGGCGGGGTCGAGGGGGAGCCCGTCTGGGGTGCCGCCGTAGCCGAGTTCGCGGAAGCCGACGACGCCTGCGAGGTCGAACTCGTAGATGCCGGGGAACCGCACGATCGAGCGGTCGCGGGTCGCGTAGAGCTGCAGGGCGCTCCAGGCGGCCGTGTGCGCGTGGTTGGCGCGCTGCCGCAGCACGGGGAGGAGGAGCTCGTCGCCGCCGAGCTCGTATGCAGCCCTCGCCACGTCGAGCAGGATGCGCGAGTCGACGCCCTGGTCGATGAGCGCGTGCACGGCCTCGGCGGTGGTGGTGTCGCCGTGCCAGAACAGCTCGCGCACGGTGTGGCGCTCAAGGTTGAGCGACTCGGCCGACTGGAGGGCTGAGTCGAGCAGCATGCCGGCGACGCGTTCCGGGTAGCGGGCCCCGAACGCCGAGGCGAGGTACGTGCCGTAGGAGGCGCCGACGATGTGCGCTTGGCCGATGCCCTCGTGGTCGAGCACGGCGGCGATGTCGTCGATGACGTCGCTGATGCGCATCGCCGACGCCGGCAGGTCGCGGCCGCGCAGGTCGGCGCGCGAGAAGCCGATGCCGCGGTGCTCGACCATGATCACGTCGAGCCCACCTTGGGCTGCGCGCCGGCGGAAGCCGAGGTAGGGGAGCAGCGACCCGAGGCCGGGGCCGCCCGGGATTACAACGACGGGGGTGGATGCTCGGGGCCCGGTGCGCGCGTAGCTCAGGTCGAACTCCGGCGTGCGCTCGGTGGCCGGGCGGCGCAGGCGACGCGTGTGCCGGTCGGCGAGCTGCGGGGGGATCTGCGGGGCCACGCGCTCAAGCTAGCAGGGCGGGAGACGGTGCTGACTGGGCGATTCGAAGCTCTCGCATCCCTGATGCGCGTGCTGCTGTGGACGAGCCCCCTTCCTTTCGATTTCGGGCGTGGGGCCGCGCCTACCGCGGGTCGCGCGACTTGTGGCGTCGAGCGAGGAGCCAACCGGTGACCGCCGTCGCGGCAACGGCGGCCAGCCAGACCCATCCGTTCGTCTGGTTGCCGGCGAAGCCGAGCTGGACGCTCTCGCAGTGGCTCGATGTCGGGTCGAGGGAGTCGTAGCAGGTCGTTGACGTGAGCACCGGCGCCAGGACGAGCGAGATCAGGATGACGATGACGGCCGTCCAGAGCCAGATGCGCGCCGTCGATCGTGGGCGGAGGAACGGAGGGGTCATGCGTTCGGGACTCCGGTGTCTCCCCGGGGTGCACCACCTGCTCGCATGGTTCGCTGCTGCTGGACGTAGCGGATCACGACGACGACGATGAAGGGAGTCGCGATCGCTGCACCGACTGCTCGCGTCAAGGACGAGAAGCTCGTGGGGAGGCCGACCGCGGAGCTTCGCGCGTCGAGACACGCTTCGGGGCCGGTGCCGACGCGACCGCAGTAGGTCTCCATCGCAAGCGGGAAGAGCATCCACGTCGCGAGTGCCGCCAGCACGAGGGCGATCACGCTCGCGAGAATCCACATGCGGATCGTCCGGCGAGGCTCATCAAGAGTCATGCCTCTTGTCTAACGCATGCGCGTTGCGGATGCGGCCTACCCGACCTTGAACCCGCCGTTGCTCCAGAGCACCTGGCCGTTGATCCAGGCGCCCGCAGGCGAGAACAGGAAGCGCACCAGGTTGGTGGTGTCCTCGCCAGTGCCGAGGCGTCCCGCGGGGGTCGCGTCGGTGCACCACGCTCGGGTCTCGTCGTCCATCCAGCCCGTGTCGACGGGGCCAGGGTTGATGGCGTTGGCCCTGACGCCGCGGTCGGCGAGCTCGACGGCGGCAGCCGTGACGATGCGGTCGAGCGCGCCCTTGCTGGCCCCGTATGGCAGGTTGTCGACCGTGTGGTCGCTCGTGAGGGCGACGATGCTGGCGCGGGCGCTCCCGGGGTCGAGCACCACGGGCAGCTGCTCTGCGAACGCCTTGATCAGCAGCCACGTCGCGCGGGCGTTGACCGCGAAGTGGCGGTCCCAGCTCTCGAGATCCGTGGTGAGGATGGAGCTGTCGACGGACTCCGCGTGCGACAGCACGAGGCCTGCGAGCGGACCGAGGGTCCGCGCCTCCTCGAAGAGTCGGGCTGGGACGCTCGGGTCGCTCAGGTCTCCCTCGACGAGCGCGACGGATGCGCCGAGTTCTCGGCACAGCTCCGCCACGGCCCGCGGGTCGTCGCCGGAGCGCTCGAGCCCAACGCGGTCGTCGTACGGCTGCCAGTAGTTGAGCGCCAGGTCCCAGCCGTCGCGAGCCAGGCCCACCGCAAGCGCGGCGCCGATCGAGCGCCGGCGCCCCACACCCGTGATGAGCGCGACGCGTCGCGGTGTTCCTCCGGTCATGCATCCACCGTACGAGATGCGCTTGCTCCGAGGCGACGAGCAGCCAGCATCTCGGAGCGTCGATTCAACGAACGCGAGTCGGACATCTCGTCCGCCGTGTCGGCGGCGCTGCGGCTCGAACTGAGCCAGGGTCGATGTGGGAATCAGCGAAAGTGTAGGGATTGCGAGCGCGGCGTGTGACACTCGAAGGACTTCGGTCCCCAGCCCCTCCTTCACTTGTTCGGGGCGCACACCGAGCGGTCGAGACGGATCCGTCGCCTTGGTTCCTCATCAATCGAAGGCGACCCCATGGGTTTCATGTACTACGGCAGTCAGGGCCACGAGCTCGAGATCGACGACCGCCCGCTCGCGCACCTCAAGATCGCCGTGCTGAGTCTGCTGCGTGCCGGTCACAGCGTCGCATTCTCCATCTCGCGTCCCGCCGGTCAGGGCAGCGGCCGTGAGACGCTGTGGATCAGCCCGGCGACCGACCTGCGGTTCCGGTTCGCCGGGGGGCGGATGCCCGCCATCAACGACGCGTGGGTGCGCGCCATCATCAGCTCGGCCAACTCGCCAGCCGGCATGCGCATCTGCCCGGAGCCCGTCGGTACGAGCTCGGTCGCGGCCTGAGCGCCTGGAGCTGCTTGAACCGTCAGAGCTGCTGGGCCGCCCGCGCCTCCTGCGTGGCCTGGGCTACCTGAACCGCGCGCGCCGCGATCGCGCCGTGTTCGGCCGTGCTGTCGGAACGTTCTAGGCTCTGTCCTGTGAACGCGCGCGCAGACCAAGCAGGCCAGCAGTCGGAACCCGATCTGATGCTCCGCGTCCGCGAGGCGTACCTGCGCACTCGGGAGCTGCGCTCGCGCCTCGCCGCCCTGCGCAGCGAAGACCTGCACCTGCCGGACTCGCAGTCGTTGTCGCTGCGGGATCGCGCCGAGCGCCAGGCGGCCGACCGCGAACGGCTCGAGGCGGAGCGGGCCACGAAGCTCGAGCTGGACGCCGCCGAACGGGCGCTCGCCGACGCCGAGGAAGCGGTGCAGGACTCCCTCAATGGCAGCGGCGACGAGTGGATGCACGGGGCCGGCACGCGCTGAGAAGCGACGGGGCCACCCGCTGGGGCGAGGCGGAGGTGACCAGGGAAGGTCGAGCGAGCAGACATCGAGCGAGCAGACGATGCTGACCGCGAGGCAGCGCCGAACCAAGCCTGGGTATCCCGGGACGCGCTCGGCTGCGCAGACTCTCGAGCGTGAGAGCCGGCGCGGCCGTTGCGATGGATCGCCGGTGTCGGTGCCGTGAATTCGCTGCCGGCGTCTACTCGACCCCGCACCATTCGGCGATGAAGAGCGCGATGGACTTCGTGATGCGGCGCACGGATTCGAGGTCGACTCGCTCGTCGTAGCCGTGGATGGCCTCGGAGATGGGGCCGTAGACGAGGGCGGGGGTGTCGGCGTACTGCACGAAGACGCGCCCGTCGAGGTAGCCGGGGGTGACAAACGATTCGAGCTTCGCCCCGTCGAAGGCGGCGCTGTGGCTGCGCTCGAGCGCCTGCTCGGCGGCGCCGCCCTCCTCGAGCACGTATCCCTCGGCGAAGAAGCCGGTCTTCGTGGCGGTCGTGGTGCCGTTTGCATCGACGGTGACGGCGGCGAGCGCATCCGTGATCTCGGCCCAGGCCGAGTCGGCGGTGATGCCCGGGTAGAGGGCGACGCGCACGTCGACCTCGCACCAGGCTGGCACGCTGGAGCCCCAGTCGCCGCCCTGGATCTTGCCGACGTTGAAGTTGATGGGGTGGTCGAGCTCCTCGAAGTAGCGGTGCTCGCCCTGCTTGACGTTCCAGGCGGCCTCGAGCTTCCGCAGCTCCCCGATGACGAAGTAGGCGGCGTCGATGGCGTTGAAGCCGGTCTGCATCTCGCGCGGGTGGGTGGGCTTGCCGTCGACCCGGAGGCGCAGCCAGATGACACCGGTGTTGGCGCGCACCAGCATGTCCTCTTCGGGTTCCGGGATGAGGACCGCGTCGGCCGTGTAGCCGCGCAGGTGGGCCGAGAGGGAGCCGTTGCCCGTGCATTCCTCCTCGACGACGGACTCGAAGTGGATGCGCCCGGTCGGGGTGAGGCCGGCGGCGCGGACGGCGTCGAAGGCGTAGAGGTTGGCGACGAGGCCGGCCTTCATGTCGCCGCTGCCGCGGCCGTACAGCCAGCCGTCGCGCACGGTGGCGTCCCACGGGGAGCGGGCCCACTGGCTTTCCGGCCCTTCGGGGACGACGTCGATGTGGCCGTTGAGGATGAGCGAGTTCCCGCGCTCCTCCTGCGGCGCGAAGGTGCCGACGACGTTCTCGAGGCCGTCGTAGGAGATCTCGACGGCGCCGGCGCCCGGGTGGGCGGCGAGCTCGTCGGGGTCGAGCTGCCAGCGGTCCATGGCGAGGCCGCGTCCGGCCATGGCGCCGTACAGGAGGTCCTGCGCCGAGGATTCGTTGGCGCGCAGCGACGGGTGGCGCACGAGCTCCTGGGTGAAGGCGATCTGGCGGTCGAAGGCGGCGTCGACGGCGTCGAGGATGCGCTGGCGCTGATCGTCGGTGAGGGCGCCGGCGGGTGTGGTGGCTGCGCTGGTGCTGGGGCTGGCGGTGGGTGTGGTTGGCGTGGTCATGGTCGTGTCCTGCTTTCGCGTGTGGTGCTGCCGGGCAGCTGTGCCCGGGGTGGGGAGGGAGCGTTTGTCTGCGCTCAGGAGGCGGCTTCGTCGATCTCGACGATGTCGTCGCGGAGGCGCATCCGCTCGCCGAAGGCGCCGCCGATGACGGTGATGACGCAGATGCCGATGAGGACGAGGACGGCGGGCCACGATGATCCGTCGCCGACCGTGATGAGGGCGGTGGCGATGAGGGGCAGGAAGCCGCTGATGGCTCCGGCGAGGTTGTAGCCGAGGGAGACGCCGCTGTAGCGGAGGCGGGGTGGGAAGAGTTCGGCGAGGAGGGCGCCGGTGACGGCGTAGGAGAGGGTGATGAGGGCGATGCCGATGCTGACGGCGGCGATGATGGCGATGGGGCTCTCGGTGTCGATGAGCCAGAAGAGGGGGAAGGCGGCGATGCCGGTCGTCAGGCCGCCGACGACGGTCATGCGGCCGGGGCCGAAGCGCTCGGCGAGGCGGCCGGCGAAGATCGTGACGCCGATCTGGAGGACGGCGGCGATGAGGGTCGCGTTGACCATGACCTGGCGGTCGACTTCGAGCACGTTGGTGCCGTAGGAGACGACGAAGGTCGTCATCATGTAGAAGCCTCCGACGCCGAGCATGGCGGCGGCGACGGCGACGAGGAGGCGGAGTCCAGATTTCCGGAAGAGTTCGACGACGGGGACCTTGACCTGCTCGCCGGCGGCGGCGAGCTCCTGGAAGACGGGCGACTCTTCGACCTTGAGGCGGATGTAGAGGGCGATGCCGAGGAGGGGGAAGGCGAGGAGGAACGGGAGGCGCCAGCCCCACGCGTCGAAGGTCTCGGGCGGCATCATGAGGACGAGGGCGAAGGCGCCGGATGAGACGAGGGTGCCGACGGGGGAGCCGATCTGCACGAGGGCGGCGAAGCGGCCGCGCATCTTCTCGGGGGAGTGCTCGATGGGCCTTGACCCTCGATCGTGGACACGGTGTCGGTTCGGTTATGCCGCTTCCGCGAGGGTAGCGGATGTGGTCGCCGTGTAGGCGGTCTCGTAGCTGTTCGGGGTGATTTGGCCGATCGCGGAGTGG